>NZ_JBEZIX010000067.1:0-44755 GCF_040651315.1 Streptomyces sp. NPDC048506
ACACCGGTACCTCGGCCGCCAAGGAGGCCGGGAACATGGTGGACCTGGACTCCAACCCGACGAAGCTCATCGAGATCGTCGAGATCGGCAAGCAGTTGCTGATCACCCGGGGTGCGCTGACCACCTTCTCGATCGCCAACGACGTCGCGAAGTACTTCGCGATCATCCCGGCCATGTTCTCGGTGGCCTACCCGGGCCTGGACAAGCTCAACATCATGGGCCTGGCCTCGCCCGAGTCCGCGATCCTGTCGGCGGTCATCTTCAACGCGCTGATCATCATCGCACTGGTGCCGCTGGCCCTGAAGGGCGTGCAGTACCGGCCGATGAGCGCGGACAAGATGCTGCGCCGCAACCTGGGCATCTACGGCCTGGGCGGCCTGATCGCCCCGTTCATCGGCATCAAGCTGATCGACCTGCTCATCTCCCTCATCCCCGGAATCGGGTGACCGCCATGAACAACTCCGTCACCAGCACGCTCCGTCTGGCATGGGCCTCACTACGCATCCTGCTGGTCCTCACGGTCGTGTGCGGCGTCATCTACCCGCTGGTCGTCACCGGCATCGCGCAGGCGGCCTTCCACGACAAGGCCAACGGGTCCGAGGTGAAGGTCGACGGCAAGGTCGTGGGCTCCGAGCTCATCGGCCAGAGCTGGAACTTCAAGGGAACGGACAAGCCCGATCCCAAGTGGTTCCAGGGCCGTCCGTCCAACAGCACGTACGACCCGATGGCCACCGGCTCCAGCCAGCTCGGTGCGAGCGACCCCACGCTGGTGAAGAACGTGAAGGCGGCGAAGAAGCAGGTCGCCGAGTTCAACGCCGTACCGCAGTCCGAGGTCCCCAAGGACGCGGTCACCGGTTCGGCCTCCGCCATCGACCCCGGTATCTCGCCCGACTACGCCGAGATCCAGGTCAAGCGTGTGGCCGAGCACAACCGGCTGAGCGTCGGGCAGGTCGAGAAGCTGGTGAGGGCCAACACCGCCGGCCGTTCCGCCGGCTTCCTCGGCGAGCCCGCGGTGAACGTGCTCAAGCTGAACATCGCGGTGAGGGAACTCGCCAAGAAGTGAGTGCCCGCGTCGCGGGTGGCCGGCATGGGGGACCGGCCACCCGCGACGCCGCGTTCTTCGCGTACGACCGACAGAGATTCGCGTACGACCAGCAGAAAACAGAAAGGTGACACCGATGACCCGTGTGCTGGTGGTCGAGGACGAACCACCTCTCGTACGGGCCCTTGAGATCAATCTGAAGGCACGCGACTACGACGTGGACACCGCGCCCGATGGCGCACAGGCCCTGCGCCTGGCCGCCGCACACCCACCGGACGTCGTCCTGCTCGACCTCGGTCTGCCGGACATGGACGGCCTCGACGTGATCAAGGAGCTACGCGGGTGGAGCCGGGCGTCGATCCTGGTGGTCTCCGCCCGCCGGGCCTCCGACGAGAAGGTCACCGCGCTCGACGCGGGCGCCGACGACTACATCACCAAGCCGTTCAGCATGGACGAGCTGCTGGCCCGGCTGCGCGCCGCGGCCCGCAGAATCGATACGGCCAAGCCGTCCGACGAAGCCACGGTGATCGTGACGGAGGACTTCACACTCGACCTCGCCGCCAAGAAGGCCCGGCGCGACGGGCGCGGCGTCCGGCTGACCCCGACCGAGTGGCACCTGCTGGAGGTGCTCGTGCGCAACAGCGGGCGGCTCGTCGGCCAGCAGCAGCTGCTGGAGGAAGTATGGGGTCCGTCACACAGCACGCAGACCAACTATCTTCGCGTCTACATGGCCCAGCTCAGGCGCAAACTGGAGCCTGATCCGGCACACCCGAAGCACTTCTCCACCTCGCCCGGCATGGGCTACCGCTTCGACGCCTGACAACCCGGGCTTCGAGCCCCTGACCAAGACGACATGGAGAGCGGGAGCACGTGGGACGCGGCAAGCTTCGGATATACCTGGGCGCGGCACCGGGCGTCGGCAAGACGTACGCGATGCTGTCGGAGGCGCATCGGCGCGTGGAGCGCGGCACGGACTGCGTGGTCGCCTTCGTCGAGCACCACGAGCGACCGCGCACCGAGGTGATGCTGCACGGCCTGGAGCAGCTCCCGCGCAAGGAAATGGAGTACCGCGGCACGGTCTTCACCGAGATGGACGTGGACGCGATCCTGGAGCGCAGGCCGGCCGTGGCGCTGGTCGACGAGATGGCGCACACCAACGTCCCCGGCTCGCGCAACACCAAGCGCTGGCAGGACATCGAGGAGCTGTTGGAAGCCGGGATCCATGTGATCTCGACGGTGAACATCCAGCACCTGGAATCCCTCGGGGACATCGTCGAGTCGATAACGGGTGTGCGGCAGAAGGAGACCGTCCCCGACGAGGTGGTGCGCCGCGCCGACCAGATCGAACTGGTCGACATGTCGCCCCACGCGCTGCGCCGCCGGATGGCGCACGGCAACATCTACAAGCCCAACAAGGTCGACGCGGCGCTGTCGAACTACTTCCGGCCCGGCAACCTCACCGCGCTGCGCGAACTGGCGCTGCTGTGGGTGGCCGACCGGGTCGACGAATACCTCCAGGAGTACCGGAGCGAGCACAAGGTCTCGAAGATCTGGGGCTCCCGCGAGCGCATCGTCGTCGGTCTGACGGGCGGCAGCGAGGGCCGCACCCTCATCCGGCGCGCCGCCCGCCTCGCCGAGAAGGGCGCCGGCGGCGAAGTGCTCGCCGTCTACATAGGCCGCAGCGACGGACTGGCCGCCGGCTCGCCCAAGGAACTCGCCGTCCAGCGCACCCTCATCGAGGACCTGGGCGGAACTTTCCACCACGTGATGGGCGAGGACGTCCCTTCCGCCCTGCTCGAATTCGCCCGGGGCGTCAACGCCACCCAGATCGTGCTGGGGTCGAGCCGCCGCAAGGCGTGGCAGTACATCTTCGGGCCCGGCGTCGGCGCGACCGTCGCTCGCGACTCCGGCCCCGACCTCGACGTCCACATCGTCACGCATGAGGAGGTCGCCAAGGGACGCGGGCTCCCGGTCGCCCGCAGCGCGCGGCTGGGACGGCCCCGGATCATCTGGGGCTGGTTGGTCGGATCGGTGGGGCCGGCCCTGCTGACCCTGCTGCTGTTGCAGGTGGGGGCGGTCCTGGGGCTCGCCAACGACATGCTGTTGTTCCTGGTACTGACGGTTGCCGCGGCGTTGCTGGGCGGGCTGGTTCCGGCGCTCGCCTCGGCCGTGGTCGGCTCGCTCCTGCTCAACTGGTTCTTCACCCCGCCCGTGGGCCGCCTCACCATCGCGGACCCCAAGAACATCCTTGCGCTCATCATCTTCGTCCTGGTGGCGATCTCGGTCGCGTCAGTCGTCGACCTCGCCGCCCGACGCACCCATCAAGCCGCCCGGCTGCGCGCCGAGTCGGAGATCCTCTCCTTCCTGGCAGGCAGCGTGCTGCGCGGCGAAACCACCCTCGACGCCCTCCTGGAGCGGGTGCGCGAAACCTTCGCGATGGATGCGGTGGCACTTCTGGAGCGGGAGAACGACACGGCCCCCTGGACCTGCTCGGGCAGCGTGGGCGACGTCAGCCCGCTCGAACGCCCCGAGGACGCGCACGTCGACATGCCCGTCGGCGACCATATGGCTCTCGCGCTCACCGGCCGTGTCCTGCCCGCCGAAGACCGTCGCGTGCTGGCGGCCTTCGCGGCGCAGGCCGCCGTCGTCCTCGACCGCCAGCGCCTGCAATCCCAGGCCGACCACGCCCGCGAACTGGCCGAGGGCAACCGCATGCGCACCGCGCTGCTCGCCGCCGTCAGTCACGACCTGCGCACTCCCCTGGCCGGCATCAAGGCCTCCGTGACCTCCCTGCGCTCCGACGACATCGAATGGTCCGACGAGGACCAGGCCGAACTCCTCGCGGGCATCGAGGAGGGCGCCGACCGCCTCGACCACCTCGTCGGCAACCTCCTCGACATGTCCCGGCTCCAGACCGGCACCGTCACGCCCCTGATCCGCGAGATCGACCTCGACGAGGTGGTGCCGATGGCGCTCGGCGGCGTGCCCGAGGACAGCGTCATCCTCGACATCCCCGAAGAGCTGCCGATGGTCGCCGTCGACCCGGGGCTGCTGGAACGGTCGGTGGCCAACGTCGTCGAGAACGCGGTGAAGTACAGCCCGGACGGCGAGTCCGTGCTGGTGTCCGCCAGCGCGCTCGGTGACCGCGTCGAAATACGGGTGGCCGACCGCGGCCCCGGCGTCCCCGACGATGCCAAGGACCGCATCTTCGAGCCCTTCCAACGCTACGGCGACGCCCCGCGGGGCGCGGGCGTCGGCCTCGGCCTGGCGGTCGCCCGAGGCTTCGCCGAAGCCATCGCGGGCACCCTCACCGCCGAGGACACCCCCGGCGGCGGCATGACCATGGTCCTCACCGTCCCCACCGCCGCCGGCCACCTGGCGACCCGGCCCGACCTTCCGGCCGCCGTCACTTCGTAATGCGTCAGCGCTCCGCGCGTCGATCCGAAGGGCATCGGCCGGTCCCGTTCACATCCGCGGGTCCGGCCGATGAAGCCCGGCCGGTCGTCGAGGTTGCGCATGGGCGGGATCCCGAGACCGCAGGACCGGCACGAGGGGGCCCGGGCGGCACCCACACTCATCGATCGACGCTGCCCGACGTCTCTTCCGGAGTGGTCAGTTGCTGATGGATGCCCCAGAGGTCGAGCTGCGCCCACTGCCCGGTCACCCTGCCGTCGTTCACGTGCACGATGCGGATGGCCTGGAACGAGACCTTGCGCCCCGTCGCCGGTATGCCCAGGAACTCCCCCACGTGCGTCGCCTCCACGCGGAAGCGGATGGTGACGGCGTCCGGGCCTTCGACGACCTCCTCTTCGTGCATTTCCAGGCCGGTCCAGGGCCGGACCATGTTCTTCTCGTAGTGGGTGAGTGCGGTCTCGAAGTCGGTGAGCCAGTCGGTGAGTCCGAGGCACTTCTCGCGCCAGTTGTCGGCGTCGATGAACCGAGCCGCGCCTTTCAGGTCGCCGGCGAGCAGGCAGGCGTTCCAGGCTCGGTAGGTTTCCAGTGCTCCGGTCTTCGAGAGGGGCGCCATGGGGATTTCCTTTCTCCGTGGTCCGGTTGAACAGTCAGCCGTTGGGTCAGTCACCGAGGAATCCGGCCGTCTGCCGCCAGATCTTTCCGTCTCGCAGCACCAGCGTTCCCAGGGCGCCTCTCTCCTGCCCGCCCACATTCATTATGGCTCGGTAGAACAGCGTGTCAGCGCATTCGGCGTACTGCCGCAATTCCACGAGCCGCGGCTTGAGGGTGAGGTAGGCGGAGAGCGTCGCCCGGATCTGCTCGGTGCCGACGCATACTCCGTCGAATCTGAGGAGGCTCGCATCGGGCGTATAGTTCTCCATCACCGCATCTATGTCGCCCGCGGCGAGGGCTGCCAATTGGCGTTCGAGAACGGCGTGCATATCAGGCGCTTCCTCTCGTGCGTGTTCCGTCGGCCGGTATGCGGACGACCATCCAGGTGTCGCCCGGTGTCGAGCGTGCGGTGAGCGATCCGCCGTGCCGTTGGGTGACGATCCGGTACGACAGGTGCAGCCCGAGGCCGGTCCCTTTGCCCACGTCCTTGGTGGTGTAGAACGGCTCGAAGATCCGGGAGAGCGAGTCGACCGGGATTCCGTGGCCGGTGTCGCCGATCTCGACGGTCAGGCAGCTTCCCTGGAGGCAGGTGCGCAGGGTGAGTGTTCCTTGTCCGCCCATGGCGTCCACCGCGTTGTCGATCAGATTGGTCCACACCTGGTTGAGTTCGGTGGGATAGCCGGTCACCGGAGGGAGGTCCGGCGCGAAGTCGCGGACGATCCGCACTCCGGACAGCTGGTGCCGCATCATGGTCAGCGTGGCTTCCAGTCCGTCGGCCACGGAGAACCGCTGCCGAGGGGTGCGGTCGAGGTTGGCGTAGTCCCGGGTCGCGGCCACCAGTGCGGAGATCCTCGGGCCCGCCGACTGGAGCTGGTCCGTCAGCGCGCGGGCTTCGAGGAGCGCGGACAGTTGGTCGAGCGCCGCGGCGACGACGTCCGGTCCCATGCCCGCCACCCGTGCGGCCGCCCAGTCCTGGTCCAGTCCTCGCTCGGCCAGGGCGGTGGCCAGTGGCTCTGGTCGCACTGCGCCGTGTTCTGCCGCCCAGTCGCCCAGGGCGTCCTCGCGGTCCGCGAGGGCGAGGGGATCGGTGTCGGCGGTGGG
This sequence comes from Streptomyces sp. NPDC048506, assembly GCF_040651315.1. NCBI lineage: Bacteria > Bacillati > Actinomycetota > Actinomycetes > Kitasatosporales > Streptomycetaceae > Streptomyces > Streptomyces sp. NPDC048506. The sequence goes on from NZ_JBEZIX010000067.1 coordinate 6,209, forward strand.
TGGGGTGCGTGCGATCTCGCCGATCATCTCGTTCAGGACGGAGCGTTCCCGGTCATCGGCCACGTCTCCCCAGTGCTGTGCGGTCGCGCCGAGCCGGTCGATCACCGGTCCCAGGTCCTGTGCGGCACGGGCCACCGCCGCCGCAGGGTTGTTGAGCTCGTGCGCCAGGCCGGCGGCCAGTGTCCCCAGGGCGGTGACCGTGGCCCGGTTCCTGGCCTGGATCTCCGACGATGTGATGCGCCAAGCGAGGACGGGCAGGAGTACACGCGCCACGGTCGGGCAGCGCACCAGCATGTCGCAGAAGGCCTGTTTGGGGCAGGTGAGGACCGCTGTGGGACCGAAGGCGGTGGCGGTGGCCAGATAGCTGCCGTCGGTCAGCAACGGCAGCTCTCCGGTGAAGCGGTGGGCCGCCGACGGTTTGCCGTGGTGCCCCTCGCCAGGGCGCGGGCGGGTGCTGTGCCGGGTGAGCAGTTCCTCCCGGCCGTCCACGACTTTGGTCACGAGGAGTTCCCCCTCCAGGAGCACGTAGAAGTGGGTCGCCGGCTCGCCGTCCCGGAACAGGGTCTCGCCGTCCCCCAGGGACCGCTCCTCGGTCACCGCGGAAAGCCAGTCCAGCTGGCCGTCGGTCAGCTCCGCGAAGAGCTCGATCTCCCGAAGTCGCTTACGGTGCTGGGGGGTTGCGTCTGGTGTCGGCGTACGGGGTGTTGGTGCATCTGTTGCCGTTGTCTCGGTCATCGCGTCCCGATCAGCGGTCGTAACGGGGAGGCCGACGAGTACGGCGCGCGAGTGCGCCGGTCCGCCCGGGAAAGGACGGATATCGCATGCGCGATGGAGACGAGGGTGGAGTGGTGGTGCCAGCCCCGGAAGGACCGCCCGGCGAAGTCGCGGACGCCCACGCGGTCACAGACCTCATGGAGGTCCTGGGACACCCGCCTGGCGAGTTTGGCGATCCGGAAGAGCGCCGAGGAGGAGAGGTGGCAGACGTTGGACAGCCAGAATTCCGTGGGGCGGGCGATCGCCGGGTTCGTCCAGGCTCCGACCAGGAGGAGCGGCGGCGTCCCCGTCGCGCGTGCCATGTGGCCGACGGGCGTAGGGAGGCCCACGCGGGTGCCGACCACCTTGCTGACCCGGTGCCGCGACTGGCCGACGTCCCGCCACTCCACCGCCCCCGCCTGGTCCTTCAGTGCCTCCGCGAGCCGGAGCGCTGGGAGGATGCGCTGTTCGCAGACTGCCGGTCTGGGGTCGGCGGCGATGACGGGGGCGGAGCCCTCGATGCGGAGCACGAACGGGATGCGGTGCCCGGTGAACGCCCTCGCGGCTCCGGGTAGGTCCGCTTTGGTCACGGACATCACCACCGGTCGCGGCGTGAGGCGCCACTCCTTCGCCATTTCGACCACGGAGTCGATGGCGCACTGCACCGGAGTCCTGGCCCTGATGTGATCGGGAATCGCGGCCCGTTTGCGCTGCTCCGGTCCGGCCACCCAGCTGGCCGGCAGGGCGAGCTGCCAGTCCACCGGGCAGCTGGACTCCTCCGACGCCAGCCAGACGCCGGAGCTCTGCTGGCAGTTCGCCACTTTGCCCAGACCGGTGGCGTATTGGCGCTCGACTCCGACCGAGTGCTTCCCGGCCTTCGGCACGGCGAGTGGTTCGACGATCCAGGAGAGCGGCTGGATCTCGCGGTCCAGATAGCCCGCGAGGGCCTGCCGTACCGGCCTCCAGTCCCAGGGAGAGCTGCTGATGAACTGCTGGAGACTCTGCATGGCCGCGTTGCCGGCCACGTCCGCGATGGCCTGCATCGTCTTGCGTCCCTCCGCCAGGAGGAGTCCACGTATGTACAGTTCGCCCCAGCGCCGTTGATCACTTCTGGGGATGGAGGCGAGCAGCATCCCGCACAGTTCCTCGACACGGTCCTGGGAAAGCCACTGTGAGTCGAGCCCTTCGAACCCGGCGTCCACACAAATCCCTCCTCGCAACACAGCGCGAAACCAAAATGGCGGGAAAGATTCACTGAAACGGGCAGGCCGAGGCATGCGAAAATGCCCTTCGGCCGGTGGGGTTCCCGGATACAGTCCGCACTCACTGCACTCGATTAAACGTTGAACGATTTACTCAGAGTGCCGACCGTCAAGCCGCATCACACCGATCGTGAGAACGTCTCTGGATATCCATACGCTCGGCGCATGAATGAATTTCCGTCAGCCATTAAACTGGACCGCACAAGTTCGGCCAACCTGGCAGGCTGCGCCTTAGCGCGTTCTATATACGCGGCACGAGGCCTGACCGGCGGACTGACCAAGGAAACGAATTGGCGCGGTTCCCGGCAAAAGGGGGCGTTGCCCACTGCACTTGACAAAACAGGCCGATCCTTGATGACAGTCCGACCGCACGTGGGCAGAGCCACCCCGGCCCCCCACCGCACCCCGTCAGTCGCGGCAGAGCACCGCTTCCTCCAGGTCGAGATCGTGCATGACGCGCCGCAGCACCTCGTCGTTGATCCGGCCCTCCCCGCGGAGCCGGACGAACACCTGGCGCTCGGCGGCGAGCATCTCCCTGCGCAGCCGCCGGTACGCGGCGGTCGGGGTTTCGGTACTTCCCGGCCGGCTGTGTGCCGTCAGCCTCTCCCAGGCCGTGTGGCGCCGATGCTCGGCCAACTCCCGGAGCCTGTCGACCACATGCCCGGGCGTCGTGCCGTGGCCGGCGGTCAGCAGCTCCTCCACCCGGGTCCAGGCGGCACGGGCGGCAGCGTCCTGCGCCAGCGCCTCCGCCAGGTCGTCCTGGTCCGCCTGCCGGTCCTCTCCCAGGCCGATGCGGCGCACGACGACGGGGAAGGTGAGTCCCTGCAACAGGAGCGTGCCGAGGACCACCGCGAAGGCGAGGAACAGCAGCAGGTCGCGATGGGGCATCCCGGGCGGGACCGCGAAGGCGGCGGCGAGTGAGACCACTCCCCGGATTCCGGCCCAGGAGATCAGGGCGGGAAGCTGCCACGGCGGCGACGGGTCACGCTCCCGGATCCGCGCCGACATCCGGCGTGGCAGGTACGTCGCCGGGAAGATCCAGCAAATGCGCGCAAGCATGACCGCGGCGAGGACCGCGACGGCGTAACCGCCGAGCGCGGACGCGTCCGTCGTGTGCAACGCCTGGAGCACGGGCGGCAGTTGAAGGCCGATGAGGGCGAAGACCACGGACTCCAGCAGGCAGGTGCTGAGCTTCCAGGTGGCCCTCTCCTGCAACCGTGCCTCATGCGACGCCCCCGTGGAGTGGTGGCCGAGGTACAGCCCCGCGGCGAGCACGGCGAGGACGCCGGAGGCGTGACACGACTCGGCGACGGCGTAGGCCGCGAAGGGGACGACCAGCGACACGGCGTTCTCCGTCACGGCGTCGGCGAGCCAGCTCCGCAGCCGCCGGACCAGTACCGCGAGCAACAGGCCCACGGCGACCCCGCCGCAGGAGGCGAGCAGGAACCCGCTCACTCCCTGGAGGAAGGAGGTCGCGCCGCCGAGGGCCACGGCCACGGTGAGCCGGAAGGCCGTCATGCCGGTGGCGTCGTTGACGATGCTCTCCGCGACCAGGATGGTGGCGATCCGTCGCGGCAGCCCCAGCCGCCGGGCGATGGAGACGGCCGCCACCGCGTCGGTGGGCGCCAGGATCGCGCCCAGGACGAAGGCCACTGCCCACGGCAGACGGGGAATGACCGTGTGGGCCACGACGCCGACCACGGCCACGGTGAACAGCACCAGGCCGATGGAGAGCAGACCGATCGGGCGCGCATTGGCCCGCAGATTCAGATACGAGCTCTCCAGAGCGTCGGAGTACACCAGCGGCGGCACGAAGACCAGCAGCGCGAGATGCGGGTCGAGGTGGTAGTCGGGGACTCCTGGAAGGAAGGAGACCAGGAGCCCGGTGACGACGAGGGCGATGGGCGCGGAGATGCCGGCCCGCCGCGCCGCGGCGGCCACCAGCGTCGCCCCGACCACGAGAAGCAGCACATCCGTCATAGGTGCTCCGGGGTGAGCCAGAGCGCGCCGAGTGGAGGGAGCACCACCGAGGCACGGGCCGGGAACCCCTGCCAACTGCGCGGCTCGGCGCGCACCCCTCCGAGGTTTCCCACTCCGCTCCCGCCGTAGCACCGCGCGTCGGTGTTGAGGACCTCCCGCCACTCCCCCGCACCGGGAAACGCGAGCGGGTGGGAACACCTCGTCTGCGGGGCGAAGTTGTACACGCAGACGAGCGGGTTGCCGTCGGCGTCGTAGCGTACGAAGGAGAGGACGTTCTCCCCGGCCGCGTCCGCGTCGATCCATCGGAATCCGTACGGTGCGGAGTCCCCCTGCCACAGTGCCTCGGTGCCTCGGTAGAGCCGGTTGAGGTCACGGACCAGATCGCGCACCCCTCGGTGGTCGGCGGCCCCGGGCGCGGAGGCGTCGAGCAGGTCCCACTCCAGCGCCCCGTCGTGCCACCACTCCGCCGACTGCGCGAACTCCTGCCCCATGAAGAGCAGTTGCTTGCCCGGGTGGGCCCACATGAAGGCGAGGTAGGCGCGGAGGTCGGCGAACCGGTGCCGTCGGTCGCCCGGCATCTTCCCGAGGAGCGAGCCCTTGCTGTGCACCACCTCGTCGTGGCTGATGGGCAGGACGTAGTGCTCTGCATGGGCGTAGGCCATGGGGAAGGTCATGTTGGTGTGGTGGTGCTGCCGGTGCACGGGGTCCTGGCGCATATAGCCGAGGGAGTCGTGCATCCACCCCATGTTCCACTTCAGGCCGAAGCCGAGCCCACCGGCGTCGGTGGGGCGGGTGACGCCGTCCCAGGCGGTGGATTCCTCGGCGATGGTGAACGCTCCGGGGCACCGCCGGTGGACGGTGGCGTTGAGCTCCTGGAGGAAGGCGATCGCGTCGAGGTTCTCCCGTCCGCCGTGCGCGTTGGGCCGCCACTGACCGTCTTCCCGGGAGTAGTCGAGGTAGAGCATCGAGGCGACCGCGTCCACCCGCAGCGCGTCGATGTGGAACTCCTCGCACCAGTAGACGGCGTTGGCGACCAGGAAGTTGCGGACCTCGGGGCGGCCGTAGTCGAAGACGAGGGTCCCCCAGTCGGGGTGCACGCCCCGGAGCGGGTCGGGGTGTTCGTACAGCGGGAAGCCGTCGAACCGGGCCAGAGCCCAGTCGTCCTTGGGGAAGTGCGCGGGCACCCAGTCGAGGATCACCCCGATCCCCGCCCGGTGGCAGGCGTCGACGAGGTGGCGGAAGTCGTCGGGGCTGCCGAGCCGACCGGTCGGGGCGTAGTAGGAGGTGATCTGGTAGCCCCAGGAGCCGCCGAAGGGGTGCTCGGCGACCGGCATCAGCTCGATGTGGGTGAAGCCCAGGTCCTTGGCGTACGCCGGCAGGACCTCGGCGAGCTGCCGGAAGGACAGGCCGGGGCGCCACGAGCCGAGGTGGACCTCGTAGACGCTCATCGGTGCCTCGTGGGGCCGGCGGGTGGTGCGTCCCGCCATCCACTCCGCGTCCGTCCACCGGTGCCGGGAGGCGTAGATCCGCGAGGCCGTTCCCGGCGGGCACTCGGCGGAGAAGGCGAAGGGGTCGGCCTTCTGCCGCCACCGGCCGTCCACGCCGCGGATCTCGTACTTGTACAGGTCCCCTTCGCCCGCCTCCGGGACGGACAGCGTCCAGACGCCGGACGATCCGTGGCGCCGCATGGAGTAGGTACTACCGTCCCAGCCGTTGAAGTCTCCGACGACGCGGACGGCGTGCGCGCCCGGTGCCCACACGGCGAAGGAGGTCCCGTTCGGGCCGGGGTGAGCGCCCATCACCCGCCAGAGCTGCTCGTGCCGGCCCTCTCCGATCAGGTGGAGGTCGAACTCTCCGAGGGACGGGGCAAGGGTGTCGATGAGGGTCACCATGAACTCCTAGAGGTCCTAGAGGTCCTAGAGGTCCTGGTCAGAGGTCGGATGGTGAGGACGTGGGCGACCTGGTGGCGGCTCGGATCGAGCCGTACGTAGTTCTCCCGGCCCCAGCGGTAGGTCGCCCCGCTCAGTTCGTCGTGCGCATCGAAGGCGGCGTCCTGTTCCAGACCGAGTGCGGACAGGTCGAGGCAGACGGTGCCGTGCTGTGGGTAGTGGGGGTCGAGGTTGATCACGACGAGCACGGTGTCCGTGCCGTCCGGTGTGGCGAGGTGCTTGGAGAAGCAGATGAGCGCGTCGTTGTCGCTGCTGTGGAGGCGCAGGTTGCGCAGGTGGTGGAGGGCGGGGTGCTGCTCGCGGATCCGGTTGAGGGTGGTGAGGAGCGGTGCGAGGGAACGGCCCTCGGCTTCTGCGGCGGCCCAGTCCCGGGGCCGGTACTCGTACTTCTCGGAGCGTGCGTACTCCTCCCGCCCGGGTGCGGCGGGCGACGCCTCGCACAGCTCGAAGCCGGCGTAGACGCCCCAGGTCGGGGAGGCCGTCGCGGCGAGTACCGCGCGGACCTGGAAGGCCGGGCGCCCGCCCCGCTGGAGGTACTCCGGGAGGATGTCCGGGGTGTTCACGAAGAGGTTGGGCCGGAGGTAGGCCGCGGACTCCTCGTCATCGCCGCCGGACAGCTCGCGGAGGTACGACTCCACCTCGTCGCGGGTGTTGCGCCAGGTGAAGTAGGTGTACGACTGGTGGAAGCCGACCCGGGCGAGGGTGCGCAGCATCGCCGGCCGGGTGAACGCCTCGGAGAGGAAGAGCACGTCCGGGTCGGTGCGGTGGACGTCAGCGAGCAGACGCTCCCAGAACGCCACCGGTTTGGTGTGCGGGTTGTCGACCCGGAAGATCCGCACTCCCTGGGCGATCCAGTGCCGCAGCACGTGCGCGCAGGCGGCGTGGATGCCGTCGGGGTCGGCGTCGAAGTCGAGGGGGTAGATGTCCTGGTACTTCTTGGGCGGGTTCTCGGCGTAGGCGATCGAGCCGTCCGCCCGGTGCCGGAACCATGCGGGGTGCTCCTGCACCCAGGGGTGGTCCGGCGAGCACTGGAGCGCGAAGTCCAGCGCCACCTCCATCCCGAGGTCGTGGGCGGTGCGCACGAAGTCACGGAAGTCCGCCGCGGTGCCGAGCTCCGGGTGGACGGCGTCATGGCCGCCGGCCGGGGAACCGATCGCCCACGGGGATCCCGGGTCGTCCGGGCCCGCGGTGAGGGTGTTCCCCGGGCCCTTGCGATGGCTGGTGCCGATCGGGTGGATCGGCGGCAGGTACACGACCTGGAAGCCCATGGCGGCGATGGCGGGAAGCCGTCGTGCGGCGGTGCGGAAGGTGCCCGAGCGGGGTGGGCGACGGCCGGTCGGATCGACCACGGCCCCTTCGGAGCGCGGGAAGAATTCGTACCAGGCGCCGTAGAGAGCGCGTTCCCGGTCCACCCGGAGGGGCAACTCCGGTGCAGGCGTGAGGAGTTCGCGGAGCGGGTGCTGTTCCAGCGCCCGGGTCACCTCGGGCGCCAGCGCGGCGGCGAGCCGTACGGCCTTCGGGCGGCCGGTGTCCCTGAGGGCCGCGACCGCATCGGCGAGCAGCGGCTGGGCGGGGGTGCCCGCAACGGAGGGAGCGAGTGCCGCCCGGCCCAGCAGCCGGGCGCCGTCCTCCAGGGTCAGCTCCACATCGATGCCGGCGGGGATCTTGGCCTTCGCCGTGCGCCGCCAGGTGGCGATCGGGTCGCCCCATGCCTCGACGCGGTACGTCCACTCCCCCGTCCGGTCAGCGGTGACGTGCGCGGTGAACCGGTCGGTACCCGGCACCCGTTCCGTCATCCGGACCACTGGGCCAGGCTGCCCGTCGGGGCCGGTCAGCACCACGTGTGCGGCAAGCTTCTCGTGGCCTTCGCGGAAGATGGTGGCGGACACCTCGAAGGGCTCGCCCGGAACCGCTCGCGCCGGCCTGCGCCCGCCGTCGACCGAGGGCCTGATGTCGGTGATCAGGAGGCGCCCTACGGGGGCGGGGGGACGGACGTGGTCCAGCCGCGGTGGACGCAACTCCTCGTCGAGCAGCCGCGCCAGGACCACCCGCCCCAGGGGCCCCTTCCCGGTCGTCTCCACCGCTTCCGTCGTCTCCGTCGTTCCCGTCGTCTCGAACGTGCCGATCAGGTCGATCGTCATCGGACGTGGAACCTCCCTTTCCGTTGTCGGCCCACAGCACTCACACCACGGACCGGTAGATCTGATGGACCTGCGCGGTGATCGAGGACCAGGAGAAGTGCTCGGTCGCGCGGCGGCGGCCGGCCCGGCCCATCCGGCGGGCCCGCTCCGGGTCCGTCAGCAGTTCGTTGACGCGGGATGCGAAGTCCTTGGCGAAGGAGTCCGCCTCGGCGGGCTCGCCCCCGCTGCCCGGGGCCACCTCGATGGGGACCAGCAGCCCGGTCTCCCCGTCGGCGACCACTTCCGGGATGCCGCCGACGGCCGTGGCGACGACCGGCGTCCCACACGCCATGGCCTCCAGATTGACGATGCCCAGGGGCTCGTACACGGACGGACAGGCGAACACGTCGGCGTACGAGAGCAGTTGTCGCAGGGCGCCGCGGGAGAGCGGCTCCTGGACGTGCACCAGGTCGACGCCCTGGTCCCGCACGTCCTCCGCCAGTGCCGAGAATTCGGACGCGATCTCCGCGGTGTCCGGGGCGCTCACGCACATCACCAGCTGGGTGCCGTGGGCCAGATGCGGTGCGGCCCGCAGCAGGTGGAGCAGGCCCTTCTGGCGGGTGAGGCGGGCGACGCAGGCCACGGTGGGCCGGTCGGTACGGATGCCGAGCGGCGTCAGTTCCGCGGTGCCGGGGTCCGGGGCGAACCCCTCGGTGTCGATGCCGTTGTGGATCACCGCCACCCGGTCGGGGTCGAGTTCGGGGTAGCAGCGCAGGAGGTCGTCCCGCATCGCGTGGGAGACGGCGATCAGCCGGTCCGCTCCGAGCACCGCGGTGCGCTCGCAGAACAACGACAACTGGTAGCCGCCTGCGAGCTGTTCGGCCTTCCACGGGCGCAGCGGTTCCAGGCTGTGCGCGGTGAGCACATGCGGTGTCCCGTGCAGCAGCTTGCCGAGATGGCCGGCGAGGTTCGCGTACCACGTGTGGCTGTGCAGCACGTCGGCTCCGGCTGCCGCCGCTGCCATGGCCGGGGCGATGGCCAGCGCGCGCAGGGCGGGGTTGGCGCCGGTCAGTCCGCCCGGGGGCCGGTGGGCGGTGACGTACGGTTCCGGGCGCGGTTCGCCGAAGCAGTGCACCCGGAGGTCGACCAGCCGTCGCAGTTCCCTGGAGAGCTGGTCGACGTGGACGCCCGCACCGCCGTAGACGTCCGGCGGGTACTCCCGGCTCAGCAGGGCGATCCGCATCACGCCGCCTTCCCCAACCCGCGCAGGACGTCCTGCAAGCAGGACAGGTCGGCACCGGGCGGGATGCCGACGCCGCTGTGGACCTCCAGCTGCGGATGGACCCTGACCCCGCTCAGCCGGGTCCCTGCCGCGATCCGCACCTCGTCCCCCAGGGCGCAGAAGTCCGTGAGCACTACGGGTCGGTCGGCGGTGGAGCCGATGTCGACCATGGCCCCGAGGAAGGCGTCGGAGATCCTGGCGCCGGGGCCGATGATGCTGTGGTCGCCGCAGGCCACGCCCCGCAGCACACTGCCCGGGCCGATGTCGACGCCGTCTCCGATGTCGGAGTCGGCGAGGACCACTCCCGCGCCGATCTCCACGTCCCGGCCGATGCGGACGCCCGGGCCGACCCGGACCGTGCCCTCGTCGATCTTCTCGGCCAGGGTCCGCCCGGTGGTCTCGTCCTTCAGCTGGAGGCTGCTCCGATGGATCCGGGCGCCGGCGAAGGGGCTCGGCGGCGGGTCGATTCGGCTGCTGAGCAGCGGGTACTCGTCGCGGAGCACCTCGCGCAGGGTGGTGAGGTAGTCGCGGGGGCTGCCCAGATCGCCGAACCTGGCGATCGGGAACGAGGCCACCCGGTGGCCGTGCCCGGCGAGGTACGGCAGCAGGTCCCCGCCCCAGTCCAGGCTGCCGAGGGCGAGCGCGGCCAGCGCCGGTTCGCGTCCGGCCATCCGCAACCGGTCGCAGTCGACGAGGTACATGCCGGCGTTCGTCTCGACCTGGCTCCCACACCGGCCGAGCGTGCTGAGCTCCGGTTTCTCCAGGAAGCGCCGCACCAGCCCGTCCGGGCCGCGCTGTACCACCCCGTACTTGCCCGCGGCCTCGACGGGCGGGCGGAGCACGGAGGCGACGGTGACCACGGCGTCGGCGGCCCGGTGGGCGGCGACCATGGCATCGAGGTCGAAGTCGAAGACCGAGTCGGAGGGGAAGACCAGGGCCGGCCCACGGAGGTCCCAGTGCTCCAGGCAGCGCAGGGTGGCTTCCCCGGAGCCGGTGTTGCTGCGGTCGAAGCGGGTCCGGGAGTAGCGGACCTCCACGCCGAGCCGTTCGCCGTGTTCCAGGATCGCCTTGGTCTGGGCGCGGTTCTGCCCGCCGTTGGCCGCCACGAAGAACCGGTCGACGCCCTGGCACCGCAGGGTCTGCACCGCCCACTCGATCAGGCTGCGGCCGGCCAGGCTCATGGCGGCCTTGCTGCGCAGACAGTCCGGGGAGATCAGCGTCAGCGGCCGGGCGCGTACGCCCCGTCCGCCGACCAGTGCTATCCCGGAAACAGCGTCCATCGTTACCGTCACCTCAGTCCTCGTCCATCAGGGAAGGAATCACCGCACGGAACTGGGCCACCACGGGATGTTCGGGGTGGGCCGCGGCGAACAGCCGGTCGCCCGCGACACAGGCCAGCTCCGGTGCGTAGGGGAGCACTGCCGTCGCCTTCATTCCGTAGGCGGCTTCGGCGCGCTGCCCGGCCTGGTGCCCGTCCATGCCCGGCGGCACCATGTTCACCACCAGCGCGCGGCGCGAGCAGCCGAGCTGGTGGGCGAACTCGACGGTCTCGCCCGCTCCGGTGAGATCGAGCCGGCAGGACCTGGTGACCACGATGAGGCGGTGCGCGCTGGCCACTGCGGTCACCGTTTCGTTGTTGATGCCCGCGTGGGTGTCGAGCAGGAGCAGGTCGAGCCGCAGCGCCTCGATGAGCCGGTCGAAGCCTTCGCGCAGCAGACCGACGTCGTACCCCTGGGCGATGATTTCGTGGATCCCGGAGGCTTCCGCCCGCGCCGGCACCAGGAAGAGGGCGCCGTCGCCGGGGGCGATGGGCAGGGGGACTGCCGCGTCCTCGACCTCGCACCGTCCGATCAGGTAGTCGGCGAGGGTGGCCCGGGGCGCGAGCTCCGTCAGCCCGAAGAGGACATGGGCCGCCGGCGACTGGATGTCGGTGTCCACGAGCGCGACCCGGCGTCCGGAGTCGGCCATCAGCCGGGCGAGGTTCGCCGCGATACTGGATCGCCCGGTACCGCCGCGGTGCGAATGCAGTGCGATGATCTGTGCCATGGGCCGTCCGATCGTGTCCGGTCGTGGTCGAGCCCTGCTCCGAGACGCGTCAGGCCGGTGTGATCGCCCGGCTCACGGCCATCATGGTGATGTCGTCGTGCTGTTCGGCCGACCCGCTGTGCTCCTGGAGGGCACCCTCGATACGGGCGAGTAGCGCCCGGCCGGACGCCACCGGCTCCCGCAGCAGTTCGAGGACGCGGTCGTCGCCGAAGAACTCGCCCTGTGCGTTGCGGGCTTCGGGCACGCCGTCGGTGTAGACGAAGAGCGTGTCCCCCGGTCGTACCCGTGCGTACCCCAGGGAGAAGTCACAGTCAGGGATGACGCCGACGGCCGGGCCGGTGGGCTCCAGGGGGTGCGGCTCACCGCCTTCCCGGGGGACCAGCAGCGGTGGGTTGTGGCCGCCGTTGATGTAGACGAGGTTGCCGGTGGCCGGGTCCAGGACGCTGAAGAACATGGTCGCGAAGTAGCCCTGGCCGCTGTGGTTGCGGGTGAGGTAGCCGTTGGTGCCGACCACCGCGTTCATCAGCGGTGTGGCACCCACGACCGGGATCATGTGGGCACCGCCGGGGCTGCCTTCGCCATCGGCGGGCAGCAGCGGTTGATGTCCCGTCATGAGGCTCTGCAAGCCGCTGTGTTCGGCGGTGTGTCGGAGCAGGCTGCGGATCAGCGCCATGAAGAGGGCCGCCCCGACGCCCTTGTCGCAGACGTCCGCCACGACCAGCGCCAGCCTGCGACGGTTGACCATCTCGAAGACGTCGTAGAAGTCGCCTGCCACGTTCCGGGCCGGCCTGAAGCGCACATCGAGGTCCCAGCCGTCGAGCGTCGGCAGCCCCTCGGGCAGGAATCCCTCCTGGATCTCTCGCCCGATCCTCAACTCCCTTTCGTAGCTGAGCAGTTCGGCCTGGGCCTCCACCTCCTCCATGGTCCGGCTCAGCCTGGCCCGTTCGTAACAGCTGCGCAGGCGGGCCCGGACCAGGGAGGGGAGGAAGGGCGGTACGAGGTAGTCGTGGCCGAGCTTGATGTGTGGGTCGATGGCGGTGAAGTCCTGCTCGGTATAGACCACCACGATCGGGGTCCGGCCCGTCTCGCCCATCCGCCGGCTCACCGCCCGGACGGTGCGCGGCGGCATGGCCGCCGGTGCCAGCAGCACCTCGGCCGCGGGAGCCGGTTCCTCGCTGCCGACGGCGCCGAGCGCTTCGTCCGGGGTGCACACCGTGACGGCCACGTCCTCGTGGGCGAGCGCGGTCAGCAGGTCGGGGGGCGGGTTCCTCTCCTGATGCACAAGGAGAGCCGTGACGTCGGACATGTCCGCCTCATTTCAGGGTGGGGTGGTCGCCGTACCGGTCGCCGGGGTGGTCGTCGTGCTCATGGCGCCGGATCACGAGGGTGCTGCTGTTGCGACCGTCGGCGTAGTGATGGCCGAAGCCGTCGAGCGCGGTGAGGGCGAGATGGATTCCCAGGCCCCCGATGGTGCGCTGCGCCAGCGGTAGCCGGGTCTGCGGGGGCACGCAGTGGGCAGCGGGGTCGAATCGGGGCGCGTCGTCCTCCATCCGGATCCAGACGGTGTCCTCGTCCATCCCGCCGACGATGCATAACTCCCCCGCGCTCCCGCGGTAGCCGTGCATGACCACGTTGGTGGCCAGCTCGTCGGTGGCGAGGCGCAACCGGTAGGAGTGCTCGTCCGAGAGCCCCGCCCGCCCGGCGAGGTCCAGTACGTAGCGCGCGATCTCGTCGAGGGAGGTCAGCGCGGCTGGCAGGCACAGGGCATTCATCTGCACGGCCCGCTCGCCGTCACTCGTCGACGAGGGTGACACTGCGGTCGAAGCCGGCCTGCCGGATCGTACGGGCCACGGGGACGCTCGCGCCGGTCACGGTGATCCGCACGTCGTCGCCCATCTTCTGCCGGGCGAAGACGAGGGAGCGCAGTCCGGCACTCGCCATGTAGGTGAGGTCATGGGCCCTGATGGCCACGTGGCCGACGCCGGCGGCCGCAGCCTTCTCGATCGTGTCGTGGAAGGCGGGGGCGCTGGAGGCGTCGAGTTCGCCGCTGAGTTCGATGGTCGCGGTGTCGGCCGAGGTGGTGACCGAGACGGAAAAGGGCACGGTGGATCTCCGCTTTCTTCAGGATTCTTCAGCCAGGTCGGTGGGTTCGTCCTCGATGAGGCCCCGTGAGCCCCGGTGAGGCTCTGTGAGGTCTGGTGCGTGCGGCGAGGTCAGGGGCGGGCGAGCAGGATCACCGTGGAGCGGGGCGCGATCCGGTAGTGCCCGGGGACCTCCAGGGGCGCCTCCTCGCCCGGCTCGTGGATGTCGTGCGGCGGCTCGGCGGCGGTGTCCGCGACCAGGTGCCACTCGGTCGCCAGTTCCGGCCGCGGCAGTTCGAGGTCATGGGGCTCCCAGTGGGCGTTCATCGCCACGTAGATCTGCTCGTCGCCGGAGCGCATCAGTGCCAGCAGGCGGCTCTCGGTGGACCAGTCGGGCTGCCAGGCCCGTACGCCGTGCCAGCTGATGTCAGCGGGGCCCTCTCGGTCCGCGCTCGACCCACCGGGGTGGCAGGGACTGCGCAACAGCGGGTGCGCGTGCCGGAAGGCGATCAGGGAACGGACGAAGCGGTGCAGCTCCTCGTAGCTGTCGCGCCGGTTCCAGTCGAGCCAGGACAGCTCGTTGTCCTGGCAGTAGGTGTTGTTGTTGCCGGACTGGGTGCGGGCCGTTTCGTCACCCGACAGCAGCATCGGCATGCCCTGACTGGTGAGCAGAACGGCCATGGCGTTCTTCATCTGCCGCATGCGCAGCCGCAGGACGTCCGGGTCGTCGGTGGGCCCCTCCACACCGCAGTTCCAGCTGTAGTTCCCGTCGGCCCCGTCGGCGTTGCCCTCCCCGTTGGCCTCGTTGTGCTTGGCGTCGTACGAGACCAGGTCGTGCAGGGTGAATCCGTCGTGCGCCGTGATGAAGTTGACGGAGGCGGTGGTGCCGCGGCCGGTGTAAAGGTCGGGTGAGCCGGCGAGCCGGGTCGCCAGCTCGCCGACGGTGCCCGGGTCCCCCCTGAGGAACCGGCGCACCGCGTCGCGGTACTTGCCGTTCCACTCCGCCCAGCGTCCGTAGGCGGGGAAGGTGCCCACCTCGTAGAGGCCGGCGGCGTCCCAGGCCTCCGCGATCAGCTTGCAGTGGCGCAGCACCGGGTCGTGGGCGAGTTGTTCCAGCAGCGGGGGGTTGGCCAGCGGGGTGCCGTCGGGGGCCCGGTCGAGGATGGCCGCCAGGTCGAAGCGGAAGCCGTCGATGTGGTACTGCGACACCCAGTGGCGCAGGCAGTTGAGGACGAAGTCGCGGACGACGGGGTGGTTGCAGTTGACGGTGTTGCCGGTGCCGCTGAAGTTGTAGTAGTCGCCGGCCGGCGTGAGCATGTAGTACGTGGCGTTGTCGAGGCCGCGGAAGGAGATCGTCGGGCCCTGTTCGTTGCCTTCCGCCGTGTGGTTGAAGACGACGTCGAGGACGACTTCGATGCCGGCCGCGTGCAACTCCTTGACCAGGGCCTTGAATTCGTCCGCCTGCATTCCGAAGCGGCCGGTCGCGGCATAGCCGGCCTTCGGGGAGAAGAAGCCGATGGTGTTGTAGCCCCAGTAGTCGAGGAGGGGCTCACCGGTCGCCGGGTCGCTGCGCGGGTTGTCGTGCTCGTCGAACTCGAAGACCGGCATGAGTTCGACGCAGTTGACGCCCAGCTCCGTCAGGTACGGGATCTTCTCCCGCAGCCCCGCATAGGTGCCGGGAGCGGTCACCCCGGAGGACGGGTGGCGGGTGAAGCCGCGTACGTGCAGTTCGTAGACGACCAGGTCCTGGGCCGGGATGTTCAGCGGTGCGTCGTCACCCCAGTCGAAGTCGTCGAAGACCATCCGGGAGCGGTACGGACAGGGACGGTCGCGGTCCGGTTCCGTGCCCCACTCGTCGCGTCCCGAGATCATCCGTGCGTAGGGATCGGTGAGGACGCGGGTGGCGTCGAACCAGTCGCCGTGCTCCGGGTCGAACGGACCGTCCGCGCGGAACCCGTACTCCAGGCTCTCGGCATCCAGTCCGAAGACGGTCATGGCGTAGACGCTGCCGACGCGGAACGACGGGAGGAACTCCAGCTCGGCCAGCGGTTCCCGGGCGCCGGGTTCGAACAGGACGAGCCACATCCGGGTGGCGCGGTCGGAGTAGACGGAGAAGTTGATGCCGCCGGGAACCAGGGTGGCTCCGAAGGGCATCGGGCTGCCGGCCCGAACGTCGTAGCCGGCGATGCGGTGGGTGGGGTAGGCGTCGATGCGGGCTCGGTTGTCGGTGGTGGTCATTCGCGCAGGGCTCCCGGGTCGCAGGTGGCCTTGTCGCGGATGTCGAAGAAGCCCAGGAACCCGGTGGAGGACATCACGAACCGGACCTCGTCCGACAGCCCGACCAGGATGGTGCGGGTCTCCTCCCGAAGTGCCCGCCGGTGCACCAGGAGCAGGGTGCGCAGTCCGGCGCTGGAGATGTAGGGCACCTTGGTCAGGTCGATGAGCGTGGTGCGGCTGCGCCCGACGAGCGGCAGGATCCGCTCCTGGAGCGCGGCCGAGGTCACGCTGGTGATCTCGCCTTCGAGTTCCACGACCGTGACGCCGTCCTGGTCCTGGGAGCGGACCGCAACCTCGGTCGTCATCACCGCGGCTCCGCTGTCCGGACCGGCTGGAGACGAACGCGTACCTTGGTCCTCCCCCGGCTGCCTCCCTCAGACTCCGTCTGGGCGGTACCCCCAGGAGGTGCGCCCGCCGTGGACTGCGGCAGACGCACGGTGAGGGCATCGGCGTCGTAGTCGTAGTACGGGTTGCCGTCGGCCTCGACCTCGGCGATCCGCACCGCCCCCGGGGGCAGCAGATCGGGGGCGACACGCAGCACTCCGCCCTCCAGTCCGGTCGGGTCCGGCATGAACCAGAAGTCCATCGGCCTGCCGTGGATCAGCAGGTTGTTGTAGACCGCGGCGAGGAAGCACAGCTCGGCGGAGTGGTACATGCTCATCGAGTGGCTTCCCTTGAGCCGTTCCGTGCCGAGCAGGTACGGCAGGCCGGAGGCGAGCACGTTGAAGTAGACGGCGCCCTCGTCGTGGTCGAGGAAGAAGGCGTTGTAGAAGGCCTCAGCCTGGCGCGCTTCGGACAGGAAGTCGTCGCGCCCGGTGATCCCATTGAGGATCAGATAGGCCAGGATCGCCTGCTCCTGCTGCCACCATGCCTTGCGGTCGTGCCAGGCGAAGCGGTGGGACCGTGCGCCGTCGCGGCGGACCCGCTCGACGACGTCGTACCAGCCGCCGCGCTGCCGGTCACTGCCGACCGCGGGCATCGACTCCCCGATGCTCACCGCCGTGTCGAGGTACTTCGGCTTGCCGCGGAGCGAGTGCATCCGCAGCAGGTTCCAGGCGATCTTGAGGTTGTGGCCGACGACCGCACGGTTCTGCTGCCAGCCGTGGGTGGTGTCGTGGGACCAGTCGCGGTGGAACCGCTCCTGGACGAAGGGGCTGTGTTTGCGGTCCGGGAAGTGCTCGACGATGGTGTCGAAGGTGTCCTCCAGCATGCGCGCGTAGCGGTCGTCGCCGGTCGCCAGGTAGAGGTTGATCAAGTAGGCCGGCGCGTGGTCGCCCACCGAGTTCCAGTTCTTGCGGTCTCTGTTGGGCCCCAGCGACTCGTGGTCGGCCCGGAAGAGGATGGGGTCGACATGCGAGTAGTACCCGCCGTGCTCCCGGTCGAGGAAGAACTTGTCGAACAGCCGCAGGGTCGCGTCGGCGTCGCTCCTGATCCTCGGGTCGGCGGTGATCCGGTAGGTCTGTACGGGACCGGCGAGCGCGTAGATCTGCTCGTACATCGGGATGGCGTCGTAGTCGTCGGAGAACTCCGAGGTGAACAGCTTCTTCTCGGTGTCCCCGTCGACGCTGAGCCCGTGGTACCAGTACACGACGTCTTCCTCGGGGTCGACGACGCGCATGTGCTCGCGCAGGTAGGCGGTGCCGCGCTCGGCCACGTCCAGGTACTCCTCGTTGCCGGTCAGCATGAAGGCCGAGGCCATGCCGTAGACCAACCGGGAGATGGTGTCGGTCTCCTGGACGTGGCCGGCGGTCTTGTCGCCGCCCAGCCGCAGCTGTGTCCGGTACTGCGTGTAGTCCACCGGCCCGTCGCCGAACTGGGCCCGGCGGTAGAAACCGGCGATGCTCTCCAGCTGCCGGATCCACCAGTCGGACTCCTCGAAGCGGAAGGTTCCGGACCGCCGGCCCGGGAAGATCAGCCGCTTGGCCTCGACGACGGTCTTCCCGCCCTCGGGGTAGAAGATCGCGTGGACGAAGAGGAACCGCCCGGGTTCCAGCATGGCGTCGAGATGGGCGCCGGCGCCGGTGTACGGCTCCTCCAGGTTGTGCAGGAGCTCCGCGGCCACCTCGTCGGTGAGGGTGACCTCGATGTCCCGTTCGTCCGCGGTGGCGAGGCGGAGAAGGCGGGCGTCGGGGTCGTACGCGGTGACCCAGCCGGCGATGGTGTCGGAGAAGGTGAAGTTCACCGCGTCGGGTACGTCAGGCATGGAGTGAGCCGTCCCTTTCACTGAGGGGTGCCGCATCGAGGTCGATCACGTCCTGGTCCCGGAATCCCTGGCCGACCTCGACGATCACGCCGTCGGGGTCGCGCAGCCAGACGGTCCGCCAGCCCGGGACGACGTCGTCGAAGCCCAGCGGCCCGAGCGTCACCTCGGCCTCGCCGCCCAGGGCGGCGAGGAAGTCGTCGACGCTGTCGGTCTGGAACGCGAGGTGGCGGACGCTGCCGGGCTGCGCCGGCCCGTCGGCCCGGACGGGACCCGTCGGATCCTGACCGGCCGGCGCTTCCCGGGCCGGGAAGAGTTCGAGGTAGGCGTCGCCGTTACGGAGGAAGACGATCTGCCGGTCACCGACCGGTACCACGCGAGCCCGGCGGAAGCCGAACCAGCGGGTGTAGAACTCCTCGGTCCGGTGCTGGTCGCGGCAGTTGAGGCCGACGTGTGCCCAGTGCATCAGCGGGCCCTCCGCTGGATCAGGAGATCGATGAGGGTGCGGGCGAAGAGGTGGTGGTGCTCGCCCGTACGTCCGGTGACCAGATCGCCGTCGACGACGACGTCCTGGTCCACGTACGCGGCGCCCATGTTCCGTACGTCGCCGACCAGATTGTTGTGGCAGACGACCTTGCGGCCGCGCACGGCCTGGGGAATCGAGGAGGCCAGCCACATGCCGTGGCAGATGATCCCCTTGACCACTCCGGGCTCGGCGAACGCGCGGCGCAGCAGCTCGGTGGCGGGTGCCAGGCGCTCGACGTCCTCGGTGTAGCGCAGCCGGTCGGCCACCATGCCGGAGGGCACGATCACGGCGGCGTACGCCCGGAGCTCCGCGTCGGCGAGGCCTTCGAGACCACGGTCGACGGTGAACGGGGCCCGGTGCTCGTGGCCGGTGAAGGTCAACTCGGGCTGGCCCCACAGCCGGGTGAGGAAGTCGACCCGGGCGCCTTCCTCCGCGAACCGGTGGCGGTAGTAGAAGATCTCGGGCTCGTAGAAGTCGCTCTCCATCAGCACCGCGATACGGGTGCCCGAGAGCGGGCCTTCCCTGAGCGCCACATCAGACATGGGTGACTCCCCTGATCAGGTCGGCGGCCTTCTCGGCGATCATCACGACCGCGGTGTGCGGATTACCGGAGGGCACTGCGGGCATCACGCTCGCGTCCACCACCCGCAGCCCCCGCACACCGTGGACGCGCAGCTGCGGATCCACGACCGAAAGGTCGTCGGTGCCCATACGGCAGGAGCCGGCCTGGTGGTGGTAACTGTCCGCGGTGCGCCGGACGAAGGCTCGGAGGTCGTGCTCGGTGGTGAGCGTGGGGCCGGGCCGGAGCTCCTGCTTGTTCCAGGGGGAGAAGGCCGCGGTGGCGGTGATCTCCCGGGCCAGCCGCACGCCCTGGACCAGGCGGTCCACGTCGGAGCGGTCGGCCAGGTAGTTGGGGTTGACCAACGGCTTGGCGAGCGGATCCGCGTGGGCGAGCCGGACCCAGCCGCGCGAGGCCGGGCGCACCACGCCGGGCAGGATGCTCACCGTGTCGGGGTGCTCCTCGGCGACGGAGGCGTCGAACGGGGCGTGGACGAAGGCCAGTTGGAGATCGGGGCTGGGCAGCCCGGGCGCGGACGTGGTGAACAGCGCGCTCTCGGAGAGGTTCTGCCGGGCCGCGGGCACCGCGGTGCGGGACTCGGTCATGACCGCGGTGAGCACGTGGTTGTGGAAGTTCTCCCCCACCCCGGGCAGCGCCGCGGACACGTCGATGCCGACCTCCCGGAGGTGATCCGGGCTGCCCAGGCCGGAGAGCATCAGCAGCTTGGGGGACTCGACGGCCCCGGCCGCGAGGATCACCTCGCCCGCGGCGCACACCCGGTGCAGGCCCGGCCGGACGGGTTCGCCGTGCGTGTCCCGCACCTCCCGGCCGTAGGTTCCGGGCTGTTCCGGCCGTTGGAGGTACTCCACCCCCACACAGGTGTCGTCGCCCACGGCGAGCCCGACGACCTGGGCGTTGCAGCGCAGGGTGAGGTTGCGGCGGTCCAGGGCCGGCTCCAGGTAGGCGGCGAGGACACCGCGCCGCCGACCGTCGACGACATCGAGCTGGTGCCAGCCGGCGCCCTGCATGACACCCGCGTTGAAGTCCGTGAGCCTCTCGTGGCCCAGTTCGGCGCAGGCGTCGAGGAAGGCCTGGGAGGCAGGGTTGGGGTCGTGCTGGGCGGCGGAGGTGGGCGGTGGGGTCTCCAGCCGCTCGAAGTACGGCCGGACGTCCGCGAAGGACCAGCCGGCGGCGCCCTGGTAGGCCCAGTTGTCGAAGTCCGAGGGGTGACCGCGGACGTGCATCATGAGATAGAGGTTGCTGCTGCCGCCCACCGCGCGGCCGCGCGGTTCCCGGGTCACCCGGCCGTTGAGGCCCGGCTGCGGGGTGCTGCGGTAGCGCCAGTCGATCCGCCCGCCGAGCAGCCCGAGCCATGCGCTCGGGTCGTCCACCTCCCGTGGGATGCATCCGCTCCCGGCCTCCAGCAGCAGGACGCGTACGCCGGGGTCCTCGGTCAGCCGGGCGGCCAGCACGCTGCCGGCGGTGCCCGCTCCGACGATGATGTAGTCGAACTCTTCCTTCATGGGTCTCTCCGGGCGTTCCGTGCAGGGGGGTGCTAGCTCTGGGAGAGCACCTGGAACGGCTGCGTGTCGTGGTGGTTGGCCAGGTAGGTGATGAGCCCGTTCTCGATGCGGAAGTAGTTCATGACGGCCGCCTCGATCGGCTTGCCGGAGGAGCTCCGCGCGGAGATGTGGGAGACCACGGCGGCCTCGTCGCCGTCGACCAGGAAGTGCGACGGGATGTTCTCGAAGGAGGAGTACAACTCCCCCATGCCGGCCATCATCGAGCGGAGCGTGTCGCGACCCTCGATCCGGCCGGCGAGCTGTTCGTCCATCACCATGTCGTCCGCGAACAGGTTGCACCAGCGGTGCCAGTCACCGGCGTTGGCGTAGAGGTAGTAACGGGCCAGCACATCGCGGGGGTCGATCACGTTCCCCAACTCCTCACAGGGCGGCGGAGCCCGGCATCGGCTCCAGCGCGTTGCAGATGTAGGTCTTGATCAGCGGGGCCCAGCTGCGTCGGCCGGTCGCCACGACCCAGGTCTGGTCGGCGTCGAAGCCGAGCCACTCGCTCCTGGCCGCCGGCGGTCTCCACGTCCTGGCCTGCCAGTTGACGTGGACGTGGACGCGGGCCTCGGCGCCGTCGATGACGACCTGGGTGTCGGTCACCGTGTGCCTCTCGTCGAAGAACCGGTACGAGACGGCCGCGTACCACTCGGCGAAGCCGGCGTGTCCCCGGAACGTGCCTTCGGGGAACCGCATCTCCAGCCCCTCGTCGACGACGAACTGCTTCATTTCGTCCAGGCCGTCGTGGCGGTCCAGTGCGGCGTACCACTGCTCGGCCAGTGCACGGACGGCCTGTTCGGTGAGCCCTCGGACGGCGGGGGCCTCCGGCATGACGGGACTCCTCGGGTGTCGGTCGGGGTGTCGGTCAGACCTGTAGGTCGACCAGGAAGGGCCCTGGCGCGGCGAGCATCCGCTCGACCGCCGCACCGGCTTCCTCGGGCTTCTCGACCCGCACCCCGTCGGCGCCCAGGGCGCGGGCCAGGTCGGCGAAGCGGATGTCGGGGCGGGACAGGTCGAAGGAGGACGGGAAGTCGTGCCGGGGGATGTCCCGTTCCTTCCAGTACTGCGCGATGTTGTCGTCGAGCAGCCGGTACTTCCGGTTGTTGCAGACCACGAACTTCGCCGCGACGGAGTACCGGGCGGCGGTCCACAGGGCCTGGTAGGTGTACATCGCGCCACCGTCGCCGGTGAAGCCGACAACGGTACGGGCGGGGTGGGCGAGCTTCGCTCCCACGGCGCCCGGGATGCCGACCCCGAGGGAGCCGCCGCGGGTGAGGAAGTAGTCGCCGGGCCGGTCCGGCGGCAGATGCCTGACCAGGGCGGGCGAGGAGGTGAGCGCCTCGTCGAACACGATGAGGTCGTCGCCCGCCCGACGGGCGAGCTCCTGCACGAAGCGCTCCAGCGTCGAGTCACCCGGGGCCACGTCGCACAGGCTCCGCTTCCGCTCTTGCTTCCGCACGGCCAACCGCTCGGCGGCCGACCGTCGTTGGCCGGTGCTCAGGCGGCCGCCGAGTTCGGCCGCGAGCGCCGTGAGCGCCGGCTTCGGGTCGGCCACCACACCGAGATCGACCGGGAAGTTCTTGGCGATCTCGTAGGAGTCGAGGTCGATGTGGACGATCCGGGCGTCCGGCCGGAAGGGACTGGTGAGCCGCGGGAAGACTTCGGGGAAGACGTACGTGCCGACGATCAGCACGGCGTCCGCCTCGGCCACCACGGCGGCGCTCCGCTCGCCGAACATATGGCCCAGCTGGCCCCGGTGGAGCGGATGCGAGGCCGGGAGGTTCACCTCGGAGGAGTCGACGCACCAGACGTCGGCCCCCAACAGCTCCGCCACCTCGGCCAGTTGCTGCTGTGCCCCGGCGAGGGAGACACCGTCGCCGGCCAGGATCAGCGGGCGCTCTCCGGCCGCCAGCAGCTGAGCGGCCCGGGTCACAGCCTCCGCAGGTGGCGCGGAGACCGTGACGGGAACGGTGGAAGCGATGACGGGCTCGTCATTGAGCTCGTCGAGCACGTCCATCGGCAGGGCGACGAAGACCGGGCCGCGCGGCGGGGTCATGGCGATCTTCACGGCCCGGCGCATCGCCCGCAGCACCGAGCGTGGGTCGGTCACCCGGGTCGCGTACTTGGTCACCGGGCGCGCCATGGCGACGAGATCGGCCGCCATCTGGGCGTCCATGGCGTCGTAACGCACCCCGGCGTCGCCGGCGATGGCGACGAGTGGGGTGTGCCCGCGCATCGACTGGTAGAGCATGCCGATCGCATTGCCCAGGCCGACCCCGCTGTGCAGCTGAAGCAGCGCCGCCCGGCCCGTCGCCCGCGCATAGCCGTCCGCGATTCCGGCCGCCACCGTCTCCTGGAGAGCCAGCACGTACCGGAACCCCGGGGTCTGTTCGGCCGCGTCGAGCAACCCCTGTTCCACGGTTCCGGGATTCCCGAACATGACGTCGAGGCCGTCGGCCTTGAATTGCTCGATGAGTTTGACGTTTCCTGACCTGCCAGCCACCGAATACTCCCTGCGGTTCGTTTTCCGGATCCGCTACAGGTTTTCCTACCGGTAGTTTCCTGTGCCCCGCTACGAACTCCCGATCGCGCTACCAGCCGAACCGGGTGAGCCCGTCCTCCAGCACCTCGACCATCTTCTGGCCGGTCAGGAAGGAATCGGGCGTGGAACGGCCGGTGATGAACGGGAAGTCGACGATCACCGAGAGCGGCTTTCCGAAGTTTCCGTGGTAGGCGCCGTCGGGGCCCGTCGCATCGCGCAGGATGTACTCCAGCGGGTACGGCGGCGGTCCCATGACGAAGTCGGTGCCGAGGAAGCCGGTGCCGTCCTTGTAGTCGTACTCCTTGCAGTGGCCGGTGACGTGCTTGCCCCGGATGATGCTCCTGCGGTCGTCCCAGTCGCGGGCGAAGGCGAGGCAGGCGACGCCGTAGCACTCGGCACCGACCGGCTTGCCGGCCCGGACGAACGCCAGGATCAGGTCGTGCAGCCGCTCGTTGTTGGCCAGGTCGACGATGGGCCCGCTGCCGCCGACGATGAGCAGCGCGTCGTACCGCCCCAGCTCGGTGTCGATCCGCTCCAGCGAGCGGTGGTACTGCTCCAGCTCGCGGAGGTAGTCGGGAGCGCTGGTGTACGGGCGCTCGGGGACCCAGCCGGCGAGGCTCAGCGGGTCGTCGAGCCGGTTGCCGCTCTCCACCTGACGGCCGAGTTCGGCCACTTCGGCGGTGGTCACACAACGGCCGAGCGGCGGGTCGACGTACTCCACGTCGAGGCTCGGCGGCAGGGCGTGCGCACGCTTTCCGGTGGGCGTCGCGAAGGTGATGCGATATCCGCGCTCGTCGAAAGCGCGGAGCGGGCCGACCAATTCCTCGGCCCAATATCCGTACTCGGAGAGAACAATCAGAATGTGCTTCACGCGAGTCCTCCGACGTGGTCGGTCGATGTCCGACAACGACATTGGGCCAGCGGCGAACACCTGTCAAAGGAAATCGGAAACAGTTTGTTAGGTGGTCACGACTTGGTGAGGTCGCGACCCGTCGGCGTCAGGACTCCGCAGTAACAAATGAGAGTCTGTCAGGTCGCCGCATGGAGTGCCGGCCGCCTGGCTAATCTCCGTTCGCCGACTCATGCCGAAAGAGGGCAGAAACAGGATGACAACTCCAACGCGCCAGGAATTCATAGCCGCGGTGCGCGACGGCGATACCGAAAGGGTCTCCGGGCTTCTCCACCTGGGGGCCGATCCGAGCACCCGTGACACCACCAGTGGGCTCACCGCCTTGATGATCGCGGCGGGCCGGGGGAACGCGGCAGCCGTACGGCTGCTCCTGACCGCCGGCGCGGACGTGTACACCGCGGACTCCCGCGGCGGCGGCACGGCCCTGCACAAGGCCGTCCAGGGTGGCGATCCCGAGACCGTGCGGGCACTGCTCGAAGCGGGGGCCTTCGTGGACGCCGTTGCGGCCACGACGGGACACACCCCTCTGATGGACGCCCTCTGGTACAAGTGGCCCGAGGTCGTGGCCGTGCTCCTGGACCACCAGGCGGGCCTGAACCTGTCGACGCACTACGGCTTCTCGATGCGTGAGCACTTCGCGTACGAGCTGAACGTCAACACCCGCGGCAAGGACAAACTGCTCGCCGCCGAACACCTGTTGAAGGACCGTACGCAGAGCGACACCTCCGCGGCGCAGGCGCAGAAGCTGATGGGCGCGGTGGTCGCCGGCGACCTCGCCGCGGTGCTGCGGCAGCTCTCCGAGGGCGCCGAGGTCGACGCCCGCTTCCCTGTGGTCAACGGCTTCAACGACGGCCACACCCCGCTGCTGGTGGCCTGCCGGGACGGTCACCAGGAGATCGCCCGTGAGCTGGTCGCGGCCGGCGCCGACGTCAACGCCACCGAACCGACCTTCGGCGCCGTGCCACTCCACAAGGCCGTCTACAACGGCCACGCCGGGATCACCGCCCTGCTGGTCGAGGCCCCCGGCATCGACCTGGACTTCCAGGGCATCACCAACGGCTACACCCCGCTGCACGACGCCCTCTGGCACGGCTACGAGGAGTGCGCGCAGGTCCTCATCAACGCCGGTGCGCGGCAGGACCTCGTCGGACACGACGGCAAGACGCCGGCCGACATCGCCCGCGAGACCTTCGGCGACACGCATCCGCTCACCCGCGTCCTGGCCACCGTCAGCAGGGCGGCCGCCGCCCTGCACTCCGCCTGACAAGGAGTCACCGTGCTGTTCTACGTGCAGATGAAGTGGAACCACGAAGGGCGCATCACCCTGGACGAGCTCTGGGACGTCGAGGCCCAGGAGGCGCTGCACGCCAAGGAGACGATCGAGTCCGGCATGGTCGTCGGCATCTGGAAGGTCGCCGCCCAGAAGCGGGTCATCGCGGTCGTGGACTGCGAGTCGGCCGAGGAGCTCGACCGGACCGCGCTCGGGCGGCTGCCCATGCGGGAGTACCTGGAGTTCGAGGTGGTCTGGCCGCTGCGCGACTACCTGGGCTTCGCCGACGACGTGAACGCCCACTACCAGGTCTGAGCCCACCACGGGGTCTGACGTTCCAGCCCTTCCCCAAGGAGAACCACGTGATCCACCAGCTCATCCTTGCCCACCCCAAGCCCGGCATGTCGGAGGAGGAGTTCCAGCGCTACTGGGTCGAGCAGCACGCGGTCCGGTACGCGGTCAAGATCCCGCAGATCAAGCGGTACTGCGTCGACACCCGCATCCCCCGGCCCGGCGACGAGGACGACCCGCTGTGGAGCGGGGTGGCCGAGATCTGGCTGGAGAACGAGCAGGAACAGCTCGCCTCCCTCCAGAGCCCGGAGTTCCTGGAGGGCGCGCGGCTGGACGAGCCCCGCTGGGCGGCCTTCTGGCGCACCGTGGTGCTGGACACCGACGCACACGTCGTCGTCCCCGGGAACGACGGCGACGGACCGGCGACCAAGGTGCTCATCCTCGTCAAGCGCCGCGAAGGCCTGCCACTTCGAGGGTTCAGGGAGCGCAGTCTGACGCGGCACGCCCGGCTGACCGAGAAGGTCCCGGGCCTGCGCAAGTACACCCAGAACCACACCCGTGACGCCTTCTACGGCGTGGGCGAGGCCGTACTGGACGCCGCGTACCAGCTCTGGTTCGACGACGTGGCCGCCTTCGAGACCGCGCGGGAGACGCCCGAGTACCGGGAGATGCTCGCCGACCTGAGCCTGTTCACCGAACCGCGCTACGTACACACCCTGCTGCTCAAGGAGAACTGGATCACCGGCCGCGAGGGCGCCCGATGAGCGACTCCGAACTCCGCGACCGCCTCGACATCATCGAGGTGTGCACCCGGATGTGCTGGCACACCGACAAGCGCGAATGGGATCTGCTGCGCTCGGCCGTCTTCGCGGAGAAGGTCCAGGTCGACTACACCAGCCTCAACGGCGGCGAGCCGGCCGAGGTGGCCGCGGACGAACTGGTCGGGGCCTGGCGGTCGTTGTTGTCCCGTCTGACCTCGACCCAGCACCTGCTCACCAACCACCTGGTGCACACCTCCGGCGACACCGCCGTCGCCACGGCCGACTTCCAGGCCACCCACCTGCTGCCCAACGCCCTCGGCGGCCCCCTGTGGACGCTCGGCGGGCACTACCGCTTCACCCTCCGCCGTACGGCCTCCGGATGGCGGATCGACGGGCTGACGATGACCACCGACTGGGCCACGGGCAACCGGCAGATCATGGAAAGGACCACGCGATGACCCGCTCCACCCGCGAGACCGCCGCCGGCTGGTTCTCCGCACTCACCAGTGGCGACGCCGCCCGGGCCGCGGAACATCTGGCCGACGACATCGAGTGGATCAACTACGCGCCGGTGCCCGGCTACAACGACCGCATGCCGTGGATCGGCACCTACCACGGCCCGGCGGCGGTGCTCGACAGCCTGAAGGTCTTCCTGGACATGGTCGAGGTCGGGAAGGAGGAACTCGTGGACCTCGTCGTCGAGGGCGACGAGGCGATCGGCATCCTGCACGAGAAGTCCGTGGTCAAGGAGACCGGCCAGAGCTTCGAGATCGACTTCATCCAGCACCTCACGGTGCGGGACGGGAAGATCGTGCGCTGGAAGTCGTACACCGACCCGTCCCAGATCCTGCGGGCGATCGACGGGAGGGCGGCATGACGCACACGGTTCGGACGGAGCGGGTCACCTTCGACAGCGACGGCGAGACCCTCGTCGGCACCCTGTACCGCCCCGACGGCCAGGACCTTCGGCCCGCGATCGTCGTCACGGGGTCCTGGACGACCGTCAAGGAACAGATGGCCGCGGTCTACGCCCAGCGGATGGCCGAGGCCGGTTTCACCGCGCTGGCCTTCGATTTCACGGGCTTCGGGGAATCCGGCGGTCGGCCCCGCCAACTGGAGTCCCCGGCCCGGAAGATCGGCGACATCCACAGCGCCTTCACCTTCCTCGCCCGGCACCCGGCCGTGGACGCCGGACGCCTCGGCGCCCTCGGCGTCTGCGCGAGCAGCGGATACACCGCCGTGAACGCCGCGGACGATCCACGCGTGCGCAGCCTGGCACTCATCGCGCCCTGGCTGCACGACGCCGACCTCGTACGGGACATCTACGGAGGAGCCGATGGGGTGCAGCAGAAGATGGTCCTCGGCCTCGACGCCCTCGCCCAGTACGAGAACGGGGCAGCCGCGCAGTACGTGCCGGCCGTCAGCACCACGGACCCCCAGGCCGCGATGTTCGGGCCCTTCGACTACTACCTGGACGAGAAGCGCGGGGCGGTGCCGTCCTGGGACAACCGGTTCGCCGTGATGTCCTGGCCGCAGTGGCTGACGTTCGACCCGCACCCGGCGGCTCCCCGCATCAAGGCGCCGACCGTGCTGGTGCACAGCCGGGACGGGGCGATACCCCAGGGCGCGGAGAAGTTCCACGCCGCCCTCGGCGGCCCGAAGCACCTCGTCTGGACCGGCGGTACCCAGTTCGACTTCTACGACCAGGACGCCAAGGTCACCGAGGCCGCCGGCGTCGCGGCCCGGCACTTCGCGGAGACCCTGACGTAGCACGGCCGACCGACCGCTGCTGCGGGGCACGGCGGTGCTCGACGAAGCGCACCGCCGTGCCCCGCCCCTCGCCCTGTTCCCGCCCCTGCCCGGGGCCCGGGGCCCCGACGGAGGCGCCCATGCCCACCTGCTCACACCTCGACCAGATCACCCCCGTGGCGGCCGGTGCGCCATCGGAAGGCTGCCAGGAGTGCCTGCGGTCCGGCGACGGATGGGTCCACCTGCGCCGCTGCCTCACCTGCGGCCACATCGGCTGCTGCGACTCCTCCCGTAACCGGCACGCCAACCGCCACTACGAGGCCACCCGGCACCCCGTCGTCGTCTCCCACCAGCCGGGCGAGGACTGGGGCTGGTGCTTCCCGGACCAGCTCTTCCTGGAGTTCGCCGAAGGGACGCTCGGATGACCCCGGCCCCGGCCCCGTCTCCGGCAACGGCTGCGACCGCGACCGCGACTGCGACTGCGACTGCGACTGCGACTGCGACTGCGACTGCGACTGCGACCGACGATGCACGCAAACCCGTGATCCTCGCGGTGGACGACGACCCCCAGGTGCTCCGCGCCGTACGCCGCGACCTGCGCAGCGCCTACGCCGACCGCTACCGGATCCTCGGCGCGTCCTCCGCCGGAGAGGCCCTGAAGGTCCTGGACGCACTGGACGAGCGGGGCCACGACCCGGCGCTCTTCCTCGTCGACCAGCGCATGCCGGACATGACCGGAGTGGACTTCCTCCTAGAGGCGGTCAGTCGCTTCCCCGACGCCCGCCGGGTCCTGCTCACCGCGTACGCCGAGACCGACGCCGCCATCACCGCCATTAACAAAGTCCGCCTCGACTACTACTTGATGAAACCCTGGGACCCACCCGCCGAACGCCTCTTCCCTGTCCTCGACGACCTGCTCTCCGACTGGCTCGCCGCCTACCGCCCCGCCTACCAGGGCATCCGCGTCGCCGGCCATGTCGTGTCGGCCCGCACCCACGCCGTACGCGACTTTCTCACCCGCAACGGACAGCCGTTCCTCTTCCTGAACGCAGCGACCGACCCCGAGGCCCAGCGCCTCCTCGACCAGCACCCCACCGCCACCACCGACCTCCCGCTCGTCGCCTTCCCCGACGGCACCGTGCTCTCGGCCCCCGACAACGCCCAACTCGCCGACCGGCTCGGCCTCTCCACCACCGCCTCCCGTCCGCACTACGACACCGTCATCGTCGGTGCGGGACCGGCCGGTCTGGCCGCGGGCGTCTACGCGGCCTCTGAAGGGCTCTCCACCCTCCTCCTGGACGCCGACTCCCCCGGCGGACAGGCAGGAACCTCCAGCCTCATCGAGAACTACCTCGGCTTCCCCGCCGGGCTGTCGGGCGGCGACCTGACCCGACGCGCGGTCAGCCAAGCAGGCCGTTTCGGCGCCGAGTTGCTCCATCCCGTAGAGGTTGTCGGACTGCGCCGGGCCGACCCCGCCCGCATCATCACCCTCGCCGACGGCTCCGAAATCAGCGCCGAGACCGTACTGCTCTCCACCGGAGTGTCGTACAACCGCCTGGACGTCCCCGGAGCGGACCGCTTCGAAGGCGAGGGCCTCTACTACGGCGCCGCGACGACCGAGAGCAGCTCCTGCATCTCCCACCACGTCTTCATCATCGGCGGTGCGAACTCGGCCGGTCAGGCCGCCATCCACTTCGCCAAGTACGCGGCCAACGTCACCGTCCTCGTACGCGCCGACTCGCTGGAAGCCGGCATGTCCCAGTACCTCGTCGACGAGATCCACCGGACCCCCAACATCGAAGTACGGCTGAGCACCCGGGTCCTCGCCCTCGACGGCGACCGGCACCTGGAACGCATCACGCTCGTGAACGACCGCACCGGAGCCGAAACCGAAGAAGCGGCGCGCTTCATCTTCACCTTCATCGGAGCAAGGCCGTGCACCGGCTGGCTAGCAGGTGTCGTGGAGTGCGACGAGCGCGGCTTCGTCCTCACCGGCCCCGACCTCCTGCGTCCCGCCAATCCGTCTGCCCCTTTCTCCTGGCCGCTGGAACGCGACCCCCTGCTGCTGGAGACCAGCGTGCCAGGGGTGTTCGCGGCCGGCGACGTACGAGCCCAGTCGATCAAACGGGTGGCCTCCGGCGTGGGCGAGGGCGCAATGGCGGTGGCGCTCATCCACCGCTACCGGGCGGCAGGCGGAAGCGGCCGACCGGAGCGGCGCCGATGAACGACGAGCAGCTCACTGGCGACCGTCTCCGTCATGTCTGCTGCACCAACTGGCGCAAATAGCGGGTACGCCGACGCCCGATCGCCAGCACCCCCACGAGCGGCCCGGCCCCGGCGACCAGAAGGCACGCGGTGCGCAGCACCCCGTTGTCCTGTCCGATCCCCGATACCAGCAGCACCACGGCGAGGAAGGCGGCACCGAAGCAGATAGCGCCCGGTGTGTGCACCTGTGGCTGCCACACCGCGTACGGGCCCACAGGGCGACTCCTTTTCGCATCGGAGAAGGGGCCGGAGACCGGCTCACCCGCCGCGGCGTCCGAGGGCGTACCGATGAGTGTCGCTCCCCGTATGTACCGGCCGTCGTCCAGGACCAGCAGGGCGGGGGCGGACCATTCGGGCCGGTCTCCCTCTCTGGGCGTCCAGTACAGCCGACCCTGGCCGTCCTTGAACGCCGCGGCGAGCGGGACGGGGTCGAGGCACCGTTCGAGCAGCAGATCACGGCCTCCGCTCGACGAGGCGAGACGCAGCGAGGGCGTCAGGGTCGGCATGGGGCGCCGGGCGGTGTCGAGAGAGGCGGGGCGCAAGAGCCGGTTGCCCGCACCGGCGCCGGTGATGCGGACCCGAAGCATCCGGGTTTTACCGGCACCGAAAACGCCCACCGAGCCGCGGGTGACGACGCGGGTGCACAAGGCCCCTCCGACGCAGAGCAGAACAAAAGAGCCGCTGATCCCCAGCACCGTGAGCTCCCGCGGCCCGGCGGGCCCGCCGAGAAGCGAGCGCAGCTCGGCGCGGCTGTCCATGATGACCCCGGCAGCGGGGTCGCCCGGAGCGTACAGGCCCGGGGACCGGTCGCCCGGGCGCGGCGACTCGGGGGTCTTCACCGTTCCCTCGAGCCACAGCGTCTCCTTCCCCGACCGGCCGCCGCCCAGGGCGGTCGCCGCGACCTCGGACTCGTATTGCCGGGAGTTCCTGCCGGTCTTCAGGACGGAGTGGTGGACCTGAGTGATGGTCACCTCCCCGATACGCGGACCATGGGCAGTGATGGCGGCCAGCTGTGGCGTGCTCTCCTTCGTCAAGAAGGACAGCATGACCAACGGGAGCGTCAGCGCCACCAGGGCCAGTACGACGAGCGCGGACCGGCTCTCGGGCCACCACCGGGTCCTACGCCGCTCCACCGGGACGGGCCGGACCCTGGCGGACACCGTGCGCTCCGCGTCTGCCAGCCCGCTGCGCGCCCGCAGCCACCACGTCAGGACCGCTGCGGCGGACACTGCCAGGCACGCCAGCAGATCCCAGCGCGGATACGGGGCGACCATGCGCACCACCAGACAGACCACGAACGCGGCAGCGCCCGCCCAGGCCACCGCGGCGGCTGCCGCCACCGCGCGATCTCGTTCCCTCACCCGAATACGCTTCTTCCTCTTGGTCACCTTCGACGCCGTGGTTACCGCGAGCCGGGGCCCGTTCCGCCGTCTCAGCCCGGCTCGCCCGCCAACCGCCGCAGGGAGACCGTGCGCCGCCGCTGAATCAGCAGGAACCCCGCCAATGGTCCTCCCACGGCCGCCGCAAAACACGTGCCCAACAGTTGCCCACCGTCGTAGCCGACCCCGGCGACGATCAGGCATACGGCGAGGAAGCCGAGCCCGAACCCGTACATCCCCGGTCCGTGCACGGCCGGCTGCCACAGCGCGTACGGTCCGACCGCGCGCAGCGGACGGGCGTCCGGGAGAGGACCGTCCACCGGCTCGCCCTGAGGAAGCTCCGCAGCACTTCCCGGGGGAGTCAGCCCGTAGACGTACCGGTCGTCGTCAAGGACGAGCAGGGCCCTGACACACCAGTCCGGTGGATGCTCCTCAAGTGGCGCCCAGTAGAGCCACCCGGCCCGGCCTTCGAGGGCTGCGGCAAGAGCTTGCGGGTCCAGGCACCGGTCGATGAACAGCTCACGTGTGCCTTCGGGGGAGGAAAGGCGCAGGGCGGGGGACAGCTTGGTATGGGGGTCGCGGGAGGACTTCTTGGGATCGGGTGCCGCGAGGCATTGTCCGGCGGCCGCACCCGCGATGTGGACACGTAGCCTGCGCCCCGGTCTGTCGCCGAGCACGGACCGGAGAGTCATCGGTTCGGCCCCGGACTTGACCCCTACGAGGAACAGGGCAATGGGGATGGCGCCGACGAGGGCCAGGAGGCCAATCTCGCGCGGTGCGGCCGGGCCTCCCACGAGGGAAGCGAGCTCCTCACGGCCGTTCAGGATGATTCCCAGGGACGGGGCATCCGGGGCGTAGAGCCCACCCGTGAGCCGGTGACCGGTAGTCAACCGGTCGGGTGTGGTCACCGTCCCTTTCAAGCGCAGTGCCTTGCCGTGCTTGGCGGGTCCCGGAGCCTCGACGGTGACCACGGATATGTACGTCGTACCGGTCTTGGACCGATTCCGGTGTGAGTGATGGATTTTCGTGATCGTGACGGGTGCGATGCGGTAGTCGTGCCGGGTAATGGCTGCCAGTTGAGGAGTGTTGTCCAGCGTCGAAAGACCCAGGAGCACGAGTGGCATGAACAAAGCCCAGACACCGAGTGTCGTGTATATGCCGCGCGCCGGTGGCCACCACCAGCTGCCCTGCTTCGGCCCGAGTGCCGGGGATCCGGCCCATCCCAGCCGGGAACTCCACCGTCCGGTCGCCCGCAGCCACCACGCCAGGAACGCCACAGCGGAGAACGCCAGACATGCCAGCAGATCCCAGCGCGGATACGGTGCGACCTTCCGCACCAGCAGGCAGATCAGGAACGCCGCGGCGCCGGCCCACGCCAGCACCGACGCCACAGCGGTTCCACGGTCCCGCTCTCTCATCCGAAAACATCCTTCACCCGAAAACGTCCTTCACTGACCCCTTCTTCGGGCCCTGTGGCGTGTCGGCGGCCTTGCTCTCCGTCGCGTCCTCCGGGGGGAACATGGCGTTGTGCAGCTCGCTGCCGATGGCTCCGGCGCCACCGTAGATGATTCCCTGGGCCGGACCCTCGACCGCGAAGTGCGGGCCCTCCCGGCCAGGTGGCAGCTGTGTGTTCGCACCGTGTACGGCAGCGCCTCCCGCACCACCGCCGACCCCGTTGACCCCTAGATCCCACAGCATGTCGCGACCACTGACGTCGTTCGACGGGTCGTTGTCGAGGTTCTTCGTCCCATCGACAGCAAGCCCGCCGACCATGCTTCCCGTTGCGCCGCCCGCTATGTCACCGAGCAGCGGCCGGCCAACTTTGCCCAGTCCGCGGGCGACCGCGAGCCCGGGTCCGGTACCGGCCAGGGACGAGAGGCCGCCTTGCCATGTCGCGTCCCACAAGTTGGTGTCCTGCCCGGTGAGGGTGTTGGTAATGACGGTGCCGCCGGTATTGCTGGCCCAGTTGACCAGGACGTTCTTCAGAAAGCGGTGTTCTTTCGCCAGCCGGGAGACGGTTTTGAATGCCTGACCAACCTTTCGGAGGATGGTGCCGAGCGTCTTGGCGAGTTTGGCGGCCCGGGCGGCCAGCTGGGCTGCTCGGGCGGCCCCCGCGGCCGCCGAGAAGCCCATGGTCAGAAAGGACATGCCGACCGAGATACCGATGGAGATACCGATCTCCAGGTAGATCTCGTGGATCTCGTCGTTGATCTCCTCAATGGCATCTGCCGCCTCATCAAGGCTCTTTGCCGCCTGCGGCAATTGCGGCAGGGACTTGTCCATCCCCGCATTGAGGTTCTTCCAGTGTTCCGCGAAGGAGTCGGCCGCCGCACCTCGCCACCCGGAATCCAGGGTCCGCTGCACGTCGCGGTCCAGCGCCTGAAACATGGACTGGAGGTTGTCGTGGAGGTCCCGCCAGCCCTTGGCAGCCGCGCGGAGGGTGTCCGGATCACCGCCAGGATTGATGATCTCCAGGCCGGCCTCGAAGACCTGCTCCGCTACGGACTCGTCACCGCTCATGCGTGACGCCCCTGGTCGAAACCGGTCGA
This sequence comes from Streptomyces sp. NPDC048506, assembly GCF_040651315.1. NCBI lineage: Bacteria > Bacillati > Actinomycetota > Actinomycetes > Kitasatosporales > Streptomycetaceae > Streptomyces > Streptomyces sp. NPDC048506. Next base: position 40,525 of record NZ_JBEZIX010000067.1, read on the forward strand.
CAAGGACTCGTCCGTCGCCGTGGCGTTCTGCTGAACCTGGCGCAGCCCCTGGCTGATCTGGTCGAGGTGCTTGCGCAGCTCGTTCAGCGTCTCCACCATGTCGGTGGACATCTCGATGTATGCCGAGGTGACTTCCTCGGATTCGGTGAGAACGCCGAATCCGTCATGAATGACCTCGGCGTCGGTCATCCCCTGGAACTCCTTGATATAGCTCTCCAGGTCCGAACCGTGGCTCTCGAAGCTCTTCGACAGCCTGGAGAGAGCCGCCGCATCCACGAACGACTCGTTTTCAGACATGAGTCACCCCTTATCACTCCCGAAACCGCCGACGGCATCATGCTGCCGTGGTTCCGGCATCGTGGTGAGGACCGTCGTGCTGGCCGAGCCTAAGGAAAGATGATCACTGGAAGACTGGCCGGAAGATTTCTTGTCACGTTCTTGTTGGACTCTTTATGCAGGGGGAGTTGAGGGGCGAGGCAGGGTGGGTGGCTTCGCCGTCTCGTTTGCCGAGGCCTTCCGCGCTCGGGCGTCCGTCTGCCGGACTCCTCTGCGTTTACGGGCGGTGCGGGGGCGCATCAGGGCGAACCGCCGCGGCTGGCTACCCGCAGTGCCGGAGGGCAGGAGTTCGCCACTTTCCCCGCCGTTGGGACCACGCCCTGCCCGGGATGCGGCTCGGACGGAGGACAGCCATCCCGGCAGCACGATCCGCGCCACCATCCGATCGGACAAGTGCGATCCCGTGTCCTGGGCTGGACGTTCGTTGGAAGTTCTCCTCTGGTGCGGTAGCTCTCTTCTCCTTGGAGGCAGCGGCACGGCATGCCGTTGCAGTCCGGTCACTCCGGGATGACGTCCTCAACGACGGTCTCGGCGAACCACCGGCGCCCCTCGTTGCCGAACACCTCAGCCCGCAGTCCCTCTTCCCCTGCAATACGGGCCGCACGGGTGTGGGAGATGCTGTCGCCGCGTTCGGCCCCCACGCCGCGTGACGGCATGGCGGAGCCGGGGACCGCCCTGCCGTGCGCATCCGCCAGTTTCAGATAGCCGACGGACCTGTTCCTGCCCTGCACCGTGTACGTGCCGACGACCTCAGCCCGCACAGTCCGGCCATCGCGCTCGAGCAGATATCCCTCATAGGCGCCGGCCCCGGCAGCCAAGGAGGCCAGGGGAAGGACGAAGACAAAGAACAGCACCAACGCGGCCAGCCCCTTCACCCGGCCCATCGGCAGCACCGAAACGATGAGGCCGAGGAGGCACAGCACTGCGAACACCGACGACTGCGGTCCTGGTCAGCGCAGCCCTGCCCCCTGCAAAACCACTTCACTGCACAGGAGCCGGCGTATCGTGGTCGAGGAAGCAAGCCCAGCACTTGCACTTCTCGCAGTTGACGGCAATCCACTTACCCACTGCCCTGCCTTGCGCAACACCCCTGGTCCATTGATGTCGCCCCGAGTTGCTGAGAGTTGCTGAGGAACCAGACCATGGAGAATGACGATGAGCCGGTCTTCAAGAGGAGCACGTGGGGAACGAACCGGTATGTCTACAACCCCAACAACCCCGTGGGACTTGCGCTGATCGTGATCAGCCTGATCTTCGCGGTGATGATGATGGTGCTCATGCAGAAGCATGCGGGTCCCTTCGCGCCGCCTCCTGATCCCACGCCATGGAGTCCACCGCCGCTTGACGACGAACCCTGGCCGACTCCCGCGCCCGGAGGCACTCCGCGCGTCGGGGACACACCTTCACCAGCGCAACAGACAGGGCCGTGACGCGCCTCCTTGGCGGACGACCAGGGAAGACCGTGCAGGCGGCGATGAGGCCAACCGCGCACGTACGAGGCCTTGCTGCGGACGAGCACGAGTAGGCCGCCACCAGAAGCGCATGCGGCGACCTGGCAGGAGCCGTTCGGGCACCCCAGCTGCGCAGACCGCTTCAGCAGCCTGTTTCCTCCGACCTGCGCCGGCGCACAGCGCCCACCCCCTGCGCGCCCCGACAACTGGACCCGGCCGTATGCAGCACTCTCGGCATAAAGGTTCCGACAAGAACACCCAGGGCCACCTTCGTCAAGATCACCGCACTTCTAGGATCCGTTGCCATGGCCATTTTTGGCACCGCACACTCGCCGCTCATTGCAGCAGATGGGGGATACCCATGCCAGAAAATGATTCGTTAGTGGATGCGGCGACACTGGCGAGAGTGGCAGAGACCTTAAAGAAAGCACACAGGCCGACCCCGGAACGGCATATCGGGCAGTTCCCGGAAAACACCGACTCCGACGTGAAGCATGACAGGTCCGGCCAGTCGGCCGAATCCGAGGAATTCATATCCGCGCACATCGAAATGTCCAACGTAATGGTCGGGTCACTCAATGCCCTGCGGCGGTACGTGGAACACAGCGCCGCCGAACCGCGCACTTACCAGCACAACGCCGCAGAGACCGACGAGCCCATAACTACCGGATTCCACCAGGAGCGTCACACATGAGCGGTGACGAGACGACAGGTTGGCGGGTGCACCGTTGGCGGCGCGCGACGACGACCTTCGACAATGGCCCCAAGTCGGTCGACTTCGCCACGAACAGCGTCGCCAATCGGCGTGACAAGCGCAGCTGGTGATACCGCCGGTCACCAGTGTTGACCCGCACGTGCCTGCGAGGCCGGGGAGAACGGTAACTTCTCGGTCGGCAGCACAGCCGGCACTGTTTACGGGACAGGCGCAGCACTGCCCGCCTGCTGACATGACACCGGCCACTGACACGTCAGAACTGCTGCCGGGAGCACACCGGGAGCAACGAAAGCGGCACTACTGCAAGAGGAGGTCGGCCTCATATGCAAGACGCCGACATAGTCGCTCGTTTCGACGGACGGCCCACGGTGAAACTGACCTTCAGCGGCTTCCAGACCTCCCGGGCCGACCGCGCTGTGTGGATCGGCTCAGAGCTCGGATACGAACTCGACGGATACGAGTCCTATGGACGTGGCGGCGACTTCCGTTTGACGCTGACCCGCGACGACAGCCCACCGGCAAGGCGTCGGGCCATGGCCACACTGGCACGGATGCAGTCCACAGGCAGCTGGCTTCCCTACGCACCCCCTTGGGTTGTGACGATGCCCTACGATCCTGCGTACATCCATCCGGAGCGCGCCGCGCGGGTTCGCAGGAACCTCAAGGCATACGAGGGCTGGCACCCATCCCAGCTCATCATCAGCTGCTGCGTCGCCGCCGCCGTCCTCCTTCCGTTCGCCTGGCTTGCCCGCAGCTCCCTGGCACTCACTGTGCTGGCGATCGTGGGCGGCTTCCTGTGTCTCACAGCAGCCGTCATCGGGCCCCGTTACATCAAGAACTGGCAGCGGAAGAACCTGGAGCTGCTCGAACGTTTCCGTCAGCAGCAAGCCGCACAGTTCCCTGTCCCCCCTCCCCCGCCAGCTGCCAACCAGGGACGCAGTCTGACGTGACGGCAGGTCGACGAGGGCTCCATGCGTGCAAGCCGGCCTCACGTCGCCCACCCTGCCGGCGCTGGCGCGGCACTGTGACCGGCGGTCTCCCCTGCGTACCTCAACGGGCAGGTCAACCGGTGGCGAAGGCCCGCCGGCTCCGCCCCGGCCAGGTCGAGCGGCTGGTCGCCGACCACGTCCTGGGCGCAGGGCTCACGGCGACTGGGTGGTATCCCCGGAATGCCCGGCGGGCCTGTAGATCAGGATGTCCTATCGCCATCTCTTCCCGGTCGTTGCCTGTGAGTGGTGTACGCAGCTGGGCGGAAGAGCTGGAGGGGGCGGTGGAGCGTAACCGGCTGCCGCGGTGGAACGGAGCCCCGGGGCCTGGGAAGCGCCGGCAGTAAACATTCACAGTGCCATCGGCGGAGCCAACCCCTTGAGCCGCTCAGTGCGCACCACCCAGTTGAGGAGGAGCCCCACCGGGATCAACAGCGGAGCCCCGTGAACGATCGCGAGTTGAAGCCCCGCATCGACACCGGCGACAGCGCCCACCGACACCGCGCACACCCAGCAGCGCCAGGCCAAAGCACAACGTCCCGGCCAGGACCGGCTGTGGACGCAGCACGGCAGGCTCCATCGGTCGTACCTCCGGCCAGTGTTGCGGGTCCGGGTCATGGAATTGTTCGCCCTGTGGCAGGGGAGCGTTACTGACTTCGGCTGGTCAGGGTGATGTTGGGATGTCGAGGGCGAGGCCGGTTCCTGCTATGAAGCCGTCGAGGGTGTCGGGCCGGTACTGGAGG
>NZ_JBEZIX010000068.1:0-43898 GCF_040651315.1 Streptomyces sp. NPDC048506
GGGGGGACCCTGTGGGAGAGTAGGACGCCGCCGAACAATCATTGTGGGAAAGCCCCGCACCTTATGGTGCGGGGCTTTTCTGCGTTGCGGGTCCGTTCACCCCCTTCCATGTGCCTGTCGCCTGCGCCGGCTCTACGGGTTCATCTGTCGAGGCCGTCGAGGCCGTCGGGCACGAGCCGGACAGGAATTCTGGGCGCATAGAGGAGGTGGCGGTCTTCTTGTATCGGGTGGTGATGCTGTGGAAGCTCTTGAGCTGGTTGAAGACGGACCCTGGAGGGCTGCCGCCGTCGCGGCCCGACGGCGGCAGCCCTCCCCGCAGGTTTCAGCCCTTGCGGGGGTAGAAACCGCCGTCGGCGTCGCCGTGGGCCGTGCAGTCCATGGTGCGGTAGCGGTCGACGAAGGTGCCGGTGAGTCCGGTGAACGCGTCGTACGTCTGGTCCAGGGGGAGGTCTTTACTCACCCTGAACCGCAGCTGCGCGTGGACGGACTCGCGGGGCTTCAGCGTCTTCGGGCCGGGGATGGTGCCGCCGGCGTTTCCACCGGCCTGGCGCAGCGTTTTCCAGGTGCGCTGCGAGGTGTCCCAGTACTGCAGATCGCCGTACGGGCTCAGGTCGCGCTCGCCCTCGTTGTAGACATAACTGCCCAGCTTGGCGCTGAGTTCGAACGACTTCAGCTCCTTCGCCGAGGCGTTGGTGAGCGTGGCGGTGTAGGTCGTCCAGTGAGTGCCGAGAGTGATCGACTTGGGTATGCCGAACGAGCGGCCCACTAACGTGTTGTTGTGGGGCTGCCCGAGGTCGGAGCACGTCGGGATTTCCGCGGCAGGGGCGGCCTGGGAGGCGGGCGCGGCGGCCACCGCCACGGGGAGCAGGGCGGCGGTCGCGGCCGAGAGCGACAGGGCGCGGCGCAGTTTCATGAAGGTCTCTTTCCCGGTTCTTCGGACCCTTCGAGCCTCTGTTTCCAGTGCCATTGAGTTCTAAGGCCGTGGATCCTTGGGTTATCAGGTTCTTGGAGAAATGGTGGGGTTTACGCGGTGACGTCCGTGGCACCCGGACCGGCCACGCCCTTCCGGCGGCGCGCGCCGATGACCGCACCCGCGCCGACCATCATCGCGGCTCCGCCGGCGAGAGCGATCGCCGGGAGCGCGGACGAGGAGCCGGTCGTGGCGAGGTGGGCGCCGCCCTGCGGGCTGAGGCCACCGGTGGAATCGGAACCACCTGTACCGCCGCCGGACGCGGCGCTCTGGCTGGGCTCGACCGTGCCACCAGGCTTGCCCGGCTTGGTGGTCGGGGGCTGCGTCGGCTTCGCGCTCGCGGGGAGGATGGTGAAGTCGTACCAGGCTTCCTTGGCCGAACCACAGGAACCGTCGCGGTTGCGGTAGTCGCCAGCGGCGAGTGCGTACCCGGCTCCGGGCTTGGCGTCCTTGACCACGCGGGTGCGCAGTTGGAGCGTGATGGTGCTGCGCGGACCGACGGCGAAGAAGCCGAACAGGTCGTCGGGCGCCGCGTCATGGAAGGTCTTCCACCGCCCCGTCTTGGCGTCGCGGTACTCGGTCTCCAGCTCCCAGTACGGCCGGTCGACGTCTTCGGCGGAGGACACGAGCAGGAAGGGCTGGACCTCCCCCAGGGGCTTGGCGGTGGTGTTGGTGAGCGTCATGGAGAAGGGGGTCCAGGCGCCGCCCGCAGTCAGCTTGGGCGGCAGCCCGTGGACGGCTACCTGCAACTGGTCGGACTCGAACGCGCAGGAACCACCCGCACCATCGGAATCACCGGCGTTCTTGCTTCGACCGGTGGCACCACCCGCGCCGGTGGTCCCCTCAGTGGTTCCTTCGGCGGTCCCGGCGGCTCTCGGCGGCTTCCCTGGGGCGGGACGCGCGGCCCCGTCGCGGTCCTGGGATGCCGAGCCACCGGCAGCGGCCTTGCCCGGGCGCCGCGGCTCGTCCGGGTTACCCGTTCCGCCGCCACCTCTCGTTGCGGAATCCGCTGGCCGGTCCGCCGTTGTTGCGGCATCGGCGGAGTCGGGGGAGGCGGGCGTGCGGGGACCGGCCTCGGAGACCGATTCCGTTGCGAACGAGGCGGCAGGCGCGGCCAGTACGGCGGCGGGGGCTATCACGGCAGCCGCTGCGGCGGCCGTCAGGGCGCGGCGAATCTTCATCCAGCAGACCTCTCGGATTGTCCCAAGTGCCGCCTGGGCGACACAGGTTGACCTTCGTCACGTTCAGGCCGTGCATGACGCGTGGTGTGCGCATGCGGACATGCGTACACCTGTGCCCCATATAGGACCACTCGCACTGCGGAAGGGTTCCACGATCAAGCCACTGAAGTGGCGCATGGGTTGGGAAATATCCTGGGATTTCCGGTGGGGTCCGTCTTCAAAGGTCATCTAGTGGCGGATCACGGTGGGGAGATACGTCGCCATGAACTCAGCGACGATGAGGGGGAGTTACTCGCCCCGCTGATACCGCGGGCCGTCACCGGACGCCTCGGGTTTCCGCGGCACCGCCACCCGATACGAGAAGACCGCCACCTCCTACGAAGCAGCGGTCACACTCGCATCACTCCCGCTCTGGGCGAGATCCGTTGGAAGACGGACCTTAGTTGGCCCTCTCCGCTACCACGGCGACTTCGACGGTGAGGGCATCCGCATTGCCGTGTACGTCCTGGACACGACACCGGCGCGCCCCTGGCGTCTGACGGCAGCGGACCACCTTGCCGCGTCCGGCGGTCTGGCTTGCTGGGGCGCTCTCTGGAAGGTGCTACGGACCGCCTTGGGTCGTATTCGCCAGACGGTGGACCATGTGCATTCCGGTGCGTCGGGCTGCGGGTGCGTGTGCTGAGCGATCTTGGCCGGTGGCTGAAAGTCGGTGTCGGCTGCGGGGGGAGACCCCTGTATCCACGGGATGAGCAACTCGTGTCAGTGGCGGGCTCAGCAGTTTCAAATCCCCCTGTACCAGCGTACGTACTCCTGGTCGGAGAGACAGCTGGCGCAATTGTGGAACGACATCCTCGAACAGGCCGAACTGGTCGAGTCCGACGCGGCGGTGAGTACACACTTCCTCGGCTCGGTCGTGCTCGCCCCGTCCCCTCAGAACGAGGCCACATTCCCTCGTTGGCTCGTTGTCGACGGTCAGCAGCGGTTGACCACTCTGTCCCTCGCGCTGGTGGCGATACGCGACCATATTGCCGAGTGCCAGCCGGACGAGGCGGAGCGGATCGATGAGGAGTACCTCATCAACAAGCGTAAGAAGGGCGCCGATTACTTCCGCCTGCTGCCGACTCAGGCGGATCGGCCGCAGTATGCGGCACATATCCACTGCGTGCACTCGGAACAGGCCTCCGGGGACAGGGTCGCCGCTGCCTACCGATTCTTTCGCCGCAAGTTGGTCGAAGCGGATGATCCGGCGAGCCCGCAGGACGCGCTCCACATCGAGCAAGCGATCACCTCCCGGCTCACCCTGGTATCGGTGACGGCCGAACGCGGCGACAACGTCCACCGCATCTTCGAATCGCTCAACAACACCGGCTTGAAGCTCAGCCAGGCCGACCTGTTGCGCAACTACTTGTTCATGCGTCTGCCGACCCGCGGCGAGCACGTCTACGAGACCCTCTGGCTGCCGTTGCAGGCCAGCCTGAGCAACGACGAGCTCGAACAACTGATGTGGTTGCAACTGGTGCTCGACGGAGACGACCGGGTTCGCCGTCAGGACCTGTACGCCGCCCAGCAACAGCGCTTCGAGCGAAACGGGACGAGCGGGGCGCAGACCGAGGCGGACGTCGCCGCGCTCCCGCACGGCACTTGGACGTCGTACGGAGATCTGGCCGCATTCATCGGATCCGGCGCCCAGGCCGTGGGCAACCACCTCGCCAGGACGGAGGGAGTGGTCAATGCGTACCGGGTGCTCAACGCCGATGGCAAGATCGCCGAGGGCTTCCAATGGACCGGTCAGGACGGTGGCGACGTCCGGGCCCGGCTCAGAGCGGACGGTATCCGCTTCACCGCATCCGGGGCGGCCGATCCGGCCCAGCGCCTCACCAGCGACGACCTCGCTCTGCTGCTCGCCGACCCCAACGGGGAGGACGAGCAGGACGCGGCGGGGGAGGGGGTGGAGGGCGGTAGGCAGCGGGACGAGGAGAGCCGGGCGGCGAGGTTCCTCCGTCAGCTCGCGGCCGATGACGCTCCCGCGACGGTGGCTGCCGTGCAGGAGCTCTTCACGCGCTGGGAGAAGCTCGGAGGCTGGGTCGGCCACGGCGCCGGTGAGGTGACGACCAGTGCGTTCCTCATGCTCGGGCAAGCGGGCAGCCCAGGGCGGGGCGTCTGGCCGCTGACTCTCTATCCGGGCAGTGGGCGCGGTGGTGTGGCGGAGGTCGTGTTCCAGCACCTCGCGAACCGCGAGCCCTTCACGGACCGCGCCCTGCGTGCCGAACTGCTCGCCAAGGTGAACGAGTTGGAGGGTGTCTCGATCCCGGAGGGCAAGCTGGACCTGCGCCCCAGCTTCCGGCTGTCTGTGCTGGAGGACGACCGCAACCGAGAGCTTCTGTTCGAGCTGCTGGCCTGGTTCCGGGACCGCTGGGAGGGCAGGGACGCGGTGTGACGGGGTCTGACGCGGTCTGACGCGGTCTGACGCGTGCTGTTCCGGCCAGGGAGCAGGGAGCAGGGAGCAGGGAGGGGAGACCTCTTCGAGGTCCTACGGGCAGCTGACCAGCGTGCTTCTGAGGATGCGCGACTGCCACCGTCGTCTGGGCGCGGAGCGGGAGTTCACGGCCTGTGTGACCGCTCTGCGGACCGGTCGGAGGCGCAAACGGATGCGGATGCGGAGCCTGGACGCGCGCGGCCGGTGAGCGGGTGCAGCGTGGCGTACTCCAGGGGCGCCGACGGGTCGACGGACACGTCAAGCGGGGCAGGCTGCGCGCCGGACCGGACCAGGAGGTCGCCCACTGCGGCGATCATCGCGCCGTTGTCCGTGCACAGGCGCATCGGAGGCACCCGCAGGGTGATGCCGGCCGCCGCGCACCGCTCCTCCGCCAGCGCCCGGACCCGGGAGTTGGCCGCGACTCCGCCGACCACGACCAGCGTGCCGACGCCGTGTGCGGTACAGGCGGCGACCGCCTTGCGGGTGAGGACGTCGGCGATGGCCTCCTGGAGCGAAGCGGCGCCGTCGGCGACCGGAAGGGGCAGGTCCGCGGTGCGGTGCCGCTCTTCCCAACGCGCCGCCGCAGTCTTCAGACCTGAGAAGGAGAAGCCGTACGGGGCGTCCCGCCGTCCGGTGAGCGGGCGGGGAAAGAGGACAGCGCGCGGATCCCCCGCGCGCGCTGCCCGGTCGATGGCCGGACCGCCGGGGTAGGGCAGCCCGAAGACCCGGGCGACCTTGTCGAAGCACTCGCCGGCGGCGTCGTCCAGGGTGTCGCCGAGGTGGTCGATGCGGTCGCAGGCCAGGTCGCGGACGAGGAGCAGTGAGGTGTGGCCGCCGGAGACGATCAGTACGACGCAGGGGTTCGGCAACGGGCCGTGTGCGAGGGTGTCGGCCGCGACATGGCCGGCCAGGTGGTGCACGCCGTACAGCGGCACACCCAGCGCATACGCCAGCCCCTTCGCGCCGGCCAGCCCGACCTGTAGGGCACCGGACAGGCCCGGCCCGGTCGTCACCGCGATCGCGCCGATGTCGGACATCCGCAACCCGGCGTCGGCCAGCGCGCCGTGCACCACCGGGGTCAGGGCGTGTACATGGGCGCGGGCCGCGATCTCCGGGACCACGCCGCCGAACCGTGCGTGTTCGTCCATACTCGACGACAACGCGTGCCCCAGCAACCGGCCGCCCTGCACCAGACCCGCGCCCGTCTCGTCGCAGGACGACTCGATGCCCAGCACCACGGGTGTTCCAGATACCACGGGCGTTCCAGGCACTACGGGCGTTTCAGGCGCCACGGGAGCGTCAGGCGCCTCGGGTGTTCCAGGCAGCGTGGGCGCTTCCTGCATGGTGTTCCTTTCCTGCGGACGCTCCCGTTCCGCGTAGCACGCATCGCTGCCCTGGTCGGGTCTATTGCGTTGTGAGTGTAACTGCAAATCATATGCAATAAGGGTTGTGGTGGGTTGACCGGGGGTGGTGACGGCTGCTTCGTGAGTGCATTGCGCACCGGGTTGAACACTGGGTTGAACACCGAGTTGCGCACATGGTGCCGGCCCGCTGCCGGGAACAGCGGGCGGGGCTCCGGGCGGTGGCCCAGTTGGCCTGGGGTGGTTCTTCCCGGTCAGGCCGCGTGGGTGGGTTCCGAGGTCCAGGAACCCAGGGACATTTCGGCGGTGATGCCCGGCCCGAAGCCGGCCAGCAGGCCGCGGTGGCCGTCCTCGGGGGACGCCTCGTCGAACATGCGGGCCAGGGCGTCGAGGACCACCGCACTGGCGATGTTGCCGTACTCGGTGAGCGTGGCGCGGCTGAAGCGGAAGGCCTCGGGGGGCACTTCCAGGAAGCGGCTCAGGTCGTCGAGGATGCGGGGGCCGCCGGCATGGACGAGGTAGAAGTCCAGGTTGCCCGCGTCCCAGCGGTGTTCCTTGGCGACCGCGCGCAGTGCCGGGGCGAGCGGTTCCATGGTGCCGGGCACCCGCTTGTCCAGCAGGAAGTGGAAGCCGGTGGAGCGGACCGCGTAGGAGATCCAGTCCTCGGTGTGCGGGATGAGGTACGAACCGTTGCGTTCCAGTCGGACGCCGGTGCCGCCGTTGCCGCGGACCACGGCGGCCGCGACCGCGTCACCGAACAGGCCGTTGGACAGCAGCGATCCGACGCCCAGGTCGGTGGGCTGGTAGCACAGCGAGCAGAACTCGCAGGCCACGATGAGCACATTGGCGTCGGGGTACGCCGTGCAGAAGTCGTGCGCACGGTTGACCGCGGCACCGCCGGCCGCGCAGCCGAGCTGGGCGATCGGCATCTGCCGGGTCTCCGAGCGGAAGCCCAGGGTGTTGATCAGCCAGGCGGTCAGTGCCGGCATCATGAACCCGGTGCACGACACGTAGATGATCAGGTCGATCTGTCGTGCCTCCAGCTCCGCCTGGTCGAGTGCTTGGCGCACCACGGACGGAACGCGGGCCTTGGACTCCTCCTCGTAGATGGCGCTACGAGCGTCGAGCCCGGGGTGTTTGAGCACCTTGTCGATCGGCTGTATCAGGTGCCGGGTGAGGACACCGGTGTGCTCTATCAGCCGGAGGACCAAATTCAGTTGCGAATGGTCCTTGTGCAGTCTTCGTGCCAGTTCGAGGGTGTCTTCCTGGGTGATGACGTATTCAGGGACCGCGATTGCCGGTTTGCACAGAACCGCCATGGGATCCACTCCTTGCAGTCCGTGGTCCGCCCGCGAAACCCCTCGAAAGAGGACGTTGCCCCTGAGAAGGGATACGGGCGGGCCAGCCGACTAAGAAATGAGCTCTCCCCGTGCTGGTGGGTCAGTTGCCCGAAATAACGGTAAGCCAGTTGGGTGCGTTCCGCATGCCGTCGTGGCTTCCGCCCCGGGTTACCAGGCGACCGGCAGCTCCAGCGGATAACGCCAGATAGCCGTTTTGTTCCAGGGCACTTCGTCGGCCGGCTTCGCCAGCCTCAGGTCCGGGAAGCGCTCCAGGAGGGTGCTGAGGGCGACTTCGAGCTCCGTGATGGCGAGCGGGGCACCCAGGCAGTGGTGGCCGCCCCAGCCGAACGTCATGTGGTTGGGACCCTGGCGATCCAGATCCAGCTCATCGGGCCGCTCGAATTTCTCGCCGTCCCGATTTGCCGTCAGATAGGAGACGTGCACGATGTCTCCCGCCCGGATCTTCACCCCGCTCAATTCCACGTCCTCCAGGGCGACCCGGGGAATGCCGACGCCTTTGCGGAACGGAATGAGCCGCAACATCTCCTGGAGCGCCTGCGGCAGCATCTCGGGCCGGGAGCGCAGCTTTTCGAGCTCGGCGGGCCGGGTGAGCAGCGTGTACGCGATGTTGGCGATCTCGTACGTCGTGGTGTCCTGGCCGGTGATGAGCAGGACCATGGCCATCACGGTCAGTTCTTGGTCGTTGAGGATCTCGTCGCCATCGCGGGCCGTGGCCAGGGCGCTGATCAGGTCATCACCCGGATGGCGGCGTCGGTGGGCCGTCAGCTCCGCGAAGTACGCGCGCATGTCGGCCTTGGCGCGGACGGCGTTGTCGCGGTTGTCGAGGCTGGTGTTCATCATCGTCCGGGCGTGCGCACGCAGCTGGGCGCTCTCACCGTCGGGGATGTCGAGCACCTCGCAGATGGTCGTCAGGGGCAGCGGTGACGCCAGGCCCTCCACCAGGTCGGCCGGCGAGCCGCGCTCGGCCATCTCGTCGAGCAGTTCGTTCACGACGAGCTGGGTACGGGCCCGCATCCGCTCCACCTGACGGGGCGCGAACGCCTTGGAGACCAGGCTCCGCAGCCGGCTGCTGGCCGGCGGGTCCATCACGTTGATCGCTTCGTCCTGGACGATGGGCTCGGGCGTCATGCGGGGGAAGTCCCGGCCCACGATGGCGTGACGGCTGAAGCGCCGGTCGGTGGTCACGGTCCGCACGTCGTCGTACCGTGTGACGAGCCACGCCTCGCCCTCCCCGTACGGCAGCTTGATGCGGGCGACGGGTTCATCGGTCAGCAGGCGCTTGAGCGTCGGATCGAACTCAAGGGCCTCGGCGTAGTCGAACGGACAGTTCCAGACCTTGGGGCCGGATTCCATGATGAACTCCCGAAAATCGGAGGGTACGAGACCATTCCGACCCATTATCGGGTAATGGGAGATTCGGGGGTGGCGTAGAGTCCGGGGCATTGCGCCGAATGGGTGGCGCGGCCCGCCGTGTGCTGCGGTTTTCCATGGCGAGTTCCCGTCCACGGCGAGTTCTCATCCACGGCGAGTTCTCATCCACGGCGAGTTCCGGTCCACGGTGAGTTCCCGTCCACGGCGAGTTCCGGTGCGGACCGGAACTCGCCGTGGCGCGTCATACGGTGCCGGCCTGCTCCATTGCGCGGACGTCGGGTTCCGCCGAGTTGCGGATGGCGCCCCATCGTTTTGCGGTCTCCGCGTGGATGAACCAGATGTCGTCCTCGGTCAGCCGCCGCGAGACGACACCGGGAAAAGCCTCCTCGAAGAAGATGTACGGCGGCCGGTTGTCGACGTCGGGGGAGTGGTAGTCGAGTTTGTCGTGCATACCGTGGGCGCGGGTGATCTTCGTGGCCGGGTGGTAGGTCAGGATGTTCGGGCTGGCCAGCATGATGAGGTCGGAGTCGACCAGCTCGCCGACCTCGCGCACGGTCTCCTCGATGGTCGCGCGGGTCTCCCCTTCGAGGCCGAACAGCACCGAGCTGCCCACCGGAATTCCGGCCGCCCGGATGCGTTCCAGCGCCGTGCGGACCTTCGCCTTCCACGGGAATTCGGTGATCCGTCGGATGTTCTTGTGCACATGCTGCATCACCTCCGTCGACATGCTTTCGATGCCCATGTAGAGGTAGCTGCACCCGGCCTCCCGCAGCGCCTCCAGGACCTCGCGGACCTCCTGTTCCTTGTGAAGGGTCGTCAGGAGGTCGGCGGTCACCTGGCAGCCGAACTGGAGACCGCGCAACCGGTCCCAGTCGCCCTCGTCGGTGATCCACCGTCGACACGCCTCGGGGAGCTTCTCCGGTCCCCCGGCATGACGGGCGGCACGCAGCAGTGCGCAGAATTCCCGCATCAGCGGGAAGGACCCGGTCCAGAAGATCGAGTCGTCGAAGAAGACGGCCTGGGCCCCGTAGCTGACGTATTCGCAGATCCGCTCCAGGGCGGTCTCGGCCGGCGAACCCCGGAACCGCTTCAAGCCGCCGACGACCAGGGCGGATTCGGAGCAGAAATCGCAGTGGTAGGGGCAGGCGTTGGAGACGGTCATATGTGCCGTACGGGCCGGAGTTCCGTCCGGTAACGGAAAGACCGGGAAGCGGGAGCGTATGGCGAAACCCTGGTAGGGGGAGGGCAGTTCGGCGAGATCGAACTTCTCGCCGAGTATCGGGAACGCATGCACCGTCGTCGCGTCCAGGGCGCACAGCAGGGAATTACCGGGAACGCGGACGCCGGCCGCACCGAACGACTCCAACACCCGGACCACATCGCTCACCTCGGCTGGCGTGCGATCCAGGTCCATGGCCAGGGCTATCGCCTTCATCAGGAGGTCGAGCGCGAAATGACCCTCACCGCTGACACAGAAGTCGACCACCGCATCCGCGCGTCCGTCGTCGATGGCCCGCAAAGTGCTGCTGTATTCCAGGACAACGGTGCGTTTGGCCGCCGCATACGTCATCGTCTCGTCCATGTGCCGTCCGCCGAACACCACCAGGCAGCCGGGCATTTCGTCCTTGACGATCCGTGCCATGTCCAGCGCGTAGCGGTGGCCGGGGGAGACCGTACTGACCAGGAACACCCGCGGTCGGTGGCGGCGCACCTCGGCGCGCAGCGCCGCACGGGCCTCGGCGTCCCACACCCGGGGGTCGAAGACCGTGGCGTCGGACGTACCGGCGCTCGCCCGCTGTGCGGGCAGCCCGTGCTCCGCGGCCAGTCGGTGGCGCTTCGTCGGGGGGCGTCCCCAGTCGGGGCAGAGGTCACTGAACGGCGTGTCCCGGCCCACGCCGAGCCGTGCGGAGCGCAGCGCGCTGTCCACCGGGACACTGAGCGCGGCATAGAGACACATCGGGTCGCCCGGGTAGGTGATTTCCCCCTCGGGTGACGTCATGACGGGTGCGAGCGCCGCGAGCACCGGAAAGCTGCGGGCGCGCCACGACACCTCATCGGGCCGGGAACAGCCCTCCCGTGCGACCAGTTCGGCGATCCGGGAATCACGCAGGTGCGACAATTCCCGAGCGGAATCCACAGCCATGTCCGCGGCGGTGCGGAAGTAATCGTGAACGACCGTCTGGCGTATGAGCATGCGTAACTCCTGATGGGTGATCAACTCAACGGATGAGCCTTGCCGGCCTGCGCGGCTGTCCCCACGGAGATCTGTTCCGGAGGCCGGACGGACGGTCGGCTCGCTGGAGCGGCGCGCGGAGGAAACTAATCCATTGATCCCGAGGCAGAGCAACCTTTCTACGGTGGTGACCCGGCCGTCCGGTTGGTTATTCCGGGTGCCGGCTCAATCGACTTGTCCGCCATTTATGACCGGCCATACAGTCCGGGGATGGCCGGGAACACCTATCGCGCACTCATGACCCGTCCGGTGCTGAGCTGGGCAGCGGTCGCCGTGGCGGCGCGCATGCCGGTGGCGATGGCGCCGCTGGCCCTGGTCTTCCTCGTACGGGAACGACCCGGCGGCTATGCGCTGGGCGCCGAACTGGCGGCGGTATACGTGGTGGGCGAGGTTATCGGCGCGGCGCTGCTCGGCGCGAGGCTGCGGCCCGCGCGGGCGCGACGCCACCTGGCCGGCGGACTCGCAGCCGGCGCCGCGGCGTTCGCCGGCCTCGGCCTGCTGCCCGATGCCCCGGACCCGGTGCTGGGCGCGTTCGCCCTGCTGGCGGGCGCCGCACCGGCCGCGTCCCCGGGAGGACTGCGGGCGCTGCTGACCGAACACGTCCGCACCGGCCTGGTCGCCAAGGCGCTGAGCGCGGAGGCCACGCTCACCTACGCGGTCTGGGCCGCCGCGCCCGCCGCGGCCGGCGGTCTCGCGTTCGGCGTGGCCTCGTACGCGCCGCTGCTGTTGGCGGCGGCCCTGATGGCGCTGTCCGTCGCCGGGTTGTGGGCCCTGCCGGACGGCTGGGTGGCCGACGAGTCCGATCGCGCGGGTGCCTCGATGGTCCGTACGCTCGCCGCCGCCTGGCCGGTGTATGTATCGGGTGCGGCGGCCATGTCGCTGCTCGCGCTGGCGGAGCTGGTCCTGCCCGCGCTGTTGGAGCAGCGGGCCCTCGCGGTCAGTTGGGCGGGCCCGCTGCTGGCCGGGTACTCCCTGGCGGCGGCGGCCGGGGCGCTGCTGTACGGGTTGCGGAGCTGGCCGGGCCGGCTCCGTACGCAGAGCCTGATCCTGCTGCTGGGCGTCTCGGGCTGTGTGGCGGTGGCGGGCCTCGTCCCGGCGCTGGGTGCCATCGCGGCGGCGCTGGTCGTGGCGGGGCTGTTGCAGGCCGGGCTACAGGTGACCCGGGCGCTGGGGCTCCGCGCGGTGCTGCCGCAGAGCGCGCTGGCCGCCGGCTACTCGATGATGTACTCGGTGGTCGGCGTCGGCTACGCGGCCAGTGCCTCGCTCTCCGGCGCGGTGCTGAGCCTGGCCCCGCCCAGCACCGCGATCCTCGCCGGGGTGGCCCTGACCCTGTTGCTCACCGTCGCCAGCGCGTTCGGCGAGCTACGACTCGTCCGCGCGCGAGAGAGCGAGGAGGCCGTATGCGCCGGGGGCTCAGCGGCGGGGCAGGCCGAGCAAGCCGGTCAGGCCGGTCAGGCCGAGCAGGCGGATCAGGCGGTGGGGGAAGGGCCCTAGGTGTATTGCCCTGAGAGGTTCGGGCCGGGGGCGGTAGGGCGGAGCCCTAGGGGGCGGGGGAACACTTCCCGTAAGCGGAGCCATCCGGCATGGCCCCCGGCGCACCGAGCGCGGCGATCCGGTCCGGCAGGTGTTGCCATACCTCGGGGGTGTAGAAGTGGCCGCCGGGCAGCTCGTCGTGGCGGAAGGGTCCGGTCGCCAGCTTCCGCCACTGCTGGCCCGTCCGCGGGTCGATCACCTCGTCGGAGGCGCCGGTGAGGACCTGTAGCGGGGCGCTCACCGTCGCGCCCTCGCGGTGGTAGAAGGAGTCGCGGACGCGGATGTCGGCCCGCATCAGCTCCAGGGCGATTTCGCTCAGGTCCGGGTCGTCGAGCACATGCTCCGGCATCAGGCCGAACGTCGTCATCCAGTCCATGAGCGCGCCGTCGGAGTCGGCCTGCGCGGGGAACATGTCCTGAGGGGTGAGCCCCCGGCTGGGGGCGTTGGCCGAGGAGACCACGAGCGACGCGGGAGCCGGGCCGCCCCGTTCCTCGATCCGTGCCGCGACGTCGAAGGCCATCCAGCCGCCCATGCTGTGGCCGAAGAGGACGTACGGCAGGTCCGCGGCGGAGAGCACCGCGGAGACCGCGTCCTCGGCCAGCTCGTCCCAGTCGCGGGCGAACTCCTCGGCGAAACGGCCCTCCCGGCCCGGGTAGCAGACCGCTGCCAGCTCGGTGCCGGGCGGCATGACGTCCGTCCAGGCGAGGTACGAGCCGGCGCCGCCGCCGCAGAAGCCCAGGCAGACCAGCCGCTGTGACGCGGCGGGGACGGGGCGGGGGCGGACCACGACGGTGTCCTGCATGGGGTCCCTCTTCTCGGCGGTGGCGCGCGGGTGGGGGAGGCGGTCAACGGGGCTGTGCGGGGGCGGTGTTGTGGGACTCCACCCGGCGGGCCAGGTCTCTCAGCCGAGGGTGTCGGTAGACCTCCTTGACCGAGATCACCACCCCGAGCCTCCGCTTCAGGCGCGCCACCACCCGCAACGCCATCAGCGAGTGCCCGCCCAGCGCGAAGAAGTCGTCGTCGGCGCTGATCCGCCGCTGCCCCAGCACCTCCGACCACACCTCGGCGATCAGTTGCTCGTACGGGCCGTCCGGCTCGGCCCCGGTCCCCTCCGGGGCCTCTGCGGTGTCCGGGGGCTTCGGCAGCGCGGCGGTGTCGAGCTTGCCGTTGGGCGTCAACGGCAGTGCGTCGAGAGGCACATAGCGCGATGGGACCATGAACTCGGGGAGCGTCGCGGCGACATGATCCCGCAGTCGTTCGGCGGAGGGCGCCAGTCGTTCGGCGGAGGGCGCCGCTGCCGGCCCGCGGGCCGGGACGCAGTACGCCACCAGTTGCTCGCCGGCCGGGCCGTCGTCGCGGACCAGGACGACGGCGCCCGTGACGTCCGGGTGGGTGCAGAGCACGCTCTCGATCTCGCCGGGTTCCACCCGGAAGCCGCGGAACTTCATCTGGCGGTCGGCCCGGCCGAGGAACGTCAGGTTGCCGTCCGAGGTGCGTTCGACCAGATCGCCGGTGCGGTACATGCGCTCGCCGGGTCTGCCGAACGGGTCGGCGACGAAGCGGTCCGCCGTCAGGCCCGGTCGGCCGACGTAGCCGTGCGCGAGGCGCGGCCCCGCGAGGTACAACTCACCCGCCACGCCGTCGGGGACCGGGCGCAGCGCCTCGTCGAGGACGTACGGCCGGCTGCCGGGCAGCGCACCGCCCAGGCGCGGGGTGTCGCCGGCGAACCAGGCGGCGGTGGCGTCGACCGTGCATTCGGTCGGGCCGTAGAGGTTCAGCGCCTCCAGGCCGGGCGTCCCGACGATCTCCCGCCAGGTCCGTGCGGGCACCGGTTCGCCGCCCATGAAGAGCCGTAGCGTCCGTCCGTCGGCCCGCGGTGCGGTGAGCGGGCCGCGCAGCACCTCCCAGTGCGAGGGCGTCAGATCGAGGTCGGTGACGCCGTGCTCGTCCAGGACGGCGCCGAGGCGGGCCGGGTCCTGGCGGTCCTCGTCGGTGAGGACGACCACGGTGTCGCCTCGGCAGACCCGCGCCCACTGCTGGACGGACGCGTCGAAGGAGACGCTGGCGTTCCAGGCGACGACCCTCGGCGCGGACGGGTACGCGCCGAACTCCTCAAGTGCCGTGAGCAGGGCGGCCACTCCGCCACGGGTGGCCTCGACGCCCTTGGGGCGGCCGGTCGAACCCGAGGTGTAGATCACGTAGGCGGGGGACGGCGGGGAGACCGTTACGTCCCCGGCCGCGGCGGATCCTGCGAACCCGTGCCCGTCCTCGGCGTCTACCTCGGGCCCGTCCTGGGCGTCCACCCCGTTCCCGTCCTGCGGGCCTTCCCCTTCCCCTTCCCCTTCCCCTTCCCCTGCCCCTGCCCATGCCCCTGCCCATGCCCCTGGCCCCGCCCCGCCTGGGTCCGCCAGATCGATGCACGGGACCCCGGGCACCCGGAGCGGCGACGGCTCCTCGGCGACCAGTGCCCGTATGCCGGCGTCCTGGGCCATGAACTCCAGCCTGGCGTACGGGTAGTGCGGATCCAGCGGGACGTACGCGGCTCCCGCGCGCCACACCGCCAGCAGCGCCACGACGAGCCGTGTGCTGCGGCCGAGAGCGATGCCGACCCGGTCGCCGGCGGCCACCCCGCGGGCGGTCAGCGCGCGGGCCAGCCGGGCGGTACGGCGGTCGAGTTCGGCGAAGGTCAGGGCGCCGTCACTGCCCCGTACCGCGCACCGGTCCGGGTGGTCGGCGACGGCCCGGCGGAAGCGCGACAGCGCATCGACCGGCCGCCGACCGGGGGCAGCCTTGCCAGACTCCATCAAGAGGCTCCTTGTGGCCCGCGGGGACGAGGGGGTGGTGGTGCGGTGTCGGGTCCCGCGGGCCGTCAGGCGAAGGCGGCGGAGGGTTCGACGGTGGGGCGGCAGTCGGCCAGTTGGACGGGGGCGCCCATCGCCACCGCGATCCTGCGGTCGCCGTGGAAGGGGTCGCGGCCGTGCGCGGTGAGGATGTTGTCGACGAGCAGCAGATCGCCGGGCTGCCAGCGTTCGCGGACGGTCGCCGCGTCATAGGCGGCCTGGATGGTCGCCAGGTCCTCCTGGGTCAGCGGGCTGCCGTCGCCGAAGGCGGTGTTGAACGGGAGGCCGTCGCGGCCGAACTCGTCGAGCAGGGTCTCCCGGAGCTCCTCGTCCAGCGACCACTCGTTCCAGAAGACGAGGTGGTTGAACCAGACCTCCTGGCCCGTCGTCGGGTGGGTGATGATGCCGGGTCGCAGCTGGCCGGTCCGCAGGCTCCCTTCCTCCTGCCAGGCGTGGGCGATCAGGTTCTGCGCGCAGTAGCGCTCCACCGCGCCGCGGTCGTCGGAGCCGAACGCGCTCTGCCAGTCGGTGGAGATGTGGTCCGAGTAGCTGCGGCTGAGCAGCCACCCGGCGGTGCGCACCTTCGCCACCAGGTGCGCGGGGAGCAGGCTGAGCACCGTGCGGCAGTCGGCGACCGGCGTGGCTCCGCCCTCCTCCGGCGCGATCAGGCAGGCGAAGAGCAGCAGACCGGGGAAGGTCAGGGTGTAGCTGTTCTCGTTGTGCAGGTGGATCCGCTGGGACGCCGGCAGGTCGGTCGAGGAGTACACCCCCTGGCCGAAGTCGCTGCGGGGGGTGGCCTTTTCGCGGTACGGGGTGGCCTCGGGGATGAGGACGTCGCGGACCTCGGCGACGTCGCCGACCTCCGTGAGGGGCAGACCGCGCAGGTGGACGGCGCCATGGGTGTGCAGCGCCGCGGTGAGTCCGGGGCGGGCGGCGGTCAGCCAGGCGCGCGCCCCTGCCAGGTCGTCGACGCCCCGGACCGTTGCCAGGGCGGGTTTGCCGGGCGTGAGGTCCCAGTCGAGCGACAGGGGGTCCGGCAGGTGTGCGGGACACACGGTTCGATCAGCACCTTTCACTCAGCGCGGACGAGGGTGGTGCGGGATTGCGGGATTGCGGGAATGCGGGGTCGCGGGGTTGCGGGAATTGCTTGATCGGTCGTGATTCAGCCGCCGTAAGAGCCGAGCGCGGTGTTGGCCGCGAGGTCCAGCCGGTCCACCATCCAGGATTCGAGGCTGCTGTCGCTGCGCTCCGCGGCGGCGCGATAGCGGGCGATGCGCTCGGGGGTGAGCTGTATTCCGACCGAGGCCGTTTTGCGGGCGGCGGCCGGTTCGGTCCCCCGGACGGCCCTGACGTTCGCCCGTAACTGATTGCGTGACCAGCTGAATTCCTGGGCCCGGTTGAGCCAGTAGTCTTGCTCATGCGGGAGCAGCGACGCCACCTCTGCATGGTGGTTGAAGCTGAGGGTGTCCCGCCGGCGGGACACCTCGAACCTTCTGGCCACCCAGGCGTAATTGCGCAGCGTCTGGTAATCGAGGCCCACTGCGTCGACCGCCCTGCGATATCGGTCGGTGTAGCGCCATTGGCCGTAGACCAGCCAGTCGCCCAGGCACCAGGCCGAGGAGTTGGCGACGGCCGAGATCCGCCGGCCCGCGCTCTCCCAGACGTCGTAGCTGACCGCGGTCGGGATCTGGAGGCCGACCCGGGTCACCAGGACGCCCTTCGACGCCCCGCGTCGGGGCCGTGCTGAGGCTGGTGCGAGGGGTGAGGGGGGTGCCCCGGCCGGGCCTGCGGCGCGCGGTGCGCCACCGTCCAGGGCTGCGGACGATGTGCTCAAAGCTTCTCCTCGGTGCAGATGCTGCGAACCGGACGGCTCCGCGCAACGGCCGAACCGCTCCTCGGGGCCGCCCGTGGCGGAAGCGCGTCCGTGAGGTGCTCCAACGGGCCGGGAAGCGGCCCGGACTTCAGAGATTGCCGGGATTGCCGGGATTGCAGAGATCGGCGGGGTCAGCGGATCACCGGGATTACCAGGATTACTGAGACTCCCAGGACTCGCGAAACCAGTGGGATTGCAGAGACTGGTGGGAATGCTGAGAGTTTTGGAAATGCAGAGGCTGTCGGGATTGCCGTGACTGTCCTACCGGCCCTGAGGAGTGGCTCCCCTAGAGCGAACCGGGCTGCGACATGGTGGTGCGACCCCAGGCCGAGTCGGCGAGAACGGCGCCCGGGGAAAGGGAGTCACGGTGGCCCGCGCTGGTGACGGCCGGAGTGGAACAATCAATTCCGTATCCGGTGGTGGTGGCCAGGACGGCGGCGACGGTAAGAACGCGCAAGATGCGACGCATTGTGGTCCCCCATTGTGCGGCCATGGTTGTGGCTGGCGCCGCCATCCTCTTCGGCCTGGCCGGATCGTTGGTCTGCACAAGGGGTGCACAAATGTAACCTGCACACTTGTGAACGAAGAAGAACTGGGTCGATGTCAGTGCAATGGGGGTGATTTGCCCTCGGGTCGCGTATGCGGCGATGCGCTGGGTTTCTATCGGCGCATTCTGCGGGAGGGCGCGGCGAGCCGGGAGACCGCGCCACCGTGTCTGAACGCGCTCGGTCTCGTGGCCGATGACCCTCGGACGCCCGGTGCCGCCACCGCGGTTCCGCCCGAGGCGGCGGCGATCGCGGCGCTCCGTCCGATCGAGGAGGCCATCGCCGCGCAGCAGCGGACCTACCGCTCCCTTCAGGCCACCCTGTCGGTCTTCGGCCGTACCTATGACGACGCCAGGAAGGACGAGCAGCCGACGCTCACCGTGCTCACCGGCGCACAGGTCATCAGCAATGCGCTGGAGGCCGCCGTGGACGCCTGCCGTGAGGAGCTGCTGACCACCCAGCCGGGCGGGGGGCGCCCGGAACACCTGCTCGGTGAGGCGCTGGAGCGCGACGTCCGGATGCTCACCCGCGGCGTCCGGCAGCGGACGATCTACCAGCACACCGTGCGGACGCACCCGCCGACGCTGGGCTACATCGAGAAGGTCACCGCCGCCGGCGCCGAGGTGCACACCCTGGTCGAGGTGTTCGAGCGAATGATCATCTGTGACCGGGAGGTGGCGTTCATCCCCACCTCCGACGAGCGCAGCGACGGCGCGCTCCAGATCCGGCACCCCGCGCTGCTGCGCTTCCTGGCCGTGCTCTTCGACAATGCCTGGGCCCGGTCGGTGCCGGTCGAGCCGGGCGGCGTACCGGCCCGGTCCCCGCTGATCACCTCCGACGTCCAACGGGCGATACTTCAGGCCGTGGTGTCCGGGGAGACCGACGACTCCATCGCCCGCCGGATGGGGATGAGCCGCCGCAGCGTGGCCAAGCACATCAGCCGGGTCTCCCAGCAGCTGGGCAGCGGCAGTCGGGCCCAGCTCGGCTATCTGCTGGCGACCTCGGGGCTGCTGTGGCTGGGGCAGCCGCCCCGGTTCGCCCCGCCGGAGCGCGGCTTCTGACGGGGCGTGGGCGGCATCGGCGGCGGGGCGCCCGGACGGGCCGGCGGCGCGGCGGGTGCGCTCACCGTGCGGCACCCGACCGGTTCGCCTGCAACTCGACGGCCTCGTACAGCGCCTTGATGTTGCCGCTGCCGAAGGTACGGGCGCCGAGCCGCTCGATGACCTCGAAGAAGAGGGTGCCGCGCGGGTGCGCGGACCGGGTGAAGATCTGGAGCAGCTGTCCGTCCTGGTCGGCGTCGGCCAGGATGCCGAGGTCCCGCAGCTCCTCGACGGAGTGCCGGGCGAGCGTCAGCCGGCCGGGTATCAGGTCGTAGTAGGTGCTGGGGGTGTCCAGGAAGGCGACGCCCCGGGACGCCAGCAGCCGCACCGACCGCACGATGTCGTCCGAGGAGAAGGCGAGGTGCTGCACGCCCGCCCCGCCGTGGGCGCGGAGGAACCGGTCGATCTGGCCCGGCTCCCGTGTGGTGTCCGGCTCGATCAGGGTGAGCGTGACGGTGCCGGCCGGGTTCTGCACCACGATCGAGTCCATCGCCTGGGCGCCGACGACGATGCGCTCGGTGAACACCGCGGCGAAGCCCAGGGCGCGCACGTAGTACTCGACGGTGGGGCCGAGCCGGCCCGGCTCCAGGCACACCGCGAGGTGGTCGACCTCGTGCAGCCCGGGGTCCGGGTGACCGGGACGGCCGGGCACCGGCGACAGCCCCGGGAGCAGGGCGGGGTTCGACCCCTCCGGGCGCTGGACGAAGGTGTGCGCCACATCGCCGAACCCGACGACCGACGCGGTGACCACACCGTCCCGTTCGACCGGCCCGGCCAGCGGCGCTGCCCCGCGCCGCACCGCCTCGTGGAAGGCGGCCGCGGCATCGGACGTGCGCAGCGCGATGTCGCAGATCCCGTCGCCGTGGCGCTCGACGTAGCGGGCGACGGGGTGATCGGCGTGATCGGCGGAGGTCAGGACGCACCGGATGCGGTCGGTGCCCACGGTCAGGGCGTGCACGTCCGCCTCCGGCGGGCCGGGGGACCTGGCCAGCACGGTGAGTCCGTAGCGGTCGGTGAACGGTTCGGCGGCCTCGGCGAGGTCGCGCACCGCGAAGCCGATGTGGTCGATGGCGAGTCGGTCGAGCGGTCCGTCGGCGGCGTCGGTCACCGTGCGTCTCCTTGCCTGGGGGATGCGCTCTGTTCGCCGATGAAGGCCGCCAGCCGGTCCAGTCCCCGGTCGATCTCGTCCGGTGTCAGTTGGCTGAACGACAGCCGGATCTGGTGGCGGGCCACGCCGTCGCCGTAGAAGTGGTGGACCGGGGTCCACAGCACCTTGTGCTTGCGCGCGGACAGCGCGAGCAGGGCGTCGTCGGCGGGGAACGGCACGGTGAGGATGACGAAGAAGCCGCCGGTGGGCGCGTTCCAGCTCACCGACGGCGAGGAGCCCGCCGGGAACCGCTCGGCCAGGCCGTCCAGCACCCGCCGTAGGTTGTCCTGGTAGACGCGGGTCTCACGGGCGTTGGCGGCCCGTAGATCGCAGTCGTGCGCGAGCAGCTTGCCGCCGATGACGGCCTGCGCGAGGGGCGCGGTGTTCACCGTCAGCATGCTCTTGATCTTGGCGAGCTGATCGGCGAGCGTCTCGCTCCGGGCCGGCCGCCCACCCTCCGCAGGCACCGGATCCCCGGCTCCGACGTCGACGGTCTGGTCCGCGACCACGAAGCCGATCCGCGCCCCCGGGATGCCCGTCTTGGCGTACGACCCCAGGTACACCACGCGACGGGAACGGTCCAGGGCCTTGAGCGTCGGCGGCCGGGCGGCCGCCTGGTGGAACAGGCCGTACGGATTGTCCTCCAGCAGCAGGAAGTCGTGCTCCTCGGCCAGTTCCAACAGCCGCTCGCGGGTCGCGCGGGGCATGCTGGCCCCGGAGGGGTTGGCGAAGTCGGGGACCACGTAACAGGCGCGCGGCCGCCGACCGTCCGCCTTCGCCCGCTCGACGACCCGCACCAGGTCGTCCAGGTCGATGCCGGCCGCGGAGTTCTCCACCGGCAGCACCGGCAGCTCCGCGAGCTCCGCGGCGCCGGACAGCCCGACGTAGCAGGGGACGACGGCCAGTACGGCGTCCCGCTCGGTCCGGCGCAGTGCCCGCAGGGTGAGGAAGAGCGCCTCCTGGCAGCCGACCGTCACCACGATCGACTCCGGGTCGGCCTCGATGCCCTCGTCGACCGCCAGGTTCCGCGCCACCAGGTCGTGGATGATCCCCTTGGTCCGGCCGTACTGGAGGAGCGTGCGGCGGACCCGCGCCTCGTCGCCGCCGCTCGTGGCCCGCAGGTGGGCGACGAACCGGTCCAGGTAGCGGTGCACGTCCCCGAGGTCGAAGAAGCCCTCGTAGGGCCGCCCGGCCGCGAACGAGACGGCGTCCGGGTACTCCTGTGCCACGTCGTTGAGGAAGGTCATCGACGCGATGACCGGGGAGCCCAACGACGCGTGCAGTCCGGGCAGTTCCAGGTCCACCGCGGTCAGCTCCTGGCGTCCGGCGCCGCCGACATCGCGGCGACCAGGGAGGTCGGCCGCAGGTCCGTCCAGTGCTCCTCGATGTACGCGGTGCACTCCGCCCGGCTGCTGTCGTCGAGTCGCACCTCCCAGCCCCGCGGGACCTCGGCGAAGGACGGCCAGAGCGAGTACTGGCCCTCGGCGTTCACCAGGACCTTGAAGGTGCCGTGCGCGTCGTCGAAGGGGTTCATGGCGGGTCAACTCTCCTGGGGGTCGAGGGTGAAGGAGCCGAGCCGCCGGTCCGGTGCGGCGACCGCCTCGTGCAGCAGCCGGGTGTACCGGTCCGCCAGCCGTGCGACGCTCGCCCGGTCGAACAGGTCCGTGGCGTATTCGAGGCTGACGTCCAGCGCGCCGGGCGCTCCGTCGTCGTCGGTGCGGCTGATGAGGTCGAAGGCGAGGTCGAAGCGGGCCGCGCCGGTGGCCGCGAGCTGCCAACGGTGCGCGGCGCCGTCCAGTTCGAGCACCGGGTCGGCGGTGTTGAGCAGGCCGAAAGCGATCTGGAACACCGGGTGGTGGGCCAGGCTCCGCGGCGGGTTGACCGCCTCCACCAGCAGGTCGAACGGCACGTCCTGGTGGGCGTAGGCGGGGATCCACGCCGCCCGCACCCGCTGGAGCAGCTCGTGGAAGGTGGGGTCGCCGGAGGTGTCGGTGCGCAGGACGACGGTGTTGACGAAGAAGCCCACCAGGTCGTCCAGGGCCGCGTCGGAGCGCCCCGCGGTCGGGCTGCCGACGACGATGTCCTCGCCGCCGCCGAGGCGGGTCAGCAGGCCCGCCAGCGCCGCCTGGAGGACGAGGAAGAGGGTGCTGCCGCTCGCCCGGGCCAGCCCGTCGAGGGACCGGCGCAGCGCCGCCGGGATCACGAAGTCGACCACTCCGCCCACGCCGCTGGCGCACTCCGGCCGCGGTCGGTCGCCGGGCAGCGGAGTACAGGGGGGAATTCCGGCCAGTGTGCTGCGCCAGCGAGCGAGTTGCCGGGCCAGCAGGCTGTCCGGATCCTTGCGGTCGCCCAGCACCTCGCGCTGCCATGCGGCGAAGTCCCGGTACTGCACGGGCAGCGGTGCCAGTACGGGCGCCGAGCCCGCGCTGCGGGCGGCGTACGCCCGGGACAGATCGCGGAACAGCGGGGTGAAGGACCAGCCGTCGGCGGCGATGTGGTGCAGCACCACCAGCAGGACCTGCTCCCCGCCGGTGCGGAAGAGCGTGAGCCGCAGCGGGAGTTCGCGCTCCAGGTCGAAGGGGGCGCGGACCGCCTCCGTCAGCAGCGCGTCCAGCTCGGCCGGCCGGCAGTCGGTGACGGTCAGTCGGACATCGGCCCGGGACGGATCGAGGATCAACTGGTGAGGGGTCTCGCCGTCGGCCGGGAAGACCGTGCGCAAGGCTTCATGACGGGCCGTCACATCGGCGAGGGCCGCGTGGAGCGCGTCGGGGTCCACCGGTCCGGACAGCCGGAAGACCAGCGGGATGTGGTAGCCGGGGTCGGCGTCCGCCATCAGCTGGTAGAGCAGCCACAGCCGCCGCTGGGCGTGCGAGAGCTCCACCCGACCGCCGGGGGGAGCGGCGACCAGCGGGACGCCGCCCCGCCCCTCGCCGGGCTGCCGGCCCTCCAGTCGGGCCGCCAGCGCCGCGGCCGTCGGCGCCGCGAACAGGTCCTGGAGCCCCGGGCGCACGCCGAGCGCGGCCGCGATGCCGGACGCCGCGCGGGTCGCCGTCAGCGAATGCCCGCCGAGCCGGAAGAAGTCGTCGTCGATGCCGACCCGTGCCACCCCGAGGACGTCCGCGAACACCTGGCACAGCACCCGTTCGGTCGCGGTGCGCGGCGCCCGGCCGGCGCCCTCGAAGACCGGCGCGGGCAGCGCCCGTACGTCGAGCTTCCCGTTGTTGGTCAGCGGCAGCCGCTCCACCACCACCAACGCCGCGGGGACCATGTGCCCCGGCAGGGTGGTGCGCAGCGCGTCGAGGAGCTCGGCCGGCCAGTCGTCGCCGGGGCCACCGGCGGCGGTCGGGGCGGCCGGGGCGGCCGGGACGACGTAGCCGACCAGGTTCCGGTCGCCGTGCTTGTCCGGCACGGTGACCACCGCGGCCCGTGCCACATCGGCACGCCGGGTCAGCTGGTGCTCGATCTCGCCGAGCTCGATCCGGAAGCCCCGGAGCTTGATCTGGCTGTCCTCACGGCCGAAGTACTCCAGCAGCCCGTCCGCCCGGCGGCGCACCAGATCGCCGGTGCGGTACATCCGGCTGCCGTCGCCGGCGAACGGGTCCGCCGGGAAGCGGCTCGCGGTCAGCTCCGGCCGCCCCCAGTAGCCGCGGGCCACGCCGCGGCCGCCGAGGTACAGCTCGCCCACCACCCCCGGCCCGACCGGGCGCAGCCGCTCGTCCAGGACGTGGGCGCGCACCCCGGCCAGCTCGGAGCCGATCGGGATCGGCCCGTCGCCCACCTCCGTCACCAGGTGGCGGGTGGCGAAGACGGTCGCCTCGGTCGGGCCGTAGACGTTGACCACGGAGTGCGGCCCGGAGGCACGCAGGGTCCGCTCCACCGCGCTGGGGGAGGCCACCTCGCCGCCCATCCACACCTGGCAGCCGTGCGCGAAGGCGTCCGGGGACTCCTCCGTCAGCACGTTGAACATGGACGGCGTGATGAAGGTGGAGGTGATCCGCTCCTCGGCGATGGTCCGTACCAGCTGCGCCGGGTCCAGGCGCCCCGGGGGCGCCACGACCACCCGGCCGCCGCGCAGCAGCGGGACCAGGATCTGGTACACCGAGGCGTCGAACTCCAGCGGCGACTGGAGCAGCACGCGCCGGTCGATGCCGGTCCAACAGGCGTCGGCCGCGAACGCCACCACGTCCTGGTGGCTGATCGCCACGCCCTTGGGGCGGCCGGTCGACCCCGAGGTGTGGATGACATAGGCGAGTTGCTGCGGCAGTACCGGAGCGGCGGCGGCCTCCGGCGGCGCCTGGGACAGCAGCCCGTCGAGCGTCCGGACCTCCGGCCCGTCGCGGCCGTCGGCGGCGCGGCCCGCGAGGAGCGCGGCGGCGCGCTCCTCGGTGTCCACCAGGACCAGCCGGGTGCCGCACTCGGCGATGACGGTGTGCAGCCGGGCCGCGGGGGAGCGGACGTCCAGCGGTGCGTAGGCGCAGCCGGACTTGAGCGTGCCGAGCAGCGCGACGACGACCTCGACACCGCGCTCCATGAGGATGCCGATGCGGTCCTCGGGCGATACCCCCAGGCCGGCCAGCGCCCTGGCGAGGGCATCGCTCATTTCGTCGAGTTCGCCGTAGGTGAGCGCGACATCGCCTTGGCCGACCGCGGTGGAATCCTTGTTCTCGCCCACGCGCGCGGCGAATACCGAGGTGATGGTGCCCGGCGCTGGAGACAAGCCGAATCCCCTTTCGGCGCGGTGAGATGACCCTGTTCTGCATTCGACTTTCGCCGTCTTCGGGCGGCAGCGGACGGCAACGTAGGTGGGTGTCCGAATCAGTGTCAAGGAAGGGTTGATGTCCCGCCGGCGGGACAACGCCCGTGCTTGTGCGGATTCCCCCGGACGGGTTGAATGGCCGCCGAATCGCCTTTCCGTTAATTCCCCGCGTAATTCAGCAGAGCGCATTTGGGGGCGTCTGGAGTGCAGCGACGGGATGTGTCCGCGAGGAACGCCGAGGCCGCGGCCTGGACCGATCCGGACTCCCTCGACCTGGCCGCGCTGTCCCGGCGCGACGGGGAGAAATGGTCGGTCGCCAAGGACGGTGTGCTGCCGGCCTGGGTCGCCGACATGGACTTCCCCATCGCGCCGAGCATCCGGCAGGCGGTGCTCCACCGCATGGACACCGACCTCGGCTATCCGGCCTGGTACGACGAGTCCGAGGGCGGCCCGCTCGGCGCCGCCTTCGCCCACCGGGCACACCGGCGGCACGGCTTCGCCGCCGATCCCGCCCACGTCCGGCTGTTCACCGACATCAACCAGGCCATGCAGGTGGTCCTCCAGCTCGGCACCGCGCCCGGTGACGGCGTCGCCCTGCACACACCGGTGTGCCCGCCGTTCGAGGACACCATCGGCAAACTGGGCCGGGTGGCCCGTACGGTCCCGATCCGGATGCGCGACGGCGCATGGCGGCTCGACGTCGACCACCTCCGCGACACGGTCACCGGCCGGCGCGGCGGCCCGCCCTGCCGGGCCCTGTTCCTGGTCAACCCGCACAACCCGACCGGGCGGGTGCTGCGCCGCCGGGAGCTGCTCGACATCGCCGCGCTCGCGGTCGAGCACGACCTGCTCGTGGTCTCCGACGAGGTGCACGCCGACCTGGTCTACCCGGGCCACCAGCACATCCCGTTCGCCTCGCTCTCCGACGAGGTCGCCGAGCGGACGGTCACCCTCACCTCCGGCAGCAAGACCTTCAACCTGGCGGGTATCCGCTGCGCCGTCGCCCACATCGGCGTCAAGGCCGTCCGGGACGCCGTCGACGACCACCAGGGGCTGCTGTTCGGGCAGGTGAGCGCGCTCGCCGTCGATGCCCTGAAGGCCGCCTGGACCAGCGCCGACGGCTGGCTGGACCGGGTGATGACGGTGCTGCGGCACAACCGGGCCACGGTGGCCGAGCAACTGCCGCCCGGGGTGGCGTGTGTGCTCCCCGAGGCGACCTACCTGGCCTGGCTGGACTGTCGGGCGCTCGACCTGGGGGAGGAGCCCTCGGACTTCTTCGCACGGGAGGCCAGGGTGCTGCTGATGCCCGGCTCGCTGTTCGGGAGCGAGGGCGCGGGGTTCGTCCGACTGAACTTCGCCACCCCGCCCCGGATACTCGCCGAGCTGCTGCGCAGGATCCGCGGCGCCCTCGGGCACTGAGACCGAACCGACCCGCCCCGGCGACATCGGCCGACGCCGCTGCCCGGCAACCAGTCTGTTCTGCAACGGATGAGGTCACCCATGACACTGGACGGTCCCGGCGCCGCGCCGCGCGGTCCGCGCGAGGAGATCCTGAGCGGTCTCTTCGCCGAGATCCTCGACGTTCCCGAGGTGGCGGCCGACGACAACTTCTTCGCGCTGGGCGGCACGTCGATGCTCGCCGTCCGGCTGATCGGCAGGATCCGCACCGTCCTCGGCGTGACGATCGGGGTGCGGACGCTGTTCCGCTGCCAGACGGTGGCGCGGCTCGCCGCGCACCTCGACGCCGACGACCCGGTCCGCCGCCCGGTGGTCCGGGTGTCGCCGCGGCCGGCGTCGGTACCGCTCTCCGCGGGCCAGCGCGGCCTGTGGTTCCTGGACCGGCTGGTGGGGCCCAGCGCCACCTACAACGTGCCGGTGGTCACCCGGATCAGCGGACGGGTGCACGAGGGGGCGCTGGCCGTCGCACTCGGCGACGTGGTGGCACGGCACGAGGCGCTCCGGACGCTGTTCGGGACGCAGGACGGCGAGCCGACCCAGCACGTCCTGCCCCCTGAAGAGGCCCGACCCGGGCTGCCGGTGACCGACTGCGCCCCGTCCGAGCTGGCCGCCGCGGTGGCCGCCGCCAGCGCCCACGTCTTCGATCTCACCTCCGAACCACCGCTGCACGCCCGGCTGTTGCGGATTGGGCCGGAGCGTTGGACGCTGGTCCTGGTCGTCCACCACATCGCCTGCGACGGCTGGTCGGTGAGCCGGCTCGGCCGGGACCTGTCCCGGGCGTACGCCGCCCGACTGCACGGCCGGGCGCCGCAGTGGGAGCCGCTGCCGGTCCAGTACGCCGACTTCGCCCTGTGGCAGCGCGCCGCGCTCGACGAGGAGTCCGCGCCCGACAGCGCGGTCTCCCGGGCGCTGGCCCACTTCCGCGCCGCGCTCCGGGAGCTGCCCGAGGAACTGCCGCTGCCCACCGACCGCCCCCGGCCGCCCCGGGCGAACTCCGCCCACGGCACCCTGCGGCTGCCCGTCGACGCCGCTACCCGCGCGGGCGTCAAGCGGCTCGCCCGCGACGGCCGTGCCACCGAACTCATGGTCGCCCAGGCGGCGTTGGCCGCGCTGCTGACCCGGATGGGAGCCGGCACCGACGTCCCGCTCGGCACGGTGGTGTCCGGCCGCACCGACGGCGCCCTCGACGAGGTGATCGGCTTCTTCGTCAACACCCTGGTGCTGCGCACCGACACCTCCGGCGACCCCGCCTTCGGCGACCTGCTGGCACGGGTGCGGGAGGCCGACCTGGCCACTTTCCCGCACCAGGATCTGCCCTTCGACCGGCTCGTCGAGGAGTTGCAGCCGCCCCGCTCGCTCGCCCGGCACCCGCTGTTCCAGGTGATGCTCTCCTGGGCGTACGGCGGCGACCTGGGCCTGGAGCTGCCCGGCGCGGTCTGCACGACGGACCGGGCGCGGCCCCAAGGCGCCAAGTTCGACCTGGAGTTCGCCTTCGACGAGCGCGTGGACGACGGCCGGCTGGAGCTGTCCCTCACCTACCGGACCGCCCTGTTCGACCCGTCCACCGCGCGGGCGCTGGGCGAGCGGCTGCTCCGGCTGCTGGACCGGGCCGCGGCCGATCCCCACCGCCGGATCGGGGAGTTGGACCTGCTCTCCGACGCGGAGCAGGAGCGGGTGACGGGCCGGTGGCAGGGCGCCGAGCGACCGTCGGAACCGGGCTCGGTGGTCGCTGCCTTCGCGGCGCGATCCGCCGCCGCGCCCGAAGCGGTCGCCGTTGTCTGCGGCGAGACCACCCTCTCGTACGGCGAACTCGACCGCTGTGCCGAGGAGTTGGCGGCCCGACTGCGCAGGTCCGGGGTGACCGCCGACGTGCCTGTTCCGCTGCTGATGGCGCGCTCGGCGGACCTCCTGGTGGCGCAGCTCGCCGTCCTGAAGGCCGGCGCGGCGTACCTGCCGCTGCACCCGGCCCACCCGGTGACGCGGATCAGGGCGGCCGTCGAGGAGGCCGGCAGCCCGGTGCTCCTGGTCGACGAGGCGCATCGGGACCATCCGGCGACCACCGGGCGGCCCGCCGCCCTGACCGTCGGCGCCGGCCCGACCACGGCGGTCCGGACGCCGCCGGCCGGCCTGCCCGAGGTACGGCCGGACCAGCTCGCCTACGTCATGTACACCTCCGGGTCGACCGGTGAGCCGAAGGGCATCGGCACCACCCACCAGGGCGTACTGGACCTGGCCCGGGACGCGTGCTGGGGGCTGGGCCCCGGCGACCGGGTGCTCTTCCACGCCCCGCACGCCTTCGACGCGTCCACCTACGAGATCTGGGTGACGCTGCTCAACGGCGGCTGTGTGGTGGTGGCCCCGCCGGGCGGCGTCGACGCGGCGGCCCTGACCCGGCTGATCCGCCGGCACGGGGTGACCCATGTCCATCTGACCGCGGGCCACTTCCGCGCGGTGGCCGAGGACCGCGCCGGCTGCCTCGCGCCCGTGCGCGAGGTGCTGACCGGCGGCGACGCGGTGTCCGGGCAGGCCGTCGCCCGAGTGCTGGCGGCCTGCCCGGACACCGCGGTGCGGGCGCTGTACGGACCGACCGAGACCACCCTGTGCGTCACCCAGACCGCCTGGCAGCCCGGTGAACGGGCCGGCGGCACCGTCCCGTTGGGACGCCCGATGGACAACACCCGGACCTACGTGCTGGACGAGGCGCTGCGCCCGGTGCCCGCCGGAGTGGTGGGGGAGCTGTACCTGGCGGGCGCGGGCCTGGCGCGTGGGTACGTCGGGCGGGCCGCACTGACCGCGGAGCGGTTCGTGGCCTGCCTGTTCGACGGCCCGGGCGAGCGGATGTACCGCACCGGCGACCTGGTGCGCTGGGACGGCGAGGGCCGGCTGCACTTCCTCGGTCGGTCCGACGACCAGGTCAAGATCCGTGGCTTCCGGGTCGAACCCGCCGAGGTGGAGGTCGCGTTGACGGCGCTGCCCGGGGTCGGTCAGGCCGCGGTCGTGGTCCGCGAGGACCGGGCCGGGGAGAAGCTGCTGGTCGGCTATCTCGTGCCGCCACCGGACGGCCCGGCCCTGGACACCGCCGCGCTCCGCGACCGGCTCGCCGAGCTGCTGCCCGCATACCTGGTCCCCAGCGCACTGCTGGTGCTGGACGCCCTCCCGCTGACCGCGAACGGCAAGCTCGACCGCGGGGCGCTGCCGGCCCCGCGGTTCACCGCGGCGGACGGCGGCCGGGCGCCGCGCGGCCCCCGGGAATCGGTGCTGTGCCGCCTCTTCGGCGAGGTCCTGGGCGTCCCCGACGTGGGCATCGACGACGGGTTCTTCGAGCTCGGCGGGCACTCCCTGCTCGCCGCCCGCCTGGTCCACCGGGTGCGGTCCGTGCTCGGCGCGGAGATCGGCGTGCCGGCCGTCTTCCAGGCCCCGACCGTGGCCGGACTGAGCGCGCTCCTGGACTCCGGGACCGGCGGCGCCGACCTCGGCGAGGTGCTCACCCTCCGCGCCGAGGGCGACCTCGCCCCGGTCTTCCTGATCCCCGCGGCGAACGGTCTGAGCTGGTGCTACTCCGCGCTGCTGCGGCACCTCCCGGCCGGGCACCCGGTCCATGCGCTCCAGGACCCCCGGCTCGCCGAGGACCGGCCCGGCCCGCGCTCGGTCCGCGAACTGGCCGCCGGATACCTGGCGCGGATCCGCGAGATCCGTCCCAACGGCCCCTGCGTCCTGGTCGGTTGGTCGTTCGGCGGCACGGTCGCCCAGCAGATCGCCGTCGACCTTGCGGCCCGCGGCGACCGGCCGGCCCTGCTGGTGCTGCTCGACGCCTACCCCGGTGACCTGCTCGGCTGGGGTGCCGAACTCGCCACCGGCGAGTTGGTCGCGCTCGCGCTGGACGGCATCACCGTGCCGGCGCCGCGGGACGGCGGGCTGCCCGCGGCCGGGGCGCTGCGGACCGCGCTGCGAGCCGCCGGCAGCGTGCTCGACTCCCTCGACGACCGGACCGTCGGCAGCCTGCTCCGGATCGCGCGGCACAACGTGCAGGCGCTGGCGGAACACCGTCCGGGCAGGTTCCCGGGGCAGGCGCTCTGCCTCGACGCGGCGGATCAGGCACACCCCGCGGGACCCGCGTCGCGGGCGTGGCACCCGCTGCTCGACGGCCGGGTGGACGTCCACGCCGTCCCCTGCGATCACACCGGCATCGTCACCGCGGACGCCCTGGCGGCGGCCGGGCCGGTGATCGAGGCCGCGCTGAAGGCCACCCACATCCTGGAGTCCCCGTGAACGCTCAGCAGCCCTCCCTCTTCTGGGAGGACGGCGCGGTCGTCACCCTCGATCAGCGCGTCCTGCCCCACACCTGCCGCCGGCTCCGGCTGCGTACGGTGGACGAGGTCATCGAGGCGATCTCCACCCTGGCGGTCCGCGGCGCACCGGCCATCGGCCTCGCAGGTGCGCTCGGCGTGGCCCTGTCCGCGCTGCGGCACCGCGCGCCCGGAGGCGGCCTCGACGAGGCGGCGGTGCGGGCGGACGCCGAGCGGATCGTGTCGGCCCGCCCGACCGCGGTGAATCTGGAGTGGGCCGTCCGGCGCGTGCTCACCCGGCTCGGCGAGGGCGGCCGGGCCGTCCTGGCCGAGGGGCTCGCCATGCTCCGGGAGGACGCCGAGGCGAACGCGGCGATGGCGCGGCGCGGCGCGGACCTGCTCACCGGTCTGCTGCCGGACCGCCCGCTGCGGCTGCTGACCCACTGCAACACCGGCCGCCTGGCCACCACCGCGACCGGTACCGCCCTCGGCGTGATCCTCGAACTGGCCGCCCGGGGGCGGGTCGCCGAGGTCCTGGTGGACGAGACCCGCCCGCTGCTCCAAGGCGCCCGCCTCACCGCCTGGGAGCTGCGCGAGGCGGGCGTGCCCCACCGGGTGTGCGTCGACTCCGCGGCCGCGGCCGCGCTCGCCGCCGGCATGGTGGACTGCGTCCTGGTGGGCGCCGACCGGATAGCCGTCAACGGCGATGTGGCGAACAAGATCGGTACGTACGGCATCGCGGTCGCCGCGGCCCGCAGCCGGGTCCCCTTCCTGGTGATCGCACCGGAGTCCACCCGCGACCCGGCCCTGGCGACCGGCGCGGGCATCACCGTCGAGGAGCGCGGCGCCGCGGAGGTCACCGAGTTCGCCGGCGCCCCGCTGGCCCCGGCCGGCACCGCCGTCTTCAACCCCGCCTTCGACGTCACCCCCGCCGAGCTGATCACCGCGATCGTCTCCGAGGACCGGGTGCACCGGCCCCGGCAGGAGCCGGCCCGGCCCCCGGACGAGCGGCAGTTGGGCACCTCGGTCGCCGCCATGGCCCGCACCCTGTACGCGCGGGAATGGATGCCCGGCACCTCCGGCAACATCTCGGCCCGCTCGGCCGCCGACGGCACGCTCGCGCTGATCACCGCCAGCGGGCGGGACAAGGGCGAGCTGACGGACCGTGACGTGGTCGCCGTGCACGCCGGGACCGCGCGGCCGGTGGACCCGGACGGCCCCCGGGCCTCCGCGGAGACCGCCATCCATGCCGCGGTGTACCGGACCACCGACGCGCGGGCCGTCATCCACGTGCACGCCCCCCACGCGACGGCGGTCGCCGGCCGCTGGGCCCGCGAGGCGGCCGGCCCGGGGACCGCCCTGCTCCCGCTCCGGGACTTCGAACTCCTCAAGGGCCTCGGCCTGAAGGACGCGT
The DNA here is from genome assembly GCF_040651315.1 of Streptomyces sp. NPDC048506. NCBI lineage: Bacteria > Bacillati > Actinomycetota > Actinomycetes > Kitasatosporales > Streptomycetaceae > Streptomyces > Streptomyces sp. NPDC048506. Next base: position 31,906 of record NZ_JBEZIX010000068.1, read on the forward strand.
CCACCACCGACGTACCCGTCTTCCCCAACCACGCGGATGTCGGGAGGATAGCCGGCGAGGTGGCGGCCCACCTCCAGGGCCGGCCGGAGGCACCGCCCGCGCTGCTCATCGCCGACCACGGCATCACGGTCTGGGGCGAGGACCTGGCGCAGGCCCGCAACCGGCTGGAGTGCCTGGAGGCGATCTGCCGGCTCATCCTGCTGGACACCGGCAACTGGCCGGCCCGGACCACCACTCCCGCCGCCGAGACGCTCCCGGAAGGGAAGACCGCATGACGCTCCTTCAGCTGATGCCGGACGACGCACCGGACACGGTGCTGCTGCGGACCACCGACCCCGCCACTATCGCCGGGGCGCTCGCCGAGCACGGCGTGGAGCTCGACCACTGGCCGGTCCGCGGCCCGGTCGGACCCGACGACGACAGCGCCGAGGTGCTGGGCCGCTACCGCGCGGAGGTCGACGAACTCCGCGCCCGCAAGGGCTTCCGGCTGGTGGACGTGGCCCGACTCCATCCGGCCCCTGGCCCGGAGTGGGCCGAGCGGGCGGCCACGGCCCGGTCCACGTTCCTGGAGGAGCACCGCCACGCCGAGAACGAGGTGCGCTACTTCGCGCACGGCCGCGGCTGCTTCTCCCTCCACCTCGACGACCGGGTCCACGCCGTCGTCTGCGAGGCGGGCGACCTGCTGTCGGTGCCGGCCGGCACCCGGCACTGGTTCGACATGGGAACCCGCCCCGACTTCGCCGCCATCCGCTTCTTCGAGGAAGAGGACGGCTGGGTCGGCGACTTCACCGCCGACCCCATCGCCCGCTCCTTCCCCTCCCTCGACGCCCTCCTGGCGGCCCCGCACCGGCCGGCGGCGCCGTGACCCCCGTGCCCCTCCCCGGCGCGGACCGGGCCCCGGTCCGCGCCGTCGTGTTGGACATCGAGGGCACCATCGGCTCCGCCGACCACGTGCACACGGTGCTCTTCCCCTACGCCCGCGCGCGGTTCGCCGCCTGGTTCGCCGCCCATCGGGGCGAGGACCGGTGGACGCGGGCGATCGAGGACATCCGGGAGGCGGCCGGCGCACCGGGCCTCGACGAGGCGGGCGCGGTCACCGCGCTCCACGCCTGGACCGACGCCGACGTCAAGGCGGCCCCGCTCAAGGCGTTGCAGGGCGAGATCTGGGCGGCCGGCTACGCCGACGGCAGCCTGCACGGCCACGTTTACGACGACGTACCGGAGGCTCTGGCCCGCTGGCGGGCCGCCGGAATCGCCCGCCACGTCTACTCCTCCGGTTCGGTGGCAGCCCAGCGCAACTGGTTCGCCCACAGCAACCACGGCGATCTGACCGGCCTGCTCGACGGCTACTTCGACCTGACCACCGCGGGACCCAAGCGGGCCCCGGACTCGTACCGGACGATCAGCCGGGCGCTGGCCGTGCCGCCCGGGCAGACCCTCTTCCTCAGCGATGTGCGGGCCGAACTGGACGCCGCGGCGGCGGCCGGCTGGCAGACCCTCGCGGTGCGCCGCCCCGACGACCCGCGCGGCCCGGTGGTCGACGGCCACCCCGTCCGCACCGGCCTCGCCGGGCTGGACCCCGCCCCCGCCGCACCCGCCTGCCCACCCCGGGCGCCCTGACGAGAACAGGAACCATGACCACCACCGCAAGCACCCCCACCGCCCCCGTCGCCGACCTCGCCGTCATCGGTGGCAGCGGCTTCTACGAACTCCTCGTCGACGCCGAGCGCCACACCGTGGACACCCCCTACGGCGCACCGTCCGACGCGATCACCGTGAGCGAGATCGGCGGCCGGCGGGTCGCCTTCCTGCCCCGCCACGGGCGCGGCCACGCCCTGCCCCCGCACCGGATCAACTACCGCGCCAACCTCTGGGCGTTGCGCGCACTCGGGGTCCGCCAGGTCCTCGCCCCCTGCGCGGTCGGCTCCCTCCGCCCCGAGCTGGGCCCCGGCGCCGTCGTCGTCCCCGACCAGCTGGTGGACCGTACGAGCGGCCGGGTGCAGACCTTCTACGAGGAGGGCGCGGTGCACGTCTCGTTCGCCGACCCCTACTGCCCGCACGGCCGCGCGGCGGTGCTGGAGGCGGCCGCGGAGACCGGGGCCGAGGCGACGGACGGCGGGACCATGGTCGTCATCCAGGGCCCGCGGTTCTCCACCCGCGCCGAGTCGCAGTGGTACGCCGCCGCGGGATGGTCGCTGGTGAACATGACCGGCCACCCCGAGGCGGTGCTCGCCCGCGAACTCGCCCTCTGCTACACGGCGGTGGCCCTGGTCACCGACCTCGACGCGGGCATCGACGCCGACCACAGCGTGTCGCAGGAGGAGGTCTTCGCGGTCTTCGCCCGGAACACCGTGCGGCTGCGCGGCCTCGTACTGGCCGCCCTCGACCGGCTCCCCAAGGAGCGCGCCTGCGGCTGCCCCGACGCGCTCGCCGGCATCACCCTCCCGTTCCCGCTGCCCTGAGGGATGCCGGGGCGGACGGACGCCGGCCCCGGACGCCGCCCCGGACACCGGGGTGGGGCGGCCTCCGCCCGTCCCGTCCGGCGACATGCCGCAGAAGGCCCAATGGCCCGGTGCGGCCGTTCGGGTGCGCGAGGCTGTGACTCCTGATCACGGTCGTACCAGGAGCCCGTGTGGACAGATCGGGTGAGTCGGTCTTCGAACAGACACGTCGCGATCACCGGTCGGGCAACGGGAGCCCGGCCGGGAACTCCGCGGCAATCGTGGAGAACAGCGGTTTCGAGGTGCCCCGCCCACCCGCGTGGATGCGCTGGCTGCCGGCCGCCTACGTCGTGACCGTCATGCTGGTGGAAATGGCGACGCCCACCACATGGGCGGTCAGCTTCCTGCTCATCGCGCTGCCGGTGGTCGCCGCCTACAGTCTCGGCCCGGTCAGTGTCGCCGCGGTCACGGCCGGCGCCCTCGTCCTGGAGGGCGTGGTGGCCGGCACGCCGTGCTGCACCGGCCACAACCTCCACCAACTGTGGGAGAACCACCACGTCGCCGCGTACCTCGCGACCGGCCTGGTGGGTCTGCTCGGGGTGGCGCTCGCCGCCCACCGGCAGCGCCAGGAACAGCATCTGGTGCGGGCCAACTCGGTGGCCGAGGCCCTGATGCGCACCCTGCTGCGCCCGGTGCCGCACCAGGTGGGGCAGGTGTCCGCGGCAGGGCTCTACCGGTCCGCCGAGGTCGGCACCATGGTCGGCGGCGACCTCTACGACATCCGTGCCACCGAGGCCGGTGAGCGGGCGATCATCGGCGATGTCCGCGGCAAGGGGCTGAAGGCGGTGCGCACCGTCGCCGACATCCTCGGCACCTTCCGTGAGGCCGCCTACGACCCGGGAACCCTGCTGACCGTCGCGGCCCGTATGGAGCGACGGATGGCCCGCGAGGCCCGGGAGATCCGCGACGACGAGCTGTTCGTCACCGCCGTCCTGGTCGAGTACGACGCCCCCGCCGGCCGGCTGACGATCGTCAACCACGGCCATATCGAACCGGTCCTGATCTCCGGCGGCGCGGTCACCGCCCTCACCGGCCCACCGGCCCTCCCGCTGGGCCTCGGCACCCTCGCCGACGAACCCCCCGTCGCCTACACCCACCCCTTCGGACCCGGCGACGTCCTGCTGCTCTGCACCGACGGCCTGATCGAGGCCCGCGATCAGCACGGTGCCTTCTACCCGCTCCTGGACCGGCTCCGGCACCGCTTCGCCGACCGGCCCGCCCCCGGCCCCGGGGACGTCGTCGACTTCCTCAACACGGACCTGCCCCGGCACACCCGGGTCTTCCACGACGACGTGGCCATCCTCGCCCTCGCACCGCATCCGCACGGCCAGGAGCCGGCCGGCGGGCCCGGAGCCGCGACGGACCGGTGAGCGCGTCGCGCCGCTGTGGAAAGATGGACCGCCCGCTGGACGTCCAGCCAGGAGGTGCGCTCGCGATGACCTGGCCCGCAACCGCCCGATACCGCCTGGACCCCGCGCCCGGCGGACTGGCCCTGGCACAGGACCTGCTCAACACCGTTGCCGCGGGCGCCCCGCGGCAGCCCGACCTCCTCGCCGGCCTCGACGACGCGCGGGCCTGGGCACGGGACGCGCTCGCCGCATGGTCGGCGGTGACCGGGCAGCCCGCACCCCAGGTGGCCCTGGACGCCCACGGACTTGAGGAGCTCCGGGCCTTCCGGGACGACCTGCACGGGCTGACCGCCACGGCACGGAACGTCGCAGCCGGGGCCACCGCGGCCGCCGCCCCCGTGCTGTACACCGCCACCGCCGCGCTCCGGCTGGGCGAGGACGGCTGCGTCCGCCTGGAGCCGCGCGGCACCGGCTGGCGCCGGCTGGTCTCGCTGACCCTGGCCGCCGTCTTCGAGGGACAGCACACGGACTCCCGTCGCCGCCTCAAGACCTGCCGCAATCCCCGTTGCCGGGTGGCCTTCTACGACCGCTCGCGCAACAACAGCGGCGTCTGGCACGACGTCAAGACCTGTGGCAACGCCGCCAACCTGCGGGCCTACCGCGCCCGCCGACGGCTCCAGAACGCCTGAGGCGACGCCGGACGGCACCGCCACCCGCTCCGGTCACTCCGACTGATGCGCCTCCCGCGCCGCGTCCACAAAGGCCTCCAGCGCAGCCCAGAAGGGGCGGTAGGCGGCGTCGAACTCCTCGCGCCGCCCGGTGTCGCCGGCCAGTTCGGCCGTGACGGCCGCGTAGAACGTCCCGGTGCGCTTCTGCACGGAGAGCGCCGCCGCGGCGGCCGAGGGCGGGCCCTCCAGCTCCACCACGCGCGCACAGCGCCGGATCCGCGCGTACTCGGCCACCTCCCGGTCGTGCAGCTCGCCGAGCGTGGCCGTACGAGCGTCGGAGGCGGGCAGTCGCAGCGCCGCGGAGATCTCCCAGTACAACTCGCCCATCCGGTGGGTCTGTTCGATCAGCTCCAGATAGGCGGTGCGCCGACTCTCCCGCAGCCGCTCGGCGCGCTGCGAGTGCGCGGCGATCTCGGCCTGTATCCGCGCGGCCCGGGTGCTGCCACGGCTGGTGACCCAACTGGCGAGCACGGCCGTGCCGCCGGTCACCGCCGCGATCGCCAGAGTCCACCACGCGCTGTCCCCCATGCCACCACCCTACGAGGGGAACTCGCCCGGCGGCACCTCACTCGTGGTCGCATTGCCGCCGAGCACCTTGTTCAGCGTGAAGGTCAGCACCGTGTACTGCGTGCCACCGGCCACCCGGACGGTCCGGAAGTCGGCCTCGTCGTCGAACTTCTCGAAGCGGCACCCGCGGGTGAAGGAGCTCTTCTTGCCGTTCCAGTCCTCGCCGGTGGTGAAGTACACCGTGTACGTGCCGCTGTTGACGCTGCGTATGGTGGTGTGCGCGTCCTTGCGGACGTACACGGAGAACGCCGTGCGCCCACCGCGGGTCAGCGTCACCACGGCGTCGGTGCTGGTGCCGTTGTTGATCGTCAGCCGGCCCAGCCCGCCCCGGCTGCCGTCCCGGAGGAACGTCCCGTTGGCGAGCCGCCGGTACTGGGCCTGCTCCGTGCGCGGCAGTCGTAACGTCGCGTCATAGCCGAGGGCGGTGAGCGCCCGGCCGGCTTCCCGGACGCTCCGCGGGCCCTGTGCCGTGCTGAGTTCGACGCGCGGCGACGTGGCGCAGCGTCCGCCGCCGCCCCGGGCACCCTTCAGATCCCGTCCCAACACGCGTAGCGCACCGGCGAGTTGGCCGTTGCGCGCGGTGGCGTCGTCCGGCGTGCGGGTCGTGTCCAGCGCGTTCGCGGCCACTTCGGCCCGGGTGCCGGCGGCGTCCAGGGCCGCGTCCAGGGCGCGGCCCTCCTGCGCCCCGTCGACCGCGCGCAGGGCGTTGTTGAGCGGCCGGAGCGCGCTGCCCAGCGCCCGGCGATAGGCGTCGGGGGCGACCGTCGGGGCCCGGCCGGACGACGGCGTCGCACCGGCCGCCGAGCCGCGGGCCCCCGCCCCGTTCCCGTTCCCGCTCCCGCCGTCCGACGAACAGCCCGCCAGCGACAGGGAGAGGGCGAGCAGCGCACCGCCGAGGCCGGCGGCCCGACGCCTCCCGCGCCCCGTTCGCGCCCCGTCCGGCGCAGGCACAGACACGTACGTCCGCATGATTCCCCCGAATCCCCGGATCCCCCCGGATACCCCCGACATCCGGCAACCGCCGAAAGAACCAGGTTTCTCCGACCGTCAGATACCTGTCAAGGCCGCCACCGCGGCCTGTGGACGACGGAGCCGGCCGCCGGATTTCCCCCTGGTTGCCGCATGCGGGGTGCGGGTATCAGGAGACGATCCTCAGGGAGGACTTCGCGCGCTCGTACACCTGGCGGGTACGTTCCTGGCCGCCGGGGTCCTTGCTGGCCACGCACAGCACGATGGTTCCCTTCGGTGTCACCACCGTGAGCTTCCGGATCTGCTCGTGCGGGATGTCGTCCGGCGGTTTGGTCTCGTAGGCCATTTCCGCCGCGGGCCGTCCGGCGACCGTCGACGTGCTGATGCTCTCGGGCGACGAGTACTGGTACTCGCCATAGCCGGCCAGGCCCACCCCGTCGTGGTCGCCCAGTACCTTGCGGGGGTTGGTGCCCTTCAGGTCGTCGACGTCGACCCAGAGGGCCACCTTCTCCTTACCCACCTTCAGGTCGAGATCACAGGCGCGGGAGAAGTGGAAGGATCTCTTCATCTCCGGGGGAAGGGGCTGTTCGGCAGGGTTCGTCTTCCAGGGCTTGTCCACCTCGAATGTCACCGGCAGCTTGCACACCGAATGCGGACCGCCCACCACCTCCACGGAGACGCGCTCCTCCCGCGCGCACCCGAGGGCTGCGCCGGCCAGCAGCGCGGCGCCAAGTACCCAGGACGCTGGTCTTCGTACGCGGCTCCGCATCAGGCCCCTCCCTCTGATTCCGTCGAACGGTAGCCGACGTCCGTCCGTCAAACGACTCAATCGTCCGATACCGGCGCTTCGCCTACAGCCGGCCCCGCTTCTCGAAGACGACGTACAGGCTCGTGCACACCGCTCTCATCGAGGTCAGTGGGCCTTGACCTCGTCGACGTCCAGGCCGCGGTCGACGCCGTGGGGGACGACGTTCTGCCCGGGTTCGAGATGCAGGCGTGTGCCGTCGAGACAGACCTCGACCTCGTCCGCTTCGAACGACACCAGGTCGCCGACGCGGTCGACCTCCCGGTAGGCGTTGCGGTACGACCAGGCGGCGCGCCGCACATCGCCGATGTCGTAGTAGTCGCACAGGCCTTTGTAGGGGCAGAAGGTCTGACCTTCGACGGGGCGTAGTCGGGTCTCGTCGATGTCGGCGCGCGGGACGTACCAGCGCGGGGCGAATCCGGACTCGTAGAGCGCGACCCCATGGCGGGTTCCTTCCGGGTGTGGGTGGGCGAGTGGCCGCACCCTGGGGCGGGATGGTGGTGGTTGCCGCTTCTGGGCGAGGTGCCTGCCTCGCCCTGGTTCCGCGTCCGCCGCAGCCGCCTCGACCCTTGGCGCGTCAGGCCAGGACGCGGCCGAGGAAGTCGCGGATGTGCTCGGTGATGGTTTCGAGGTGGCTCTCCAAGGCGAAGTGCCCGGACTCGAGCAGGTGGATCTCGGCATCAGGCAGATCCTGGTTGAACGCCTCCGCGCCCGCGGGGCCGAAGATCTCGTCGTTGGCTCCCCAGACCGCCAGCAGCGGAACCTGGGAGTCGCGGAAGTACCGGTGGACCTGCGGGTAGAGGTCCACGTTGGTCGGGTAGTCGCGGAAGAGCTTGAGCTGGATCTCGTCGTTGCCGGGCCGGTCCAGCAGCGCCTGGTCGTGGACCCAGTTGTCGGGGCTGACCAGGCTCTGGTCGGCGACTCCGGTCACGTACTGCCAGCGGGTGATCTCGGCGGTCAGAGCGCCGCGCATGGGGGCTTCGGTGTCCGGTCCCGGCGACTTGGCGTAGGCGAACACGCCGTCCCAGAAGGGCTTGACGAAGCCCTCTTCGTAGGCGTTGCCGTTCTGGGTGATGATCGCCGTGATGCGGTCCGGGGACTGGAGGGCGAGCCTCCAGCCGATGGGGGCGCCGTAGTCCTGCACGTACATCGCGAACCGGTCGATGCCCAGGTGCTGGAGCAGGCCGGAGGTGACCTCGGTGAGGGCGTCGAACGTGTAGGGGAAGTCCTGCGGGGTGGGCATCGCGGACTGGCCGAAGCCGATGTGGTCGGGGGCGATCACGTGGTAGCGGTCGGCGAGCGCCGGGATCAGGTGGCGGAACATGTGCGAGCTGGTCGGGAAGCCGTGAAGGAGGACCACGGCAGGTGCCTTCGGATCGCCGGCCTCCCGGTAGAAGACGTCGAGACCGTTGATGTTGGTGGTGCGGTGGTGGACTACGGGGGCCATTTCCTAACCTATCTGTCGGGCTTTAGTGGTTACACGTGCAGCCGAACATACTCGACCTAACCTGTCAAGACGGCTTAACTGGTTAGGGTTGCGGTTGTAGTGGGGGTGCCGCTACGTCCGGGCGGCAGGACGGTGCCTGCCTCAAGCCTCCGCCCGTGAAAGGTCGCCAGCCATCGCAACCGCCTTGACTGCCGACCGTCCGGCCGGTGCGGCGCCCGGTTGAGGGCGCGACTAACCAACTAAATCCATATCTATGGTTAGAGTGCGCCCGTTCGTGTAACCTGTCAAGCGACCCGATTAGGTTAGAAGGTGCGGTAGTGGTCGACCGAGAACAGCAAGACGCACTGCTGGAGCTCCTCAACAGCACGCCGGTGGTCAACGGCGTCGTCCAGGACCAGCTGGCAGATCCGGAAACGGCCAGGTCCTGGCAGCAGGCCCGCGGTGGCAGCGGAACCGCAGACGAGCTCCGCAGCCTCGTGCAGGCGCGCGATGCGCTCCAGGACGTGGTGCGCGGCAGCCGACCCGCCACGTCGCTGGCCCCGCTCCTGAAAGACGTCACCTCCTGCCCGCACCTCTTGCCTGCGGGGGTGTCGTGGGAGGTGGACGCCCCTGCGGAGCGCCGGATGGCGGTAGAAGCCGTGCTGGCGTGGAGCGCGGTGCAGCAGACGATCCCCGGCCGGCTGCGGCCGTGCGCCAACCCGGAGTGCCGGCGGTTCCTCATCGACCGCAGCAAGACCAACAAGGCCCGCTGGTGTTCGATGGCCGTCTGCGGCAACCGTATGAAGGCACGGCGCCACTACCAGCGCACCCGCGACGCCGCAGTCGAGTAACACCTGTCGATCACTCTGATGCCGCGATCCCAGGCTCGTCAGGGTGTTCACCGGCTGTCGGTGAGACCAACTCCGATCGAACGGCCCGCCCAGGAAGAACGAATGGACATGGGCCTTCCGTGTCGGTCCCTCCGTTCGAAGAATCTCCGCGGATGCACCAAGATTCATGATCAGGGAATCACGGCGGCACCGGCACAAGAACGGGGATCGGCCCCAGCGCACGGATCACAGCGCCATGAGGGGCTGTCCCCGGCCGGCCACCCCGCAGGAGGTCCGCAAATGGCGACGCTGCTGTCCGTCAACGTAGGCATGCCCCAAGACGTCTCCTGGCAGGGAAGGACCGTCCACACCGGAGCCTGGAAGGCCCCCGTCCAGGGCCCCCGAATGGTCCGGCGGCTGAACGTCGACGGAGACGGTCAAGGAGATCTGGCCGGGCACGGCGGCGACATTCGAGCCGTCCTCGTCTATCAGCTGGAGTCCTACCGGTACTGGCAAAAGCAGCTCGGTCGCGACGACCTGACCTTCGGGATCTTCGGGGAGAACTTCACCGTCGACGGCCTGCCCGACGACGAAGTATGCATCGGCGACCGGTACCGCATCGGCGAAGCCGAACTCGAAGTCACCCAGCCGCGCGTCACCTGCTACCGCGTCGGCATGCGCCTGGGCGAACCGACCATGGCCTCCCTGCTGGTCGCCCACCACCGCCCCGGTTTCTACCTGCGCGTCATCACCGAGGGGCGCGTCCAAGCCGGCGACGAGATCGCCCTCACCCGCAAAGGTCCGGAAGAACTCAGCGTTGCCGAGATCGACGCGCTGCTCTACCTCCCCGGCCGCGACCCCGCGAAGCTGCGCAGAGCACTGAACATCCCCGCCCTCAGCCCCGGATGGCAGCAGTCCTTCCGCGAACTCGCCGCCGCCCAGCAGCCCAAACAGGAACCGGGATGGCCAGGCGAACGCGCCAGCACTCAGCAGCCCAGGGAAGAGCCGGGATGGCCGGGCTTCAAGACGATGCGCGTCGCCCGCATCGTCCCCGAGACCCCCACCGTCTCGTCGATCTACCTCGACACCACCGACGACACACCCCTACCCGAGGCCCGCCCGGGCCAGTACCTCTCCATCCGCCTGGCCGTCGGCGATGGCGCCCCCGCAGTGCGCAGCTACTCACTCTCCTCCGCGCCCACAGCCGGCACCTACCGCATCAGCGTCAAACGCGAGCCCCACGGGAAAGTCAGCAGCCACATCCATGCGACGCTCCGCCCCGGGGACCTCGTGGACATCGCAAGCGCCCGCGGAACGTTCGTACTCGAAGAAGGCACCCGCCCGATCGTCCTCATCTCGGCAGGCATCGGTGCCACTCCCGTGCTCGCCATGCTCCACAGACTCGCCGACGCAAGAGACCCGCGCCCTGTCTGGTGGATCCACATCGCCCACGACCGCGCCCACCACGCTTTCGCGGACGAGACCCACGCCCTCCTGACGCAGCTCCCCCACGCCCACGAGCACATCTACTACACCTCCGAAACCCCACATCCCGACGAGCCCCACATCACCCAGGGCCGCCCGACCGCCCGATCACTCGCGGCCATGGGGATCCCCACCGACGCCGACGCCTACCTCTGTGGACCAGCCGCCTTCATGGACGACCTCGGCGGCTTCCTGCGCGATCACGGCCTGCGCCCCGAGCGGATCCATACGGAACAGTTCAGCGCCCTCCCCGCCATCAACCCAGGCGTCACAACCACCGCCGCGATCCAGCCGCACCAACCACCCGGCCCCACGGGCACCGGTCCCCTCATCACCTTCGCACGCAGCGGCATCACCACCCCCTGGTCATCCGCCCACGCTTCACTGCTCGATCTCGCCGAAGCCTGCGACATCCCCACCCGCTGGTCCTGCCGCACCGGCGTCTGCCACACCTGCATCACCCACCTCGTGGCAGGCGACATCACCTACACCACCCCACCCCTCGAACTCCCCGAGCCCGGCACCGTCCTCGTCTGCTGTAGCGAACCGATCACCGAAGTGGTCCTCGACCTCTAGCGCTGTGACCGCATAGGTTCGCCGGGGCGGTGGTCGTGGCGGTTGGCTGTGCGGTGACGTCCGATCCGATCGCTGGAGGTGCGGTGGCCGAGCCTGCCCGTGTGCGCAGACTGACCGACCAGGAGGGGCAGAAGCGGCAACAGATCGTGCGCCGGGGCAGCACCAGCTCGGTGCGATATCGGGGCGCGATGATGCTGCTGGCCGCCGCTGGCGGGAACCGGGTGCCGGCCACCTACCACCGCACCCACGGGATGCGGTACTTCCACGGCTGCTACTCGGTCGGCGACGACACCCTGTGGGGCGTCAACCGGCGCAAGAAGGGCTCCGGGAACACGCTGCCTACCTGCGCTGGCGCAACGCCAAAGCCCGCCACCGCGACGTCCTGGCCGCCGAGCGCAAGGAACGCGCCCGCATCCGCGGCGAGAGGGGCATCCACTGGGGTGGACGTCCCCTTGCCGCCGCGGCCTGAACGACCGGTGAACCTACGCGGTCAGGGCACCTAGAGTTGCGAAGCCCCTCCGTCGACAGGGAACTCCGCTCCCGTCGTGAAGGTCGCACCGAACGCCAAGTACGCCACCGCGGCGGCCACTTCCTCGGACATCCCCAGCCGCTGCATGGGGATGGTGCTCCGGTAGGTGTCCTTCATCGTCTCGACGACGTCCGCGGGCAAGGAGCGGTCCAGGATGCCGGTGTCGATCGGGCCGGGGCTCACGGCATTGACGCGCACCTTGCGCGGCAGCAACTCGCGGGCCAGGGT
>NZ_JBEZIX010000069.1:0-43844 GCF_040651315.1 Streptomyces sp. NPDC048506
GGGCCGACGGGCCAATTTCGGGCGACTTCGCGTACAGCTCGAAGAGGTCCGACTGTCACTCAGAGTGGCCGTTTCACAGAAGTTGAGCCAGAGCCGGTTCTCGTGAACATAGCCACGTCGTGGGCGCACAGCGTCGTCAGGTCGAGGAAGAACCGTTCGCCCGGGATGAGACCGTCGTCGAAGGTGAACTGGATGAACACCGGTATCTCGGCGCGGTTGCGGTACCTGTACAGCGCCGTCACCGAAGCGGAGGTGACCGCCGCGACCGACGAGGAGGAGACTGCCCTCGACGGCTTCACCGAACTCCTCGTCCGCCCCGACGGCCACGTCGCCTGGGCCACCCGCACCACCGACCCCCGCGCCCTGCGCTCCGAGCGCGGACGAGCGCTCCGCGCATGGATCGCCCCGTCCCCGCGGTAGTGCTCGATGCGCGTCGACGCCCGAAGGGCACCGAACGTGACCCCGGCGCCTCCCAGCGTCACCAGGCCAACGCACCCTGATCTGAGGTACTTTCGATTTATAGCACCTTGTCCCGCATGTCCGCATGCCTGCGCCGCATCCCCGATGCGGCGCACGGGAGCAGCACCGCGGGTCATGAAGGTGATGAGAGGAGATGTGTACCGATGCGAGCTCGGAAGATGAGGCGCTCGCTCGCGGTGGCAACGGCCGGTGCGCTGCTGGCCGGCGGGGCCGCCGTCGGAACCGCAGGCACGGCGGTGGCGGCGAACACCGCCGCACCGACCGCCACCGTGGCGGCAAGCCACAAGATCCCCGCGAAGTGCATCTGGCACTCCGGTTACTGGACCAAGCGCTGGTACCCCGGCCACAGGGAGAGGCTCTGGCGCAACGGCCACTGGATCGAGCGCTGGTATCCCGGCCACTGGGAGAGGCACTGGCACAACGGGTACTACGTCTGTTACCGGTGAGCCGATACGGCACTCCCCCGCTCCCCCGCTCCCGTGCCGCCGCGCCGAGCGGGAGAACGCAGGGTAGGGGGCACGGGGGTTGGAGGAAGTGGGGTAGCGGGAATCGAGGTTCCGTCAGACCTTGCTGAAGCACATGGTGTAGCCGATCCTGCGGTGGGGGACGACCTCGATCGCGTAGTCGTACGACGAGCCGCACTGCTTGCCGGCCCCGTAGAGCCGTTCACCCGTCTTGTACTCGGCGTCACGGGAGGCGCAGTCGACGATGGTCGGCAGCGGTTCGCCGTTGACCTGGTCGACCTTGACGCAGTCGCCGGTCTGCGGGTCGTGCGTCTTGCCTTCTGCGACCCGCGCGGCGCGCTGGGCCTCCTTCTTGGCCTTGCCGCCGTTGGGGTTGGTGTTGTAGTCCCACACGTACCAGGCTCCGCCGCCGAAGACCGCCAAGACGATCACGGCGGTGATCAGGCCCCGCAGCGGGCTGCGTTGGGGCTGCCGCCGCGGGGCCGGCGCGGGCTGCTGCTGTGGGTACCCGTACGGCTGCTGCGGCTGCCCATAGGGTTGCTGCGGGTACTGTCCGTAGGCCTGCTGGGGCTGCTGCCCGTACGGCTGCTGCGGAGGGTGGTTCTGGAACGGCGGCGGTGCGGACATGGAGCAAATCCCCCTGAAATCACGGTAAAAGCAGGTCAGCGCGGCACTGACGGGACAGCAGGCTACCTTCCGTGCGAGCGCGTCGACGATCCGGGGCGCTGGGCCGGGTCGGGCAGTGGTGATCGATGAAGGGTGATCGATGAAGGGATCGTGGACGCGCCGGGTCGTCGACGACGTCGTCAGGCCCAGCGCCCCCCGCGAGCACGTACGCGCGTAGGCACGTAGACACGTGGGCGCGTGGGAGCTCGGGCGCGTAGGCACCGCCCGGCATCTCCCTGACCGCCCGCGAGTTACCGGTCGGCGAGCAGTCCATCGAGGATGCGGCCGTACAGCAGCCGCGCGCACCGGGACGTCACCGGGCCGAGCCGCTCGGGGAGGTGACGGACGCCGACGTCACCGCTCCAGACGACGCGGCAGCCGCCGCCGGGCCGCGGGCGCACCTCGATCTCGGCCCACCCCGTGACCACCCGCCCGCACTTCTCCAGACGGCACCGGCCCGTCGCGGGCGTGGCGTCCCCTGGCGGTTCCCACCGCACCACCCGCATGACGTCGTCGAATCCGAGGCCGCCGAGGCCGGTGCGGGCGACGAGGGTGGTTCCCACACGTGCCGGTGGCGCCGTCGTCACCGTGATCGCGGTCAGCGGCACGTGCGCCGCATGGCCTTCCCAGTGCGCCAGACGCCGCCATGCGCACGCGGCGGACAGGGGCGAGCCGCGCTCGATCCGGAACGTTGCCACTCTCCGATCGTACGGACTTCCGACGCCCGGTCCGTATGATCGCGGCCATGCCAGCGCCTGAGCCGACCATCGTTGCGACCTCGGGCTGATGAGGGACGGTGTCCGTTGATCCGCCGGCTCGGGGAAATGACCGGCGGCGCGTGCGTCAGGTGGTGCTGTGGGGGTGGCAGGCCGTCGCCGAGCGGGGTGGCCAGGCCTGGGGGGCGAGGATCCCGAGGACGTAGGCGCGGGCGACCAGGGCGCACCGGGTCGGGGCGTCCAGCAGGTCCCGGAGGCGGCTGAGGTGGTAGTCGACGGTCTGCCGTGACAGGTGCAGCGAGGTGGCGATCTCCCCGTTGCTGCGGCCGGCCGCCAGCAGGGACAGGATGCGGACCTGACTGGCCGTCAGGGGTGGGTGCGCTTCGTGGGCGAGGCTCTGGTGGGTGACCACCGCCCAGACGCTGGCCGCGCGGGACGCTCCCCGGCCCACCGTCGTGAGGTGCAGTCGGGCGCGGCGCTGTCGGCCGCCGCCGTCGACGAGGACGGCGGAGGTCTGGATCCGCCGGCTGCGGCGGGCGACGAGGGCGTGCCAGCTGCGCTCCAGAGCCGGTAACTCCGGGGCGGGTGCCAGCAGGGTGTGCGCCCGGCGGCCGACGAGCTCCGAGAGCCGGGTGCCCAGCAGTTCGGCGGCTGCCGCGCTCGCCTGAAGGATCCTCCCGCCTGCGGAGATCAGGGCGCACGGCAGCCCGCTGTGGTCGCGCAGCGCGCACAGGCTCTCCTCCGCCTCGCGGCGCTGGTGCAGCGCGCGGGTGTAGTCGCTGATGTCGATGTAGATCCCGGCCACACAGGCCTCGGTCCCCTCGTGCACCGGGAAGCGGTGGCCGGCCGCGTGCCCGCTGGTGCCGTCGGCGCGGTGGTAGGTGAGGGTGTGCCGCACCGGTTTGCCGCGAGCGAGCACGTCCTGGTCGAGCGCCAGCACCCGGTCGGCGTCGGCCGGGGCGTCGACGTCGCGCACGTGCTTGCCGATGACGCCCTCCGGCGTGGTGCCGTAGAGGTGGGCGTAGGCGTGGTTCGCCCAGCGGTAGCGCCCGTCGGCGTCGCGTATGAAGGCCGCGGCGGGGGCGAGGTCGGCGAAGGCGTCATAGCGGCGGGTGGTGGACGGGCAGGGGCCGACCTCCACCGCCATGCCGCGGGTGCGGTCCTGTCGGGGCGGGTCGAGGGGCCAGTTCACGTCGAAGAGCCGGCCGTCGAACTGCGCCTGCCAGCAGTGGTGTCCGGACTGGGCGGACGGCGCGGGCAGCTCCTGGCGCAGGGTGTCGAGGAATCGCTGGGCCGTCCGGATGTCACCGAAAGCCCCTCCCCCGCTGTCGACCACCCGCAGCTCACGGTCCGCCTCCCACCAGGACACCGGTAGGTGTTGGAGCAGCGACTTCAGAACGGTCTCGTCCACGACGACCTCTCTGGGCTGAGGAGTTCAGGTACGCGGCGCTCGCCACGGCCATGCGTTTCCCCCGCCCGCACGGCGTATGCCCGGTTCTCGGCCGATCTGGAGCGCGGGTGAGACCACTCCCATAGGGCATCACAGAACCTTCACAGCGGAGCGACGACCTCCACAACTCTGGCATTTGCCTGAGCGCTCGCGGCCCTCGGCGGCGTTCCGGGGCCCGCCCGACTGGTTCGCTGGAGGTACGGCGTCCGGGCATCGGGGGCGGACGCCAACCGCCGTTACGACGGCCCCACCCACCTGCGAAGGAGTCGAATTCCAGTGAGCACGGTGCTGTTTGTGTATGCCAAGGGCGGACCGCCCTTGGGGTATGCCCTGTCACGGGTCGCCGCGCGTTCGGCAGTGCACCTGCTGGCGCTCAGCACGCTGCCGCCCGCCGTCGCCGCGTCCGTCGGGCGCCGGTGCGCCTCCGTACTGACCGCCACCGGGCCCGAGCGTGGCGACCTGGTGTCGCTGATCGTCTCCCAGGCCCACGAGGTGGGCGCGGACGCGGTCATCACCTTCTCCGAGTACGCCGTCGTGGCGGTCGCGGAGGCTTGCGCGAAGCTCGGGCTGGCCGGCCCCGGCAGCGCCTGCGCACTCGCCCGCGACAAGCGGCTCATGCGGCGCGCCTGGAGCCGACGGGGCATACCGCAGCCCCGGTTCCGCGCGGTCGCCGACGAGCGGGAGCTGTCCGACGCGGTCGCCGAGCTCCGCCTCCCGCTGCTGCTGAAGGCCGCCTGGAGCGCCGGCTCCACCGCGCACCGGATCATCCGGTCCGCCGACGAGGTACCGGCGGCCTGGCGACGGGCCGTCGAGGTGATGGCCGAGTCCGCCGAGCTGGGCTACGCCGAACTGCACGTGGCGGGCGCCGGCGCCGACTTCCTCGTCGAGGAGATCGTGCCGGGCACCGCGGACGGCTGGTTCGACCAGGCGGGCTGGGGCGACTACGTGAGCGTCGAGGGCGTGGTCGTGGACGGCGCGTTCCGTCCGGTCTGCCTCAGTGGCCGGATGCCGACGGTGGAGCCGTTCACCGAACGCGCCGGCATCACCCCGGCCGCACTGCCGCCGGAGGCCCAGCAACGCGTGGTGGCCCTCGCACGGGAGGCGGTAGACGCCCTGGGCCTGGAGAACTGCGGTACCCACACCGAGATCAAGCTCGGTGCCGACGGCCGGATGTGGGTGATCGAGACCGCCGCCCGGTTCGGCGGGGCAATGACCGTCCCGCAGATCGAGGAGGTCTTCGGACTTGACCTCATCGGCCTGCTCGTCGACCACCTGCTGGGGCGTCCGGTGTCCTGGCCGGCGCGGGCCCGCACCCCTCAGGAGGCGCGCGGCGCGGCCGGCTCCCTCGTCGTCCTGGCCGTGAACGGCGACGGCGCCGCCTGGAGCGACCGGCGGCGCTGGGACTTCCCGACCGTACGGGACACGGTGCCGCTCAGCGCCGGCAGCCGGCTGTCCGTGGTGGCCGAGAACTCGCTCCCGGACGGGGCACCGGTACCGGTCTACGACCCGGCCGCCGGCGCCAACACCATGGCGGCCCTGTGCCTGCTGTCCGCCGCCGATCCCGAGACCGTGCTGGACGACTTCCGCACCCTCGTCGACGCCCTGCCGCACGCGCTCCCCGAGGCCGAGCCGATGGAGGCCCACTCATGAGCACCACCATGACCACCGCCACCCTCCCCTCCGGTACGCCGGGCCCGGCCCGCGACCGCACGACCGTCGGAGCACACCTCTCCCTCCCGCTCTTCCGCACCCTGGCCGGGACCCTGGCCGGACACCCCTACCTCAAGGTCGTGGTGGACCGCGCCGAGCACACCTGGCACCTCCTCGACACCGCCGTCCACCCCTTCCACGTCGACTACATCGCCACCCGGGTCCTCGGCATGGACCTGGCGGCGCTCGACTCCTGCCTGGACGCCTTCAACGCCTCGGTCTACGCCGACCCCGAGCGCCGGTTCCTGCTGGGGGTGCTCTCCCTGCATGCCGACCGGAACGCGGACGGCCGGGAGCGGCCCTTCCTCGTCCTGGAGACGACCGAGGCCGACACCATGGCCGGCCCGCTGCTGGAGGAGTTCTACACCTCCGTCCGCCACCGGCTCGACGGCCGGCTGCCGCTGCTGCTGAAGCCGGCCAACCACGGGCAGGAGCACGAGCTCGCCACGATCAGCGACGTCCGGGTGCCGCGGATCCTCAGTCATGAGCTCTTCGGCAGCCGCACCCGGACCCCGCTGAACCCCGGTGAGGCCGTCGGCCGGCTGCGCTACTTCCGGACCGCCGGTGAGTACGCCGCCGAGGCCGGTGCCCTCGGCTGGTCGGACATCGTGGCCATGCCGTGCCTGCCCGACGACGTGCCGCGCGTCGCCGGATTCATCAACACCGCGCCCACCACCCCGCTCTCGCACACCAACGTCCTCGCCTCCGGTTGGGGCATCCCCAATGCGATTGTCCGCGACCTGGAGCACCTCGCCGCGACGGACGGGCTCGACGGCGCATGGGTCCGATACGCGGTGGGCGACGACGACATCACCCTCGTCCGGCTCGCCCAGGCCCCGCCGCCCACCGCGCCGGCGTGGCACCAGCAGCGGGTGCGGCTGCGCTCCCCGCTCCTGGAGGACGTGCCCGCGCTGCCCCTGCACCGGCTGCGCCGCACCGACCAGGACCGCTACGGGACGAAGGCGGCCAACCTCGGGGAGCTGCACCACGTCCTCGCCAGCCGCACCGCGGACCTGACCGCGTTCCACGGCCGCCCGAGGCCGCCGCGGGCGGACCTCTACACCCACCTCACGGCACGCCTCGGCGTCGCACACTCCCTTCGCGGCGCGGAACTACGGGCCGCTGCCGCCGACTTCGTCCGCAGCACGATCGCCGCTCCCGACGGGATCGCGCTCCCCTTCGCCCTGCAACACCGCTTCCTGGTCTCCTGCCCCGCAGTCCAACAGGCCCTGGGGAAGCTGAAGATGGCCCTGGAGCTCGATGCCGCGGACGCGGTGGACGCGCTCTGCCGAGAGGTGCAGCGCATCGTCCGCCACGCCCCGATGCCCGACGAGGTGGCCCGGCACATCACCGGAGCACTGCCCGCCGGACCGGGCGCCGCCGGTCGTCTCGTGGTGCGCTCCTCCTCCAACGCCGAGGACCTGCCCGGGTTCTCCGCAGCGGGCGTCTACGACTCGGTCACCTCGGTGCACGGGACCGACGAACTCCTCGACGCGGTACGCCAGGTGTGGGCGTCCCTGTTGTCACCGCGCAGCGTACGGCTCCGCCACCAGGCGGGCATCCCTCTGGACGACACCTACATGGGCGTGATCATTCAGCGCTACCAGCCCGCGGACCTCGGCGGCGTGCTGGTGACCTGCAACCCGACCCGGCGCGCGGACTTCCGCAACGTCTACCTCAACTGCACCCCGGGCTCGCCGGAGACGGTCGTCGACGGCACCGCGCTGCCGCTCCAGTACCTGTACAACACGGTCGAGGGCGGCGGCCGCACCGTGGCACTGGGCTCGTGCGGCGCGGACCTGCCCGCCGGCACCCGGGACCGACTGGCCCAACTGGCCCTGGCCGGACGGCTGCTCCAGTCCCACTTCAGCGACCAGGACGTGGACATGCCTCTGGACATCGAGTGGCTGATGACCGAGCAAGGTGCCTGCCACCTGCTCCAGGTCCGACCCTACGCGCGGTGATCGGCCGCATCGGTCGCGGCCGTTCCCGCACGCCCCGTACCCCGGGCGGCGCGCCCCCGTCGCCGAGGGCCCGCCGCATCATCCGCCTCAACAACGGCTTCCAGCTCCTGTTCAACCTGCTGTGGTGGATGCCGGTGTTCTACGCCTACCAGCGACAGGCCGGTCTCACCGACGGCCAGATCTTCGGCATCCAGAGCATCTACTACATCGCGTTCTGCCTGTTCGAGATCCCCACCGGGCTGGTGGCCGACCGCATCGGGGCCCGCAACTGCCTGCGGGCCGGCGCGCTCGTGATGACAGCGGCGAACCTGGCCCCGGTCCTGACGCCCAACTACTCCGGATTCCTGGTCCACTTCCTGCTCATCGCCGCCGGCCGCTCCCTGACCTCCGGCGCCGCCAGCGCCTACCTCTACGACGGCCTGCGGGCCGAGGGCGCGCCCGAGCACTACCTCAAGGCCGAGGGGCAGGCCCGCGCGCTGGGCCTGGCGGCGAAGGTGCTGTGCTGGCCGCTGGTCGGCCCGTTGATGGCACTCGCGCACTCCGCCCCGTACGTGCTGAGCGCCGCGAGCGCCGGTGGCTCACTGGTCTGCGCCGTCCTGCTGCCACGCCAGTTGACGCCCGGCGGCCGCGACGCAGGCCGGCGCACCGCACCCCGCGCCCACGGCGGCTCCTTCCGCCACGAGGCGGCCGCCGCGCTGCGCTCGGTCCGCGCCACGCCCTGGCTCGCCCTGGTGATGGTGCAGGGCGTCGCCCTCTTCACGCTCTCCCGCATCTGCCAGGTCAACCTCTTCCAGCCGGTGCTGCTGGACCACGGGATCGCCGAGGACTCACACGGCGCGGTGCTGGCCGCCATGACCGTCGCCGAGGCGGTGGCCTCGGCCCGACCGCACTGGCTCACCGCACGGCTCTCCCCGGTGGCCTGGGTGTCACTGCTCAGCCTCGCGATGGCGGCGGCACTGGCGGGCAGCACGCTCGGCGGCCCGTGGACCGTCGTCGGCCTGCTGTGCCTGTTCGCCGCCGTCACCGGCTTCGCATATCCGCTCCAGCGGAAACTGGTGAACGACGCCATTCCCGCGGGTGCGCCCCGTGCCACCCTGCTGTCGGTCGAGAGCATCATCGACCGCGCGGTGTGCGCCCTGGCGGCGGTCGCCGCGGGCGGCTATCTCGCGGCCGGCCGCCTGGACGCCCTCCTCTGGCACAGTGCACTGGCCACCGTCGCCCTGTTGGCCGTGCTCCACCTGCTGCTGCGCCGGCACCGCAGATCCCCTGCCGCGCCACGCCCCGACAGGAAGGCCCTGGGCATCGCGGCCATACTGGAACTGTGCGGCCTGAGGAGGCCGGGCGGTACGGCGAGGACGCCTTCCGCCCGGAGGACACCGGCGAGGCCGACCGCATCGACCTGGGAGCGCTCGCCTACGACGCGCTGAGCACCGCGCGCCTCGCCGCGCTGGGGGCCGGCCCCGGATGGCACTGCCTCGACGTGGGCGCCGGGACCGGCACCCTCGCGCGGTGGCTGCTGGAATCGGCGGACGTCACCTCCGTCCTCGCCGTCGACCGCGACACCCGGTTCCTCACCACCGGACACCCGCCGGGACTCGTCGTCCAGACCGCCGACATCACCGCACCGGACTTCGACCCCGGCCGCTTCCACCTCGTGCACGCCCGCTTCGTCCTGATGCACCTGCGCTCCTGGCGGCGCCTGATCGCCAGGCTGAGTTCGCTGCTGGTGCCCGGCGGCGTACTGGTGCTCAGCGACGCCGTCGACCTGACCACCGCCTCCGCACCCACCACCCCGTACACCAAGGTCATGCGTGCGATGTGGCAGGCGCTGCACGACACCATCGGCACCGACGTCTCCTGGGTGCCCGACTACCCCCACCTCCTCCTGGACGAGGGGCTGCGCTCCGTGGCTGCCGAGATCCACGTCCCCCCGCTGCTCCCTGACAGCCCCGTCAGCCGCTTCTGGGCGGACACCTGGCAGCACATCCGGGACGCCGTGCTGGCGACCGGTCAGGTGGACGAGGCGGAGTTCGCCGCGGCCCTGGAGTCCCTGGTGGCGCCGGAGTGCGCCGCCCTCTCGCCCGGGATGCTCACCGCCTGGGGCTGGCGGCCCCGGCACGCGTCGGCGTCATGACGCACTCGGGTGCCGGAGTTGCCGGCACACCGTCCGGCTCGCCATCAGCGGCCCGGCCCCGATATGACGTCGGTCCGCTCCGTCGCCTCCTGGTCGGCGGTGGTTGCGGCGGCCGGGGCCCGCACGCCGAACAGCGGTATGCCCCACCGACTGCGGAACGTGCGGCTGCGGCGCACGGTGAGCACCGCCACCGCTCCCAGGATCGCCAAGGACTGGAACCTGCCGACCACCGGCACCAGGTCGACGGGCATCGACCACGCCTCCACGGCGCTCAGCGCCGCGTCGAGCACCTCGGCCCCGCCCCACAGCGCGGTCAGTCCGCGCAGCGCAGCCCGGAAGTCCGGCAGGTCGCGCCAGACCCGCTCCGCCTCCGCCTCGCCGTCACGCCCCCGCAACCGGCGTCCGAAGTGGAACGCGAACGGCCGTGCCGCCCACAGCGAACTCAGGATCCACGCCCCCAGGGCAGCGGGAATGCCCGCGTCCTTCAGCAGCAGCACCCGCGGACTCCCGCTGATCAGTGACAGGGCCGCCGACGCCGCCAGCAGCACGACCACCAGGAGATCGAAGACCTCCACACGCCGCCGCACCACGGCCGACACCAGGGCGTGCGCCGCGGGAACGGCACCGCTCAGCAACAGCGCCAGCCACGCAACGGCACCCTGCGACCGCAACGCGTAGTACAGGACGAGCGGCAGCACGACGTCGACCACCAACGGCACGGCCACCGCACGCCGCTGTCGCCCGTCGCGCACCCCGACAGCTTCCATGAGAACCCCCAGCCGTCCGGCAGCCGGACCATCCGGCCCAGGACGACCATCACCGACGCTAGAAGCCCAGCAGGTGGAGACGCCTCAACCCCAGGACCGGACTCCCGCGAGCCCGCACTCCACCCGAGCCTCCACCCGCGGGTGCAGGACGGTCCTCACACCGTCTTCTCGTGCTCGCCCTCGTGCTCGCCCACGGCCCCTGCATCCGGATCGGGTGCACCAGCACCGCGCAGCCGCCCGATGAGCGCCGTACCGACGATCACAAGGCCGATGGCCACTGCCTTGCCCGCTCCGTAGAGTGCCGTGGGGACGGCGTGCCCCTCGGGAAGACCGAGGAACGACAGCACCCCGGCGACGACACCCAGCAGGACCAGCACGGCTCCGCCGACCGGCCCCAGCCCGGCCCACCAGGGACTGGCGTCGTACGACACCCGCTCAGGAGCGTCCGGCTGCTCCATGGGCACCGCGCTCTTCCCGGCCCCCGCGTCCCGCTCGGACACCGCGCTCTTCTCATACACTCTGTTCTTCCCGGACACCCTGTTCCTCGCTCCCCTCGCCCCGGGCCGTCGGTGGGCGCCGGCGAGCCCAACTCCCCCAGCCCGTCCGCCCGTCCGTTCCGGCCCGGCACCCCACCCTGCCGAACACGCTAGCGCACGCCCTACCCGCGGGACCGTCGGCCACGGTCACCGGCCCGCGGCGCGGACACCCCTCGCGGAGGTTGCCGCACCGCAGGCCGCGAAGTGACCGTCCAGGTGCCGGGCGCCGCCCTCAGTGGGCAGCGGGGACCGCCGCGTTCTGCTCCACCTCACAGGGGCACGGGCGGAATTCCAGGCCGAGTTCGTGGTCCACGGCCTCGTTGCTGCGGGTGGCGGCGGCGCTGACCTCCGCCCAGGAACCGTACTTGGCGTACAGCTGGTCCGCCGTCGGCCCGAGCGGGTTGCCGTACTTCTTCTGGTTGCGCTCTTCCAGCCGCTTGACCTGCTCCGGGGCCACGCCGGCGCGGGTGATGTCCTTGGCGTCGTTGCGCATCTCGACCAGCCTCCGGGCGACCTCCTCCTCGGAGCGCCCCCGCACCCGCATCGCGCACGCCGTGCGGTCCATGTCCCCGAGCAGCCGGTGGTAACGCATCCGGGTCTCCCGGGACTCCATGCGCCCGTGGGGCGTCTCACGGCGAATCGTGCAGACGACCGGCTCGGGGCTGGTGCACGGCCCTCGCTCAGCGGCTCCTGAGAGATCGGGGCCGTGACGACCGAGCCACCGCAGGCGTGGTGCGCACACGCAGACATCGGGCGGCGTGGGTACGGCCAGGACCGCCTGAGCGGCCAGGAGGGCGGGCAGGGCACGACGAGCGAACGAGCGCAGGGTCGCGAGGCGGGGCCGGCGGGGTGCGCTACGGGTGGTACAGAGCCCGGGCACGTGCCAGGTCGACGGGCCCGCCCTCCCCCAGGGACAGGAAGTGGACCACCTGCCATTCCTGCGTCCTGTGCGCCTGACGATTGGTCGTGGTCACCCATGGCGGGTAGACACGGAACCCCCGCTTCCCACCGGAGCCGTTACGGGACACGATGCCGCGCTCGCACAGCACCTCCCGCGGGAACACGAACTGTCCGAAGTGGGCGCCGTCCCTGCTGCTGATGACGAAGACGTCCACCCCGTCGTCCGCGTCGAAGGGCCGGATGGGCCCTTCCGTGGAGCGCTGCCACACCGTGACGAACTGGCCGACCTTCGTCGGGGTCGTCTTGGCCACGCGGAACCTCACCGAGAGCCCGTCGAGCATGAACCCCTGAGCCGCGTACTCGGCGCTCTCCGGTTCGGGAACCGGCGGTGAGCAGACAAAACCGCTCGGGTCGTACACCATGTCCTTCGCCGCCAGCAGGTCATCGTGCAGCCCCGCCCACGGTTCGTTCCTCGTCATCCCCTCATCCTGCCACCATGGCCGGCGAGCACGATGCGCACGGGTGGGCGGAGCCGCACCAGCACGGCCGTGATCACCCCGTTCACCCCGTGGTCACCACTTCACGGGGAGCTCGCGCAGCGGAGTGGTGAGGAGTCCCTCGACGCGGCGCAGGTGCGCGGGGTCGACGGCGAGGTCGAGGGTGGGCAGGCGGCGCAACAGCACCCGCAGCACGGTTTGGAGCTCGGTGCGGGCGAGCGGCTGGCCAAGGCAGGAGTGCGCTCCGGCGCCGAAGGTGAGATGGGTGTTGGGGGTGCGGCCGAGGTCCATCTCGTCGGCGCCTTCGAAGGCGCCCGGGTCACGGTTGGCCGCGGCCATGCTGCACACCACGGTGGTGCCACCGGGCAGCACGTCGCCGCTGGGGACCTCGGTGTCCTCGTGGACGTAGCGGAGCATGCCGAAGCCGGTGTGGGGCTCGTAGCGGAGCACCTCCTCCACGGCGGAGCGGATCAACGAGGGGTCGTCCAACAGCCGTTGCCAGCGCCGCCGGTCGGCGAGCAGGACAGCCACCATCGTGGTGAGGAAGCCGGCGGTGGTCTCGTGCCCGGCGAGCAGCAGTGCCTGCCCGGTCGCAGCCAGGGCGAGGTCGGACATCGGCCGGCCCTCGGCGTCCGTGGCGACGATCAGCCGGCTGATGAGGTCGTCCTGGGGGGCCGTCCGCTTGCCGGCGATCAGGGTGGACATGTAGTCGGCGAAGTCGCGGTGTGACGCGTCCATTTCGGCCGCGGTGTACCTCGACAGGTTGAGGAAGACGTCCGACCAGTGCTTGAAGGCCTCCCGGTCGCCCTCCGGCACGCCCAGCATGTCGCAGATGACGAAGACCGGCAGTGGGAAGGCCAGGTGGGCCACCACGTCCGCCGGGTGCCCCTGCGCCAGCATTCCGTCGACGAGCCGCTCTGCGGTCGCCTCGATCTTCGGCACCAGCGCCTGCATGCGCCTGGCCGTGAACCACCTGCCGAGCATCCGCCGCCAGCGTGCGTGCCCCTCGGCGTTGAGCGCCTGCGCCATCGGGCTGTCGAAGACGCTGCCCGACTCGCCGGCGGTGATACGGGCCGCGTCGGGCCTGCTCAGCCCCTCCCGGGTGAGGCGGGGATCGGAGAGCGCGAGCCTGACGTCGTCGTAGCGGGTGAGCAGCGCCGCCCGATCGCCACTGGGGAGCGTCACGTGCGCCACCGGGCACGCCTCGCGCAGCTCCGGCCACTCCGCCGGCGGCTCCAACGCCCCCGGCGCGGCGAGCGGATACCGCAGCGTGCCGTCCTGCTGAACCTCGGTCACCGAGTCCTCCTCAGTCCGTGCCTGACTTCCGCTGCTCAGCGAACCCCCATCCCGAAATTAAATCAAGTGACTGACTTAATGAACCGCTGCACATCGGATCGGCGCCTCTGGGCCTAAGGTGTCGCCGTATTGCTGTATTGCTGCATTGCCGTGTTGCCCTATCGCTGTGTCGACCTCGGCGCCAAGGGCCGCTGAGGGACGTGCAGGACACCGCCCGGGTGTTCGCCACGTGCCGGCGCCACGCAGCGTCTTGACCCTCACACCGTGTCAGACGGTCAACTCGGAGACACCATGTTCACCATCGGAGACTTCGCCCGGCACGGCCGCGTATCGGTCCGGATGCTGCGCCATTACGACGCGACGGGACTGCTGCGCCCGGCCCACGTCGATGCCACCACCGGCTACCGCTACTACACGGCCGGCCAGCTCAGCCGCCTCAACCGCGTGATCGCCCTCAAGGACCTCGGCTTCACCCTCCAGCAGGTGCAGGACATCGTGGACGAGAAGATCAGCACCGAGGAACTGCGCGGCATGCTGCGGCTGCGACAAGCCGAACTGGAGGCCACCATGGCCGCCACGGCAGCACGGCTGGTCCGCGTCGAGGCGAGGCTCCGTTCGATCGAGAGCGAGGGGCACATGCCCAGCAACGACGTTGTCATCAAGAGCGTCTCGGCGATCCGGGTGGCGGAGCTGACGGCCACCGCCGCGAGCTTTGCGCCCGAGGACATCGGCCCGGTCATCGGGCCGCTCTACGACGAGCTGTTCTCCCGCCTGGCCACGGCGGGCATCACGCCGTCGGGACCCGGTATCGCCTCCTACGAGGACGCCCCGCAGGGCGGCGGCGCGATCATCGTCCACGCCGCCGTCCAGGTCGCCGCCCCCGTCCAGGACGGACCCGTGAGAGTGCTCGACCTGCCGCCCGTCGACGAGGCGGCGGCCATCGTGCACCGAGGGTCGATGGACACCGTGCTTCCGACGGCCCAGGCCCTGGCCCGTTGGATCGACGGCAACGGGTACCGGTCGACCGGATATCCCCGGGAGGTCAACCTGGAGTGCCCGGAGAACCGCGACGACTGGGTGACCGAACTCCAGGCCCCGGTGGCCAAGGCCTGACGTCGACCGGTCCACCGCAGGGGCACGGCGAGGGTGAACGACCTGGCACGGCGCTCCGGGTTGATGCGGCCCCGCCCTGGTACGGGTGGGGCCGCCGCGGTATCGGGCGCGGGGTCGCCGGCCGCAGGTCAGCCGCGGCTGCGGCTGCGGCTGCGGCTGCGGCTGCGGCTGCGGCTGCGGCGAACTGCGGTCCGACGAGACCTACTTCCGGTTGTCCTTCCCGGGCCAGGGGTAGCCGAGCGACTCGGCGTCCTCGCGTCTGCCGCCGGCTACCTTCGCGTAGCGCTTGGGGTCGGCGGTCGCCAGGCGTTGTAGCGCGGCTTCGGCTCGCTCCTGGGGAGGCGTGCCGTCATCCGGGAGGTTCCAGATGAACTGGAGCCACGGGCCGTCCTCGGCACTGTGCCCGGCGGCGAAGCCCGGCCGGAAGACGAAGGACAGCTGGGTCGTGTCCGGGTTGGTGTAGTCGGTTCCCACCCATCCGAGTTGGGCGTCCCACTGGATGAGGAGCTCGGGCCTCGCACGCAGTCCCGCGGTGATCAGGCGTGCCGTGGTGCGGGCCGGCCACGCCCAGGAGCGGTCGTTCTCGGCGCGCGTGATCTCGGCGTCGTATGCGGCCGCGTCGAAGCGGTACTCGGGGAGGTCCGGCGGCGGTTGCTGCGAGGGAGGCGCGGGCGGGCGGCTCCAGTCGCGCCACACGACGTGGTTCCCCTCGCGGCAGATGGTGACGTAGAGCGCACCGCAGCAGCCTTCGGTGCAGTACGCCTCGGCGAGCTGCACTTCGTGGGGCTCGTCCGTGGCGCGCAGGCGGCCGCTGTCGAGCAGGTGTTCCGGGGAGTTGGCGGAGCCCCGGCCGAAGGCCTCGGGCACCAAGGGGCGACCGTCCAGCAGGATCCGGGTCTCCACGACGTCCGGGTCTGCCGGGTCGCGCACGGTGGGCTCGATGCGAAGGCGGGTCGGTTCCGTTCGACGGGTGAAGGGTTGCCCGGTTGCGCGGCGTGCCCAGTGGGTGCGGTGGCGTAGGGCAGGGTCGGTCGGCTCCACGGCCAGGACGGCGGCCCAGGCGGGCGTGTGCAGCACCGACTCCAGGGTGTTCAGCAGTTCCTCGCGGTGCCCGGGCGGCCAGTCGAGGAGCGCGCTGGGGCCGCTGTGCAGGTCGAGGGCGAGGGAGAGCAGGATCGCGTAGTGGTCGAGGGTGGGGGGCAGTTGGGCGGCGCGGGTCACCAAGGCGTCGTAGGCGGCCACGGCGTGTGGGTAGGCGAGGACCTCGGACCGGTAGTCGCGCACGCTCGTCATCCTGGACAGTAGGCGTCCTGCCTGCGCCAGGAGGTCGGGGTCCACCGGATCCCGACGCAGGACGTCCGCGAGCCGGACGGCTTCGGCGATCCTGCGGGCTTGCGAGGGGGACGCCGCACGGGGCCCAAGGGGCAGCGCCGACAACCCTCTGTGCACGGCCTCGTCATCGCGGCCGGCCAGGGCATCGACCAGATGACGCAGCTCCCGTGTCGAGGCGCAGTCGGCCAGCCACACCAGGGCCGCGGTCGAGCAGTCGAGGGTGCTGAGCGCCTCGACCGCCGGTGCGGTGAAGCCCCGTAGCAGGCCCAGGACCTTGAGGTACGGCACGTCTTCCGGCTCGCCGAGGCGGGCCAGCAGGCCGATGCCGACGGTCACGGCCGCCGTACTGGTACCGGCGCGTGTCAGGCGGCGGCCGAGGGCGCGTGCGGTCGTCTCGTCCGCCACGGGCAGTTCGGCGGTGACGCGGCGGACGTAGCGGTCGCGGGCACCGAGCGCGCAGAGACGGCGGTGGACCTGCGCGGCGGCCCGGGTCGTGTCCGGCTCGGTCAGGAGCGGGACGATCGCCTCGGGGACGGCCACTTGGGTCTCGGTCCAGCCGAGGTTGCCTTCGCCCTGCCGCGGCGGCAGGTCCGGCAGGGGGTAGCCGCCTTGGGGCAAGCGGCCGTCGGGTTCCGCGCGATGGAGTTGCAGCGCGTAGTCGTACAGGGACTGGCGAGGGGCGAGCGCACGGCGCTCTTCCTGGGCGCTCACCAGGCGGGGTGGGACTCGATTCGGTAGGTCATGCCAGTGATCTTGCCATGGCGGCCGGACCAGGACCAGAGACTTTTTGTGGCGGGCCCGCGGGCGGCCCCTCGTCCGCTCCCTGCCCTTCACACAAAACATGCATTTCTCACGACCTCTTCGTGACACTCATGACTGGTTCACGCTTCCGCGGCGTGACAGCGTCGTGGTGTCACCGGCCGAGGGAGAGGGAGTGGGATGAACAAGGGATACGCGGTCTTCTGCGACGCTGACCGACAGTTCTACGACGCTCCGCACCGGCTGTCCGCGGACGCCCAGGGCCGCGGCGCCGAGTATCCGGTACTGAGCCGGGAGCTGCCGGCCGGTTGGCAGCGCCACCGCTCGGGTGACTGGCTGGCCTTCCGGCCGCTCGACCGTGAACTGCCCCGTCAGGGCTGGAAGATCCATGTGTCGGCCTGTCTCGACAACGCCGAGCGGGTGCTCACGAAGGTCTGGGAGTACTGCGTACCGCGCTCGGTGGCCTTCAAGTGCATGCCGAGCCGGTATCTGCTGCACATCCGCAACGCCAAGTACACCGATCGCGGCGCGAGCGGAAAGTTCATCACGGTCTATCCGGCCGACGAGGAGCAGTGCCGGGTCGTCGCCGAGGAGTTGGCCGCACTGCTGGACGGTGAGCCCGGTCCGTACATCCTCAGTGATCTGCGCTGGGGCGCCGGGCCGGTGTACGTCCGTTACGGCAGCTTCACCGAGCGGCACTGCTACGACGACAAGGGCGAGCTCTGTCCTGCCGTGGAGGACGACAGGGGCCGGTTGGTTCCCGACCGTCGGGAGCCCGCGTTCCGGGTTCCCGAGTGGGTGTCGCTCCCGGAGTTCCTCAAGCCGCATCTGGAGGCGCGCTCCGCCACCACCGTCGCCGACCTCCCGTACGCCATCGAGCGGGCGCTGCACTTCTCCAACGGCGGCGGCGTCTACGTCGGCCGGGACCTGCGGACGCAGCGGCGGGTGGTGCTGAAGGAGGCACGTCCGTACGCGGGTCTGGCCGCGGACGAGGCGGACGCGGTGGCCCGGCTGGCGCGGGAACGGGACGCCCTGCGGCGACTGTCCGGGCTGGGGTGCGCCCCCGAGGTACTGGACTGGTTCACGCTCGGCGAGCACAGCTTCCTGGTGCTGGAGTACGTGGAAGGGCGTCCGCTCAACAGCTTCTTCGCCCATCGGCACCCCCTGATCGAATCCGATCCGAGCCCGGAGCGGCTGGCCGAGTACACCGCGTGGGCACTGCGCGTCCACCGGCTGGTGGAGGAGGCCGTCGAGGCGATCCACGCCCGGGGCGTGGTCTTCAACGACCTGCACCTGTTCAACATCATGCTCTCCGAGGACGAATCCTCAGTGGTGCTGCTGGACTTCGAGGCCGCTTCCATCGACGACCCGGGCAGTCGGCAGGTGATCGCCAACCCCGGGTTCGTGGCCCCGGCCGACCGCCGTGGCGCCGATGTCGACCGCTACGCCCTGGCCTGTTTGCGGCTGGCTCTGTTCCTCCCGCTGACCAGCTTGTTCGCGGTCGATCGGGCCAAGGCACGGCATCTGGCGCAGATCGCCGCCGAGCAGTTCCCGGTGCCCTCCGAGTTCCTGGATGCGGCGGTCGAGGAGATTCTGCGTGGCCCCGGCGGTCCTGACGGTCCTGGCGGTCCTGGCGGTCTTGGCGGTCCTGGCGGTCCCGGCGGTCCTGGCGGCGCGGCCGGGCCGGAAGCCGCCTCGCGTTCCGCTTCGGAGGCCTATCTGCCGGTTGCGCTCGCGGACTGGCCGCACAGCCGGGACTCCGCGGTGCGCGCCGTGCTCGCCTCCGCCACCCCGGAGCGGGAGGACCGCATCTTCCCCGGAGACATCGCCCAGTTCGCCATCACGGGCGGCGGGAGCTGCTTCGCCTACGGTGCGGCCGGCGTGCTGTACGCCCTCTCCGCGACGGGCGCCGAACGATGTCCGCAGGCGGAGGAGTGGTTGTTACAGCGGACGAAGGCGCCCGCCTCGGGCACTCCCCTCGGCTTCTACGACGGTCTGTCCGGCGTCGCCTGGGTCCTCGACCGGCTCGGGCACCGCGCACGGGCCCTGGACCTGGTGGACGTGGTCACGGCACAGAGCTGGCGGGACGTCGGCCCCGACCTGCACGGCGGACTGGCCGGGATAGGCCTGGCGTTGGACGGGTTGGCCGAGTCCACCGGCGCCTCCGGGCTACGGGAACAGGCGCTGCGCTGCGCCGAGTTGGTATCCCGTCGGCTCGATCGGACGGATGCCGGGGAGGAGCCGGCCGGGCCGTCGCGTGCCGGGCTGCTGCACGGCGACAGCGGTGCCGCACTGCTCTTCCTCCGGCTGTACGAACGCACCGGCGACGACGCGCTGTTGGATCTGGCCGGCGACGCCCTACGACGTGACCTCGCGCGCTGCGTTCGGAGCGCCGGCGGGACCCTCCAGGTCGACGAGGGCTGGCGGACCATGCCCTACCTCGGCGCCGGCAGTGTGGGCATCGGGATGGTGCTCGACGACTACCTCGCCCATCGACACGACGACGCCTTCGCGGCGGCGCAGCGCGACATCGTGCAGGCCGCGCAGGCCAAGTTCTACGCCCAGCCCGGTCTGTTCCGCGGCGCCGCCGGCATGGTGCTGTACCTGAGCCGGACCACCGCCCCGGGACCGGGTACCGCCGCCCCGGACCTGCGCCGCCAGATCGACTCCCTCTCCTGGGGAGCCGTCCCCTACGGAGGGCATCTGGCCTTCGCCGGGGAGCAGATGATGCGGCTCTCGATGGACCTGAGCACCGGCACTGCCGGATGTCTGCTCGCCCTGGGCAGCGCGCTGCACGAGGAACCCGTGCACCTGCCCTTCCTCCCGCCGCTCCGGCGGCCCTGAAGCCGGCCCCAGCCGGGGTCGATCACGAAAGTCATCCCCGTCCCCATAACGAAAGGAATGATCATGTCGCTTCTCGACCTGCAGACGATGGAGACCCCCAAGCCCGAGGCCACCGAGGAGCTCCACACCGGCAGCCGCGCGAGCCTGCTGCTGTGCGGTGACAGCAGCCTGAGCGTCACCACCTGTAACTGACTGCCGGTCGCCGCGGGGCCGTGGGTCCCGTAGCGACGTGGTGACGAGGTAAGGCGGGTTCCGGGCAGCTGTTGCCCGGAACCCGCCCACGCGCAGGGAGCCCACCCTATGGAGCCAACCCACAAGGAGCCCACCCACGGGGAGCCCACCGGCATGGATACCTCCGAAGGAGGCGCGGTTCCTCGCATGATCCATCGCCCGTTCTCCCGCACGGGCCCTCGCACGGCCCGTCGCGAGACCCCCGTACCCGGGCCCTCCGCACCGACGCGGCAACCGGCCGCCGGGCGGCGATCGTTCTCCGGTGACGGGCCGCGTCAGGCCTCCGACACCGGGCCGCGGAAGGACGACGGCACCCACCCACGGCGGCAGGCCTCGGACACCGGGTCCAGCCAGAAGTCCGTCACCCGGCCACGGCAGGCCGCCGACAGCCGGCCGCAGCAGGGCTCCGGCGCCAGGCCCGTGCTGGCCGGTGCGCTCCGGTACAGCCTGGTGGGCACCGTCGCCGTCTGCGTCTTCGGTGCGGCCTCCGCCACCACGAGCGTCGCCCTGCCCGTCGTGCTCGGCCACACCCTCGACCTGGTTCTCGGCTCCGCGCCCGGGGTGGGCAGCGCCCTCGCGCTGAGCGCCGTCCTGCTGGTGGCGGAGGTGCTGCTGGACGCCCTGGTGGCGCTCGCGGGTGGCATCACCACCGCCCGCAGCGCCGCCTGGCTGCGCCGGCGCGGCACCGACCATCTGCTGTCGCTCGCCCCGCATCGCGCCACCGACCGTTTCACGACCGGCGATCTGGTGAACCGCTTCACCGGCAATGCCGCCGAGGCCGGATGCGCGCCCACCACCGCGGCGTCCGGCCTGGCCGCGCTGCTCACTCCGGTCGGGGCCCTGGTAGCCCTGGCCGTCACGGACATCTGGCTGGCGGCCGTGTTCCTGGCCGGGCTTCCGCTCCTGACCCTTCTCCTGCGCGCCTTCGCCCGGGGCTCCTCCGACAGCGTCCGGCGCTACCAACGCGTACAGGCGGAGATCGCCTCCCGGCTCGTGGAGGCGCTGGGCGGTGCCCGGACGATCGCCGCCGCGGGCTCCGCGGGCCGGGAGCACGCCCGCATCCTGGCCCCACTGCCCGAACTCGGCGCGCAGGGACGGCTCATGTGGCAGGTCTACGGGCGGGCGGTGGTCGGCAGCAGCATTCTGGTGCCGTTGCTGACCACGGCCGTCCTCGCGGTGGGAGGGGTCCGGCTCGCCCACGGCGCACTGACCGTCGGTGGGCTGCTGGCGGCCTCCCGATACGCGGCACTCACCGCGGGCCTGGGAGGGGTGACCGGCCAGCTCAACGCCTTGGTGCGGAGCCGCGCCGCGGCCCGGCGCATCGACGAACTGCTCGCTCTGCCCCCGACGGGGCACGGCTCCCGGCCGCTGCCCGCCGACGGCAGCGGACGGCTCGAAATGCGCGGGGTCACCGTCGTTCGCGACGGTGCGCCCGTGCTGCGCGGGGTGGACCTGGTCGTGCCGGGAGGAACGACCATGGCGGTGGTCGGGCACTCGGGCGCCGGCAAGTCCCTGCTGGCCGCCGTCGCGGGACGGCTCACCGATCCCGACGACGGTGCGGTGCTGCTGGACGGGGTACCACTCGATCAGGCCGACCCGGTGCAGCTGCGCCGGGAGGTCGGCTACGCCTTCGAACGGCCGGCGCTCTTCGGCGACACCGTCGGCGCCGCCATCGCGTTCGGGCCCCGGCGCGCGCCGGCACACCGCGTCGAGGCCGCGGCCCGTGCGGCCGGCGCCGCACCCTTCGTACGGCTGCTGCCGCGCGGCTACGCCACCCCGCTGACCGACGCCCCGCTCTCCGGGGGCGAGCTCCAACGCCTGGGCGTGGCAAGGGCGTTCGCCCATGCCGGGCGTCTGCTGATCCTCGACGACGCCACCTCCAGCCTGGACACCGTCACCGAACACCACGTCAGTCGGGCGCTCCTACAGGACGTGCGGCCGGGCACCCGGCTGCTCATCACCCATCGGCTCTCCTCCGCCGCCCGCGCGGATCAGGTCGCCTGGCTGGAGCGTGGCCGGATACGGGCCGTCGCGCCGCACGCCCTGCTGTGGCAGGACGCCGACTACCGCGCGGTCTTCGCCCCCGCCACGCCGGCCCCGGATGCCGACTCATGACCGCGGCGACGATCCGACTGCTGCCGCGAGCGCTCCGCTTCCTCCGGGCCCGTACCCGGGTGTTGCTCCTGATGGGCGGCTGGTCCCTGCTGGAGTCCGCGCACACCTTCGTCAGCGGCTACGCCGTGGCCAAGGCCCTGGACGACGGCTTCCTCGCCGGCCGCACCGGCACCGGAATGGCCTGGCTGACGGTTGCCGCGCTGGCCGTCGTCATCAGCGGGGCCGCTGGACGGGGCGTCTTCCGCGGGCTTGCGGACCTGGTCGAACCACTGCGTGACGTCCTGGTGCGTACCGTGGTGGCGCGGGCGCTGGACGAGGCCGTCGCCGATCCGGCTCGCGCCGCCGACACCGCGGTGGTCTCGCGGTTGACCAACCAGACGGAGCTCGCGCGGGACAGCTTCGCCGGACTCGTCCTGGTGGCCCGTTCCTTCGTCTTCACGGTGGCCGGGGCGCTGCTCGGACTGCTCTCCCTGGCCCCACAACTGCTGCTGATCGTGCTGCCGCCCCTCGTCGCCGGACTGCTGCTGTTCCTGGCCACCCTGGTCCCGATGGCACGTCATCAGCGCGCCTTCCTCCACGCCGACGAATCGCTGTCGGCCCACTTCGGAACCGTGGCATCGGGGCTGCGCGATATCACCGCCTCCGGAGCACACCCCACCGTCAGGGCAGGCACACACCGCCTGATCGACGCCGAGGCACGGGCGGCCCGGCACCTCGCGGGCTGGGCCGCGGCCCGCTGCCTGGCCCTCGGCGTCGCGGGCCAACTGCCGGTCCTTCTCCTGCTCCTCAGCGCGCCCTGGCTGCTACGGCAGCACCTCACCGCGGGGGATGTCCTGGGTGCCCTGACGTATCTCACCCAAGCCCTGCTGCCCGCCCTGCACACCCTGATGAACGCCCTGGGCTCCGCCGGCACCCGGCTCCTGGTCGTACTGGACCGGCTCACCACGCCGCCCCGGACGCGGACACGCCGCACGCGGACACCTGGGACGCGGACACCGCGGACCGGACCGGTCGCGGCCGATTCCGCACACCCCACCCCCGTCACCACCTCCGGCAGCGACGACTCCACGTCGAGCAGGGCCCATTCTGTGGCGAGTAGAGACGATTCCGTGGTGAGTAGAGCCGATTCCGTGGCCGGCAGGGCCGCTGCCGTAGCGAGCGGCGACGAGACTCCGTCGGGCCGGACGGACTCCGTGCCCGGCGACACCCACGCCACCTCCAGAGGTACCGCAGTTCCGTCCGGCCCCCGGGTCGAGCTTCGGTCGATGACCTTCGCCTACGGCCCCGACGCACAGCCGGTGCTGCACGACCTCGATCTCGTCGTCGAGCCGGGTGAGCACCTCGCCGTCGTCGGCCCGAGCGGCATCGGCAAGTCCACACTGGCCTGCATCATCGCCGGGCTGCTGGCCCCGACCTCCGGCGCGGTACGGGTGAACGGCCGACCGCCGACCGCACCCACACCCGCACCCCATTCCGATCCATCCCGGCAATTCCAGCCTTCCCAGCAATTCCAGCAATTCCAGCTTTCCCGGCTAACCCGACTTTCCCGGCTGAGGGTCCTGATCCCACAGCAGGCGTACGTCTTCTCCGGGACCGTCCGGGACAACCTGCTCTATCTCTGCCCTGACGGTGCGTCCGACGCCGCCGTGGGCACGGCATCGGACGCCGTCGGCCTGAGCCGTCTGGTGTCCCGGCTGGGTGGACTGGATGCGCGCATCGACCCGGCCACGCTGTCCCAGGGCGAACGCCAGCTGATCGCGCTCGGCCGGGCCCACCTCTCGCCGGCGCCCCTGCTCCTCCTCGACGAGGCCACCTGTCACCTCGACCCCGCGGCCGAGCAGCACGCCGAGCAGGCCTTCGCCGACCGTCCCGGCACGCTGATCGTCATCGCCCACAGGATCACCTCGGCCCAACGCGCCGACCGCATCGTGGTGCTGGACGGCATCCGGGCCACCGTCGGCAGCCATACCGAGCTGCTGGGCTGCTCGGCCCTCTACCGCGAGCTGACCGGCGCCTGGCAACCGGAATCCGTCGAACGGGGCCGGTGACCGCGCGGACTCGACGCCTGCTCCCCGCGGTGCCTCCCCCTACACCCAACCGGCCCCCTGCGATATGCGAATGGCGTCGACCCGGTTTCGGGCACCGGTCTTGCGATTGATCGCGGCCATGTAATTACGCACCGTTCCGCTGCTCAGATGCAGTTCGCGCGCGATCTCCGGAACGGACGCCCCGCCCGCGGCCAGCGACAGCACGCTCAACTCCCTTGGTGTCAGTGGCATATCGGCGGCCTGGAGAAAGTCCAGCGTCAGTGTGTGGTCCACGTAACGCTGTCCCGCCGCTACCAGGTCTATGGCGTGCCGTAACCGGGCCGGCGGTGCGTCCTTGTCCACAAACCCGCGCGCCTTTGCGGCGACGGCCCGCCGGAGGGTACCGGGACGGCAGGCGCTGGCGAGCACGAGCAGCGCGCAGCCCGGCCCCCCGGGATGGCTCGCCGCCTGCACCGATCCCGCACAGTCGCCGTCCACCACACACACCTGAGGACGGAAGGAACGCGCCTTGTCGGGGGCGCTCGCCCAGCAAGCCGCGATCGCATCGATGTCCTCCTCGCCGCGCAGCAACGCAGCAAGTCCCGATCGCACCAGCCGTGTCTCATGAACCACCAAGACCCGGATCACACTCGCCCCTTCGTTCGGCCATGCGGTTTGCACTGCTGAATTGTCACGGTCCGGATTTCCGCCAGAGGGAGCTTCGAGGGAATTGACTGGAAACCGCATACCTCGGCCGTGCTGACGCTCCGTTCATTACCGGCGTGAATGGCAAGAGTCCACAACTCCTGCCGTATTCCAGCGATCACGGCCGTGTCCTCCTCCCTCGCCAGCGGTCCCGTACGCACGGGACTCGCCGCCGCGCGCCGTCGAGCGCGCCGATACCCCCGCCTCCCACACGGAAGCGGAATCAGAGGAACCTCACACACCACCCACGACGGCGCCGACGGCGACATGTCCCGGTAGGCGGCCTCTTCCCGCCATCGTGGACCTGGCCGCAAACCGCGCTCACGTCGACCTCGGATGCACATGTGACTGCTGCGCCCCGTGTGACGGAGCGGCATTGGCCGGCACTCGACACTCGACACCCGCACTCGAAACCCGGCACCTGACACCCGACGCACCGGCTCCGCCACGCCCAACGCCTCTCCAGGGCTCTGCGCCAGGGCAGCCACGACCGTTGCGCCCAGGCCGCACCGCCCAGCCCCAGGCCGCACGCCCAGCCCGGCCCAGCCCCGGCCCACACCCCGACGCCGTACGTGGTCACCCCGGACAGCCGGCCCATTGCCGGTACCAGTGCCGCAGCCCCGAATCAGCGGCCGACCGTGCCGTGCGGAGTGGCCGGAGGCGTGGAGTCACCACCACCGCCGATTTCCCCCGATAATCGTTCGCGCCGCAGCGCCACCTTCGGCTACACAAGCTCGGTGACCGATCCCTACCTCCTCCGCCCCGTCACCGACGGCGAGTTCGCCACCTGGGCCCGCGTGATCGCGAACACCTACGGCAGCGACCGGACCGATGAGGAGCTCGCCCTGGAGCGCGCGTCCATCGAGCTGGAGCGCACCATCGCCGCGTTCGACGGCGGTACCCCCGTGGGCGGTGCCGCGACCTGTACCCGGTCCCTCACCGTCCCCGGCACCGTGCTCCCGGTCGCAGGCGTCACATGGGTGGGGGTGGCCTCCACCCACCGGCGCCGCGGCATCCTCACCTCGCTGATGCGCCGGCAGCTGACCGACCTGCACGAGTCCGGAGGAGAGCCGATCGCCGCACTCCGCCCCTCCGAGGCCGCGATCTACGGCCGCTTCGGCTACGGCCCCGCCACCCGCGGGAACCAACTCCGTTGCGAGAAGCGGTCCATGGCCTTCCGCCCCGGAACCGACTTCGGCGACGGGACCCTGCACCTCCTCGGCCACGACGAGGCCCGACCCGTGATCGAGGACATCTACGACCGGGTCCGAACCGGCTCGATCGGCTGGCCCGACCGGGCCGAGCAGTTCTGGAACAACCGGTTGGACGATGCGCCGAGCTCGCGCGGGGGCGCAACTTCGTTGCGATACGCCGTACACCGCGACCCGGGCGGTCAGGGCACCGGGTACGCGCTCTACCGGATCAGCAGCTCGCGCGATGCCGTGGGCAACGACACGAGTGCGGTGCAGGTAGTGGAGCTGGCAGCGGCCACCCGGTCGGCATACGCCGCGCTGTGGCGCTTCCTTGCCGGGATCGACCTGGTGCCGTGGATCGAGTACGAAGCCGCCGTGGACGAGCCACTGCCGCACTTGCTCACCGAGCCGCGGGCGATCCGGTCGACCATGGTCGACCGGTTGTGGGTACGGCTGGTGGACGTCGACCGGGCCTTGGCCGGACGCCGCTACGCCACCCCGCTGGACGTGGTCCTCGACGTCGAAGATGACTTCTGCCCCTGGAACACCGGGCGCTACCGGCTACAGGCCGAAGGGGACACTGCTCTCTGCGCGCGCACGAAGGCGCCCGCCGACCTCCGCGTGGGCGCCGCCGAACTCGGTGCGGCCTTCCTCGGCGGCACGACACCGGCCTCCCTCGCGGCTGCCGGCAGGATCCAAGAGTTGCGCCCCGGCGCACTGGCCCGGGTCACGCGCGCGTTCCGCGCCGACCGGGAACCCTGGTACCCCGGCGGCTGGGCGTTCCCCGCGTACTGACCGCACACTGCGCTGATGGCCCAGGTCGACGCCGACGGGGACCTGAACCGGGCCGTCTCGGTGGACTCCGCGACGACTCCGCCGACCCCGAGCAGGGCGACCGCAGGCCCGGTCGCGACGGGCCGAAGTGCTGCCCGTTACGCGGCATCCACTGGGCGACCAGCATCCGCACCCCACCCCCACCCCGTTCGACCGGCCGGCCGTCAGCCTGGCGAGTTGGGGGCGGTGCGGACGGTGCGGCCCCGGGCAAGGCTGGCGCCGGCGGAATCACCGACCAACCACTCACATGGCGAGACGTCGGGCTTGGAATGTGGACACGTGGACACGGATCCGCTGTGTTGCCTCAACGGATCTTTCTCTGTTGCGACTTGAGCCTGAAGGTGGCGATCCGTGGACCTGATGATCGACGGCAGGGTCTTCCTGGCCACTGGAGGGACCAAGGGACTTGGACGGGCAGCCGCGCGGGCTCGCGCTCCGGCACCGAACTGCCCGCCCGAGCCTGCCCGTTGTCCCACGTCCCCTTCAGGACCCGCGGCATCCCAGCAGCTCAGCGCCTCTGCGTCCCACGGCATCCCTGCGTTGCGGGCGGCAGTGTTCCCTCGCTGGCTCCGGCCTCACCCTGTTGCCCAGGAGGTGGGAGCAACTGCCCTCCCCTGTCCAACCCAGTCCAATCCAGTCCGGCCCAGTCCGATCAAGCCCAGCCGAATCGGGTCCATCATCCGCGGCCTGGGAAGCAGGCAACACCCACCGACTCATCCCGCACAGTCGTCACGAAGGGAATCCCATGATCTCCACACGGCTGCCCGTCCGCAGTGGCCTCGCTGCCGCTGCCCTCACCGCCATCACGGTGGTCGCCCCCCTGGTCACCGCCGACACCGCGGCCGCCAGCGGTACGAAGTTGACGCACGCCCAAGCCTCCAGCAGGCTGCGGGCGGCCGGAATCAGCTGGACCTCCAGCGGCCACTGTTCCAACCGCTACAACCGGCACTGCACCTCCTTCAGCAACATCAACTCCGGCACCATCAGCGGGATCATCACCTTCAAGCGGGCCAGCCACTGCGCGGTCACCATCACCGGTGGCACCGAGACCGGTCACGCAGCCGGCCGTTACAGCCACTGGAACGGCTACAAGGTCGACATCGCTCCGACCGGTTGCGTCACGAACTACATCAAGCACGCCTTCCGGTACATCGGCAGGCGCGGGGACGGCGCGCCCATGTACAAGTCCTCCGCGGGCAACATCTACGCCCGTGAGAGCAGCCACTGGGACATCACCTACAAGTGACGGGACGTAGGTGAGGGAGCGGAACGGAAGTCGGAAGAGAAGGCAGAAGCGAGAAGGAGAGTGGAGAGGATGGAAAGGGTGGAGGCATCGTGGGCATGAGAGGACTCGCACGTCTTGGGGTCGCTGCGGTTGTTCCCCTCCTGTTGGCCGCTTCCGGGACGGCACCCGGGCATGCAGCGGCTCCCGCCGCGCCCATGGCACAGTGCTCGGGTAGCGGCTGCGCCGGAAAGAGCCCCGTGCGCACCCACTGCGACCAGCACGCGCGCACCGTCCGCCGCAGCGCCGAGATCGGTCCCCTGATCGAACTGCGTTACAGCTCGGCGTGCCGCGCCGCCTGGGTCCGTGTCACCCACGCACGCGCCGGTGACCGTATCGAGGCGCGGAACAAGGGCGGTGCCTGCCGGCACACGTCGTGCTACGCGAAGACCGTGGCGTCGGGCCAGACTTCCGCGTACACCGCCATGGTCAACGACAAGGGGATCAAGGCCTGGGGTTGCCTCTACCGCCGGAACGGCAACGTCGTGTGCACAGAAGGCTATTGAGTTCAGGCCGGTCGGCTCAGCGCTTCCCGAACTCCACGTTCCGGGAGGCGCTGAGCCATTCGCCCGGCCCGTTCCGGAGGCAGGCCCCGCTCCTGCCAGTGCTGCGCCCCGGCCCTCCGCCGGGATAATCGCTGGCTTGCGTCTCCGCTGCGCCGATAGGTTCCTGCGATGCACGTTGACGACACGACGGTGATCCGGCTCGCGGAGGCGGAGGATGCGGCGGCGATCGCCGGTATCCATCTGGCCTCACGAGCGGCGACCATGCCATACCTTCCTCCGCAGCTGCGGCCGCATGACGAGGTGACGCGGTGGGTGCGGGACGTCGTGCTCAGGGACTGCCGGACCTCGGTCGCGGTGCGCGGCGCGGAGATCGTCGGCTATGCCGCCGTCGACGGTGACGTGCTCGAGCAGCTCTACCTGCGTCCGGACGTGCTGCGCCAAGGCATCGGCAGCTTGCTGCTCGACGAGGTCAAGCGGCACCGCGCTGACGGGTTCTCCCTGCACGTCTTCCAGCAGAACACCGGCGCTCGCGCGTTCTATGAGCGTCACGGCTTCACCGTCGTCGACACCGACGACGGCAGCCGCAACATGGAGAGGCTGCCCGATATGACCCTGTGCTGGAGACCGGACGGGGCGTAGGCGTGCGGGGGGCCGGGGCGGTACGGCGCTCGGGTCCTGCGCCGTGCGCCCCTTTCGGCCGCACGCCACGCGGTCAGGCCAACGTCAGACCAATGTCAGGCCAACAGCGCGGCAGCGTGCCGACGCGCCTCGTGCAGCCACGTGGCGCGGGTTTCCTCGGTTGAGTCGGTGACCGTCCGGAACACGACGCGGCGCACGTCGGCAACGCCCACGTACGGCAGCACGCAGGCCGACCAGATCCGGTCCAGCGGGTCCCCGAACTCGTCCGCTTCCCGGTCGGCGGGGGTATCGGAGGTGTTCAGGACGAGCGCCCGCCCGGCGTTCAGCAACCCCTCCGGCTCGCCCTGCGCGGTGCCCAACTTGTAGGCGACGCCGGGCACGAGCACACGCTGCACCCAACCGGCGAGAACCGCGGGCGGCATGCCCCACCAATTGGGGTGCACGAACACCATGGCATCCAGAGTGGCGACCTCCGCCCGGTGCAGTGCCACCTGCTGATCGCGGGCGCCGTCCACCGACTGGACCGTCTCGGTCTCGTCGGCGGCCAGCACCGGCGCGAATCCCTCCGCGCACAGGTCATGTGCGAGAACCTCACACCCGCGGACCCGCAGTTCGTCCACCACGGCCTCGAACACGGCGTGGTTGAAACTGCCCGGGCGCGGGTGTGCAAGGTAGACACCTATGCGCATGACTCATCCCCCAAGGGCCAAGGGCCAAGACCGTGGACGGACTGACGAACCGTGGACTGACAGACAAGGAGAGCTGTCGGAGCTGTGGAGCTGTCGGTCAACGCTCCGCGGCGAACGCGGGTCCGCCGCCCCCGAGATCATCATGAGCGGTAGGGAACAGATAGTGGAAGCACTTCACGCTCCTGGCGAAACCACCGCCGAGGCGCTCCCGGATTCCCTTCGGCGACGTGGTCAACCGTCGCCGCCCCGCCAGATGTTGTCGAAGGCCGCCTCTTCGATGGCTCGCCGTTGCCGCTCGGCCTGGAGTTCCACCAGTGCGGTGTTGACCTCGGCCAACACCGTTGCCACCGCGTCATCGGACACGTCCGGGGCGTCTTCGGGCAGCTTGCTGCCGACGCCCAGGCCCGCCGCGAGGTGGGCGAGGACGGGCTCCTCCGATGTCCAACGGTGCGCTGCCTCCCTGCGGGCGGGCGAGTCGACCAGGGCGATCTCAACGCTGCGGAAGGGCATCCCCCGACGGCGTTGCCGAGTGAGGAGTCCTTCGGACTCCAGGGCGGTCCGGTAGGCCGTGGACAGACGGTTCCCTCGGCGCCACAACCAGTCGCCAACCGACTCGTGCGGCGTGTCTCGGACCAGCGACTGCGCAGCCTCGTCCAAGAGGTGATCGGCCAGTGCCGGTCGGTAGCCGGGCACGATGTGCTCACCGTCCAGCGTGACGGCCTGGGCTTCGAGCAGGTCGATCAGCTCGGCTCCGGCCAGTGCGAGTGACAGGTCGCCCCGCTCCACCGGACGACTGGACTCCACGTCCAAGGTGACGATGAACAAGTCCCGCGGTGTGGTCATGAAGGGCTCCTGGTCAGGGGCATCCCCGGCGGTGCGCCACCGTCGAGTCGGCCGGACGCCCGACGCCTGCCTTCCTACGCCTGCCGACCCTCGTCCGGCCTCCGACCTCCGACTTCCGACCTCCGTCATGGCGCCGAGAACCGACCGTGATCGGCTGTCGCTGTCGGTGTGGTCGCTGTGATGAGCGTGTCGCCGTGATGACCTTGGTCGCCGTGCGGGGCAAACGATGCGGCGCCCGCCCGCGCACGGCGGATTGTGTGAGGCGCCGAGCGCTCCGGTGCCGAGTGGAGGGCTCGGCGTACATGGACTCCTGCTTACGAGCTTAAGGAGCGCGAGCCGCGGCTGCACCAGCACGCATGGCGGGGTTCCCTCTCCACCGTCGTCCTCGCTGTCGCGGTGGTTCTGCCACGCCTGCCAGGCGGCCTTGATGCCGAGGGCGAGCGGCAGCAGGCCGAGGTAGGGGATGGCCGCCTCGGGCAGGAAGGTCGCACCGAACGCCGCGGCGACGGCAACGACGAGGATCGCGGCGAAGCCGAGGTACTGGCCGAGCACGACACGGCGGGCGGAGCCGCGGTGGCCGGCACCCTGGGCGAAGAACAGGGACAGGATCACGATGTCGTCGATGTTGGTGACGGCGAACAGACCTGCTGCCTGCCCGATCGTGCTCAGGTTCACTGCCAGCCCACCCTGTTCGTACGGCACTCGACCGGACGACCCTACGTGGCGACTGCCGGAGCCCGGGGGGCGGAGCACTCCAGTCGGCGCGGGTGGCCGACGGGAGTGCCCACGGGCTCGCGGCGTCGTGTCAGGCGGTGCCGGGCACACAGGAGACTGCCGCCGAGGTACCGGAGGAAGGCGTCCTCGTACCCGGCGATGTTCGCGGCGGGACGGTGCGTTCTCCGCCGGGCTCAGCTGATGTGAGCGCGGCGCGAGTCGGGGAGAGTGCTGGTCGGCCAGAGGGTGTCGGGGAAGGCGGCGTCGTCGGAGTCGCTGTCGGGCATGAGGGTGGCGAGCATCTGCTGGGCGGTCTTCGCGTTGTCGACGGCGCGGGGCAGCATGGCGCTTTCGTAGGCGTCGAGCGCCTCGTCGATGGTGGGGCGGCCGATGACGGCTTGGGCGAGTTCGGCGCCGTCGAGCAGCGCGAGGTTGGCACCGACGCCGGCGGGCGGCATCAGGTGGGCGGCATCGCCGAGCAGGGTGATGCCGGGGACGCGCTGCCACGTGTGGGGAACGGGAAGGACGAACATGGGTCGGTTGACGAAACCGCCGTCGTTGCCGCGCAGGACGTCCAACAGGCTCTCGTGCCAGCCCTGGTACTGGGCGAGGAGGCGGGCGCGTACTGCTTCGGTGTCTGCGAGGTCGAGGCCGGCGTGCCAGTCCTGGGGACCGCGGAAGGTGATGTAGGCGCGGACGTGTCCGTTGCTGTTGCGCTGCATCACCAGGCTGCGGCGGCCCGCCTTGGCGGACATGGTGCCGGGACCGACCAGGTGGGCGATGCCGGGGTGACGGTGGTCGACGTCGTCGAAGTGGGTTTCCACCATCGTGACGCCGGCGTAGGAGGGTGGGGCGTCGGAGAGTGCGGGGCGCACCCGGGACCAGGCGCCGTCGGCGCCGATGACCAGGTCGAAGTCCTCGACGGTGTCGTTGTGGTGGTGCAGGCGAGCGGTGCCGTGGGGCAGCGGGGTGACTGCCCTTACGGAGTGGCCCCAGCGGACCGTGCCGGGGGCGAGGGAGTCGAGCAGGAGGGTACGCAGCTGGCCGCGGTCGATCTCGGGCCTGCTCAGATCGCCGTCGACGGCCTGGTCGTGGCGTATCAGGGTCGCGTGGCGGTCGTACAGGCGCCACTCCTGGCTTTCGGGCCGGGACAGGGCCAGGAACTGGTCGAAGAGTCCGGCTGCGCGCAGGGCGACTTGCCCGGT
The DNA here is from genome assembly GCF_040651315.1 of Streptomyces sp. NPDC048506. Taxonomy (NCBI): domain Bacteria; kingdom Bacillati; phylum Actinomycetota; class Actinomycetes; order Kitasatosporales; family Streptomycetaceae; genus Streptomyces; species Streptomyces sp. NPDC048506. Next base: position 32,612 of record NZ_JBEZIX010000069.1, read on the forward strand.
GTCTTCGTGGATGTCGAGGGTGCCGCCCTGCGAGCGGGAGTGGGGGTCGGTCTCACGCTCGAAGACCGTGACCGGCAGGCCGTGCTGCTTCAGGACGCGTGCGCAGACGAGGCCGCCGAGACCGGCGCCGACGATCGCGATACGAGGGGTGGTGGACATGAGAGGGTCACGCTCCGTTCTACGGATGAAGAAATCGCTGGTGTCTTGTGGTGACGCCCCGAGGGATCTCCGTCGGCGGGCTGTTGCTGGTCGAGCCGGCCCTGCTTGCTTCCGTCATCTGTGACATCGCCATCCCGGCTCCCTTCCTGCTACCTGCTACCTGCTACCTGCTACCTGCTACCTGCTACCTGCCGAGGAGCCCGCTTTCGGGCATGGCAAACCAGTCGTTCCGGTGGGGGACGCGCCCCGGGTGCCGGCAACTGAGTGCCGGTCAGGCGCCCTCACCCACAGAAACACAGTCACTCCAAAAGTACAACTGCTCCGACTTTCTATCCGATCGCCTTTGCAATCGAATTCCTTCAAGGGGGTAAGGTGGCGGCATGGCCGAGACGACGACAGGACGCCGCGAGCGCAAGAAGGCACAGACCAGGCAGGCCCTGGCGGATGCCGCAATGCGACTGTTCACCGAGCACGGCTTCGACAACGTCGGCGTACGCGAGGTGGCGGAAGCGGCCGACGTCTCACTGAGCACGCTCTTCAAGCACTTCCCCAGCAAGGAAGCCCTCGTCTTCGACCTGGACGCGGACGTCGAGAGCGCCCTGGTCGCCGCCGTTCGCGATCGAGCTCCCGATCAGTCCGTGCTGCACGCCCTGCGCGACCACATGGTTCACAGCCGTACCGCCGTGCGAACCGACGACCCCACGTTCGTCCTCGTCGAATCCACTCCCGCGCTACGGGATTACGCCCGGCGCATGTGGTCGCGCCACGAGAAGACACTGGCCGCCACCCTCGCCGACGCCACCGGGCTCGCCCCGGACGCCCCGGCCGTCACCGGCCTGGCGCGCTTCGCCCTGGAAGCCCCCGGCATCGCCCGCGCCAGTGAAGACCCGGTCCGGACCATGCGCGAGTTGTTCGCCCTGCTGGAACACGGCTGGGGCGCCACCCCCCTGGCACGACAGGAAGACCGCCCCGGCCAGGACGGGTGACCGCAACCAGGTACCGCAGCACGGCGCCACCGGAGCCTCCTCGAACTCCCCCGTTCCGTCACCGACTTGAGGCGTCCACGCACCTCGCTCTACAACTGGAACACTCACAGGCCAACTGGAGCGCGGCACCCCACTGAGCTGTAACCGAGCGCTCAACTTGGCCCGTTGGGCCAACCAAAACGCTCCGCGCCCCAGGCTTCCGACCAGGGCCTTCCGCAACAGGGAGAGCAGCGGCTTTGCAGGCGAGCCCTGGCACCGCTTGTCGACGAGTTCAGAGAGCGCTTGCCGATCACAGCGCCGCGAAATGCCGGTGAGAAGTGACACCACCTCGGAGCTGGAGCCGCACTCGCGGGCGGGGTGTGATCTCCCAAGGGGCGGTCGGGGATGCACTCGTCCTTCCACACCGGACTGGCCACCAACACGGTGAACACGGCGCCCGAGGCGCCGCGCGAACCCCACCCCCTGTAAAGCGAGCTTGACAACCATTCAGGGGTGACAAGTAAGCTTTACACGTGCGAAACAGCGTCAGGAAACTGCGGTCGTCGCGCGGGCTCTCCCAGGGCCAACTGGGCACAGCCCTCGGGGTCTCACGGCAAACGATCAACGCCATCGAGACCGAGCGGTACACCCCTTCCCTGCCGCTCGCCTTGTCCATGGCCAAGTTCTTCGAGGTCAGCGTTGAGGAGATGTTTCATGTCGATCAGAGCCCAGCAGATGACCAGTAACAGAGCCAGGCGGTCCGTCCCCGGCTTCTTCCTCGTCCTCGGAGCCGCCTGCCTCGTGGCCGCGACTTTCGGCGGCCGCCTCGTTCTCGGCCTGGTGACGTTCGGGATCCTGGCGGTCTGCAGCCTTGCCTTAGTGCTGCTGAGCCGCCGAAGCGAGACCTATCAGGGCCTCACCGAGAAGGATCCCGACGAGCGCTTCGCCCGGATCGGAGGGCGAGCCTGGGCCGGCACGGGCGTGGTGCTTACCGTGGGGAATCTCTACGCCTTCATCGGTGACCTGACATCAGGAAGAAGCGGCGATCCGTACTTCTGGTTCGTGGCCACCGCTGCCATCAGCTACATCGCGTTCGTCGCCTTCTGGTCTCGGCGCACCTGAGACGCCATCACCTCGAACGGCTCGCCACCGACCGCGTTCAACCAGGCAACGCGATCAACGAACACTCAGTCACAACCAGCAGGAGATTCACCCTTGCGTGCGCTGCGAGAGAATTCGAACACGTGATGCAATTCAGGGGTGACGACCTACGCCTTCCCAGACGACCTCCTACAGGCCCAGCGCGACTGGTACACCGCGTACCAGCAGCTCGCCGAGACGGAGAATCCGAGTCAGACCACCGTGCTGCGGCGCACACTTCAGCGCCTGTCCGTGCAGATCACCACGCATCCGTACTGGGCGAGCATCCCCGGCCGGGCACCGGCGGCACGGATGGCGCTCAAGCAGGCGGTGTGGGAGCCGGACCCCGAAGGGGCCAGGCCATGACGGCCCACCGCAGATGATCGGCGCGTGGCGCGTGGCGCGGCAGAGCATCGACCGGGACGGGCGAGGGTGCACGGCATCCGACCGGTCGGCGTTGCGGACGGTGCCGGCTGTTGGCGCCGATACGGCCCGGGGTGAAACGAACGGGAGCAGCCATGAGATTCAGCAGCAGGTAACCACGGCCACCGGCCCGCACTCGCATGGCTGTACGATGCCGCGGTGATCTTGCTGACCGACCTCGGCCAGCCTCGGGATCCACATTCACCTTCGCCCCGTCAGGAGTTGACGGGTGCGCGTACACGGGGGAACGACATTTCCGCTCGCCATGCCTTCCTTGCTGCCCTGACCGCTGCGGCAGCACTCACCTTGACCGCCTGCGGGCCGGAGGACGCCGGCACCGCCGCCGATGACCCCAGCCCCGCCGCGAGCCGCGGCTCCTCCGCGAGCGCCGCTCCCAGCATCCCGCCGGACGGCGGCCAGGCCGGCGCGAAGTGCCCTCAACTCGCCGCCGGCCACCGCTTCGTGTACGTCACGGGCGTCGAAGGCGCCATGAACAACGTGATCGCCCGTACCGCGACGCTGTCCTGCAACGACGGCGTTCATCTGCGCCCCCACGGCCCGGAACGCACCTTCAGCTTCTCCCCCGACGCCAAGATGACGGTGATCGAGCAGCACGGCCCCAAGCTCCGCACCGACAAGACGGGTCCGCACACCGGTATCGCCCACGTCAAGCAGTGCGCCGACCCGAACGGCACCAGCTACGACGGCGGGCAGGCCAGGCCACAGCAGAAGGAGTACTGCAACGGCGGCAACTTCTACGACGTCGGCCTCGCCGGCGGCACGATCACCGAGATGACCGAACTCCCCGTCATCCAGTAACCCGCAACCCCGCAACCGTCATCCAGTAACCACGCGGTGGACTGACGTAGGACATGGACGCGACGTCCCCAGGGCGCCGGCGCAAGCCGCCCCCTGGGGACGTCCCGGTAACGACGCCGCCGAACGCGGCGCCCCCTTCAGCTCACCGTCGTCACCTTATGAGCCAGTTCGATGACGTCCGCGGCGACGAGGTCGACACCGGCGGGTGCCGGCACCGGGGCGGCGTCCGGGCCCCACTCCAGCGGGCGCGGGATGTAGGCGGTACGGAGTCCCGCGCCGGCCGCCGCTTCGAGGTCGTCCGGGTGGCAGGCGACCATCAGGAGTCGCTGCGGCGCCACGCCGAGCAGCTCGGCGGCCGAGAGGTAGACCCGCGGATCAGGCTTGTACGACTTGACCAACTCGGCCGAGAGGATGCAGTCAAAGCGGAGGCCGGCCTGCTTGGCGAGGCGGGTGACCAGGCCGATCCCGCCGTTGGACAGCGTTGCGGTGATCACCCGGCTGTGGTGGAGCCGTTCCAGGCCGGCCGCGGCGTCGGGCCATGCACGCAGTCGGTGCCAGGCCTGGACGAGTGCACCCCGGTCGGCCTCATCGAAAGCTTCCAGCCCGTGGTCGGCGAGCGCTTCGTCCAGCGTGAGGCGGTGCAGCTCGTCCAGCGGCGCCCAGGACAGCCCCCCCGACACCATCTTCAGCAACGCGGGCCGATAGTGCCGTCGCCAAGTGTCGGTGACGGCGGGCCAGTCGGCGTGCAGTCCGGCCCGGCCACCGATCCCGGCCAGTGCGTCGGCCACGCTGGACCGCCAGTCGGTCAACGTACCGAACACATCGAACACCACGGCATCGACGTCCATGCCCGTCCCCGCACCTATGCCCATGCCCATGCCCATGTCCATGTCCATGTCCATGTCCATGTCCACGCCTGAGTCCGTACCCGCACCCACAGCCGTACCCCTCTCCCCCTCATTCCCTGTTTTTCCACCTTCCTGGACCTTACTGGGCAGTACCAACGGCGCCTCACCGGGGAGCCGCGTTTACCAATGGAAGGGGAGGAGTCGATTCCGCCTGCGGGTTCAAAGGGCTCACAGGGGCGTTGCCTCGTGGCTTTTATGTCGTTGAGAACGGCATGACCAAAATGTACCGAACGTTCGTAACTCTCGTCCTCGCTTCCGGAGCCATGGCCGTCGTCACACCCGCCGCGAACGCCTCGCAGACCGATCAACCGCTGCTGTTCAGCACGGAACACGGTACGACCAGGCTCAACGACCTCGGTCCCGGCGGAAGGGTGGCGGAGGCAGCGACGTCGCTCGTTCCCGTCTTCGGCCTGCTCGCCCCCTTCTCCCCCGTCTCCGCGGCGCTCCCTCGGTGATACGCACGGTTCTGCTGCGGCGCGTTCGGCTCACCGATCGGGAGGGGATACCTGCGCCTTGAGGGAATCGATGGGGAACCGCTCAAGGAAGAACGAGCGCAGGAAGAACGAGCAGAGGCAGAACGAACCAAGGCGAGCCAAGGCGAAATAAAGGGAGGGAAAACGGGGAGCACGGGAGAACGGGGAAGGCGAGGTCCGGTGGGCGACACGGCGGTCCGTGAAGACGGGGCGCCGTCGCCTGCCGGACCGGTCCTTTACGTCAAGTGATTGGCGATCGCGTAGATGACATAGGCCGCATACGCGATGAGCACCAGGCCCCAGAAATAGGAACTGCTCTGTTCGTTTCGGATGTTCCACATCTTCTTCAGGCAGCTGATGGTGGCCAGGATGCCGAGGATGCCGATTGCGGCGGAAATCCAGAAGATGACCGGTGTTCCGGAGGCGAAGCCGGTCCCGACGTTCGCCACGATGAACAGCAGCACCGGCCAGGTGTGGTTCAGAGGTGATTCGTCGGCTCCGACTGCCTGCTGCGTCTCTTCCGCCATGGTTCTCCTCGGTGGTGTGGTCGGGCAGATGAAGTGTCGGGGCAGTGGTCCGGTCCGGGGCCGTCCCCGCAGGGAATTCCGAGGAGGCGGCGAGCCGGGGCCGGGCACCGCCGTCGGGAGCGGATCGGCGGGCGGGCGATTCACCGGCAACTCGCCCCGCCCCGAGGGGGATTCGGGGGATACGGCGATGCGCCCCGGGTCGCCGGAGCGTACCAGGGGCGCACGTCGTTTCAACCTGGGAATCCCCTACCGGGTGGGCGTCACAGGATGATGTCGATCAGCCATTCGATGGCCTGCTTCGTGGTGATGATGCCGCCCAGCGTCAGGGTCTTGCGCAGCCACTTGGGCAGCTTGTTCCACTGCTTGGTGAAGTAGCCCTTGCCCTTCTTGGCCCAGCCGGTGAGCTTCTTCTGCCAGCTCTTGGGGAGGCGCTTGAAGGCGGCCTTCAGGGCCTTCTTGCGGAGCTTGTCCAACCAGCTCTTGGGGGTGACCTGGTTCGCGCCGGTCTGCGCGGCGGTGCCGGTGCCGTTGCCGGACTTGGCCGCAGCCTCGGAGATCTGCTGGGCCAGGCTCGCCGAGATGGCGCCGGTGCGAGCCTGGTCGACGGAGACGGTCTGGGCCACGGCGGTGCGGGCCGGGGCCTCGGTGGCGGCGGAGGCGGCCGGGGCGGCGACGCCGAGGGCGACGGCGGCGGCCAGGGCAGCAGCGGTTATTCGCAGCTTGTTGGACATGGAAACTCCTCAATTCAGCATGGCGGCACGGCCGTACACACCTGCAACCCGTAGCGGCCTTACCTGGACCGGGTGTTCCGATCGACTGGTGAAGAGTTTTGCGAGTGCGTGGTCTTCTGGGTATTGAATCTTTGGGCAGTTGACCGGGCGGGCAATGCCCTTGGGGACAGTGCGCCGTTCTCGTCTCTGCGCGTTCTCGCCACTCATGCCCGAATGGTCGGCCTCATGGCGGTGTAGGGAATTCAGTGGATCGGTGCCGGTTCGGGAATCGGTGCCGGTTCCGAAATCGGCGCCACCGGAGTGTCCGCTGCCCGATTCATCCGCTTCTTTCTGGTGGGCGGCTCCCCTGCCCCGACCGCCCCGCAGCTCCGGCACACCGTCATGGGATGCTGAGACTTCCCTGCTCAGGGCAAGAATCGGGAGTGTAGAGCGGCGTGATGTCAGCGATACGACGGGCTGTGACCGGCACCTGGGACCGCTTCGCGGCATCCGACCCCGGACTGCTGCGGTTGATGGCGGGGCTCCGCACGGTGGGGGCGATCGCCCTCACCCTCGTCGCCCTCGCCCTGCTGCACACCAGCGTCACCTTGATGGTCGCCGGCGCCATGGCGGCCATGGTCGCGACGTTCGCCATCACGGAGAAGGACGTGCGCGGCCAGGCGGTCACACTGGCCCTGGGCCTGCCCGTCGCGCTCTCCGCCATGGCGCTGGGAGCGCTGCTGCACGCCAGGGTGATCGCCGGCGACCTGTTCTTCGTCGCGCTGATCTTCGGCGCGGTCTACTGCCGGCGCTTCGGCGACCGTGGCACGGCGCTCGGGCTGATCGGCTTTCAGGTCTACTTCGTGTCGCTGTTCGTCGGTGCCACCGTGCCGACCCTGCCGGAGCTGTCACTGACCCTGACCGTCGCGCTGGCGTGCAGCGCCGTCGTACGGTTCTCCGTCGTCCCGGAGACCCCGCAGCGCACCCTCGACCGGTTGCGCGCTGCCTTCCGGGCGCGCCTCGCACAGCTGGTGGACACACACCTGGCACTGCTGGACGCGGATCCGGACCGGCTGGACGACGTGCTCGACGACCTGCGGCGGCACACCGCACGGCTGCACGAGGCGGCCCTGATGATCCAGGGCCGCCTGGAGGAGGGCACTCCGGACTCCGCTACGGCGGGGCTGTTGCAGCGCCGGATCGCCGATGCCGAGATCGCGGCCGAGCGGCTGGGGATGCTGCTGCTCAATGCGCGCACCGCGGAGCGCGCGGACACGCTCACGCTGCACCTGCCGCACGCTCCGGTGCCGGCCACCGCCAGCCGGTTGCTGGACGAGGGGGATGTGCACGGCAGGCTGTGCCGGGACCTCGAAGCGTTGAACCTGTTGGTCGCACGACGGGCGCCGGACGACCGCGGTACGGCTCTGGCCCACGTCCGCAACCGGCTGCTCGGCTACCGCGACGAGGACACGCTGCCGCAGGCGCCGCCGGCCGTACAGGACGCCTTCCGTGGGATCGGTGAGGCCGCGCGTGCCGTGCTGGGCCTGCGACTCGCGCTGGACGGACCGCAGGACGAGTCCGACGACTCCCCCGCCACCACGCGCTCGCGCGAGGAGTTCGACGCCGAGGACCTGGCGATCGTCGGGGCCGGGTCGGGCGCAGCGGACACGGAGCCCGCAGACGACCGTACCGGGCTACAGCGGCCCACCACCCGCGCCGCGTTCCAGGTCGCGGTGGGATCGGCGTTGGCCATCGTCGGTGGGGAGTTCCTCTCCACCCAGCGCTGGTACTGGGCGGTGCTGACCTGTTGGGTGGTCTTCCTCAACACCGCTTCCACGGGTGAGATCCTCGTCAAGGGCTATCGCCGGCTGATGGGCACGGTCTTCGGCGTGGTCGCCGGTGTCGCACTGGCCGGTGTGGTCGGCAACCACACCTGGACCGCCTTCGCCCTCGTCCTGCTCTGCATCTTCGGCATGTTCTTCACCGCGCCGCTGTCGTATGCGCTGATGTCCTTCTTCGTCACGGCGATGCTCGGCCTGCTCTACACCCTGCTGGACACCTACAGCCTCGCCGTGCTGGTGCTGCGCATCGAGGAGACGGCGCTGGGTGCCGCCTGCGGGATCATCGCCGCGGTGCTGGTGCTGCCGGTGCACACCGACCGCCGCACGGACGAGCAGCTGGGGGCCGTGCTGGTCCGCTTGCGGGAGGCGGTGGCCGCCGCGGTGGACCAGCTCAGCGGCGGGCCCGCGGTCGAGCTGCTGAGCAGGGCGCGTGATCTGGACACCGCGCTGGACGAGTTCCGCGCGTCCACCCGGCCGTTGACGCACCCCATCACACCGCTGCGCGTACGGCGCCAGACCGCGCGCTATCTGGTGGCGCTCCTGGAGACCTCCGCCTACCACGCCCGTTCGCTGGCGGCGACCGCCGAGCTGGTGCCGTACAGCAGGACCGTCGCGGCCGACCCGCGCCTCGCGCACGCCGGAGAGCGCATCGCGCGCAACATCGATCTCATCGTTGCGCGCGTCGGCGACGAGCCCACCGAGGGCGAGGTCGAATCCGGGGCCAGCATCGCCGCGATGCTGGAAGCGAGCGACTCCCCTGCGCTGCGGTCGGGGACCGTCACCTTCCGCGTGCTGCGACACCTCCAGCGCCTGGACGAGGGCGTGGTGGGCATCGCCCGGGCCCTGGACGTGCCGGTGGCGGGGCGTCGCGAGGGCGCTGCCCGGTAGGCGGCGGCGAGGAGACTCGGGCGGTCGAATCCCTGAGGGGCGGGGGAAGTTGTCGCGCTGCCCGACCGGAATGGCCGGGACCTTCAATTCCCCGTAATGGGCGGGATGTTACCGGCCGGTCGCTGTTGTGGTGTGGCGGGCCGGCGCTTCCGTCGTCGTGACCATGAATTTCCGCGGTGAAATGTGCTGAGCGGACCTGGGTTCGCCCGAGGAATGGGGTGGCGTTCGGGGGGGGTGTGGCCCCGGGCGGCTCGTTGTACCGGGGGGGGAACGGCGATGAGGCCGGCCGGATAACCGGCCGACCTCATCAGGGGTGTTGAGTTGTCAGTTGAGGGATGGGGGTGTCAGTGGCCGCCCTCGTCGACGACCGCGACCTCTTCGATGTTCTGCTCGATGGCCTCGGTCGAGACGGCGGTGGAGCGGGCCCAGAAGTAGATCGCCACCGAGAACAGCGTGACGATGGCCATGTCCCACCACAGCGGGATGTGGTTCTGACCGCCGAAGCCGCCCTGCCAGGAGATCAGGCCCATGCCGATCAGGTAGACGGGCAGCCACTGGGCGGCCTTCCAGTCCAGGCGGGGGGCGTTCGGCAGCCGCTTCTTCGTGGCGTACCAGGCGTAGCTGCCGAGCAGGACGTAGCCGATGATGATCGCCCAGCCGAGCCGCTGGAGGGTGCTCCAGCCGGCCCAGTAGATGATCAGGCTGGCGACGACGAAGGCCACCGGCGAGATGATGTTGCCGCCGGGCAGTCGGTACGGGCGCTCGTGGTGCGGCAGCCGGTTGCGGAAGACACCGAACGCCAGGGGCGCGCCGGCGTACATCAGGACGCTGGCCGAGGTGATGAAGGAGACCAGCTCCTGCCAGCTGGGGAACGGCAGGAAGCAGATCACGCCGGTCACGAACGAGATGATCAGGCCGAACCACGGCACGCCGCGGCCGTCCGTCTTCTCGAACAGCCTGGGGGCGTAGCCGTTCTTGCTGAGGCCGTAGGAGATGCGCGAGGTGGAGGTGGTGTAGATCAGGCCGGTGCCGCCGGGGGAGATGATCGCGTCGGCGTACAGGACCCAGCCCAGCCAGCCCAGGCCGATCACGGTGGCCAGACCAGCCCAGGGGCCGCTGATGCCGACGTAGTCGAGCTTGGCCCAGCCGTGCGCGAAGGAGGCCAGCGGCAGTGCGCCGATGTAGACGACCTGGAGGAGGACGTAGATGACCGCGCCGATCAGGACGGAGCCGATGGTGGCGCGGGGCAGGTCGCGCTTGGGGTTGCGGCTCTCACCGGCGAGCTGGATGGCCTGCTCGAAGCCGAGCAGGGCGAAGATGATGCCGCTGGTGCTGATGGCGCTGAGGACGCCCTTGGCGCCGAACGGGGCGAAGCCGTGCGACGTGAAGTTGTGCGGGTGGAAGTTGGTCGCGGCGATGATGAAGATCGCCCCGAGGGGTACGGCGATCTTCCACCAGGTGGCCGCGCTGTTGGTGTGTGCCAGGACCTTCACGCCGAGGAAGTTCACCGCGACGAAGATCGCCATGAGGATCACGGCGACGATGAAGCCGCTGGTGGTGAGGGTGCCGTTGGCGTTCTGGAATCCCTGGGCCCAGGACCAGTGACCGGCGTAGCCGATCATGGCTTCGACCTCGATCGGGGCCACCGTCGCGGCCTGGAGCCAGGAGAACCAGCCGAAGGACATACCAGCGAGGCCGCCGAAGGCGTAGTGCGGGTACCGCGCCGTGCCACCGGCCACCGGGAAGAGGCCTCCGAGCTCGGCGTGCACCAGTGCCAGGAGGATGATCGCGACCGCTCCGATGATCCAGGAGATCAACGCGGCAGGGCCGGCCACTACGACGGCCTTCTGGGCGCCGTACAGCCATCCGGATCCGATGATGGAGCCGACGGAGGCCCACATCAGGCCGATGAGTCCTACGTCCCTACGGAGGGTGCCCGATGCTCGCGTCCCTGAGGGAGCGATCTCGTCAACGCTTGCCATAAGAGGCCTTTCAAGACAGGGCTGGCCGAAAAGTTGCCTCAGACTAGAGAGCATTCAGAGCCCTGCAAAGAGTTGTTGACTGAATAGTTATATTCCACGGAAATTCTCGCCCGGCTCGCGGCTCTCCACCCTGGACATTCGGTGAGCGGGGCCCGAATGGGCAGCAGGGACCTAGCCGAATACCAGACAGTGACCGCTTGACTACCCATCCCACCAGGGCATGAAATTTGACTTGGCGAAAATTTTTAACTTTCATGCCGCCAGCATTGCCATCCATGGCGGAACGTTTGCTTTTCGTGTCACTACTGAGATTGAACTCGTGGTGTCGTAGGGACTGACAGGTCGTGGCTTCCTGCGATATCACCGGGGCATGCGGTATCCACAGGGCGGCGGGCTGA
>NZ_JBEZIX010000070.1:0-43416 GCF_040651315.1 Streptomyces sp. NPDC048506
CGGAGGGGCTGGGTGTCCGGACGTAAAGCGAAGCAGTCCGGACACCCAGCCCCGCAGGCCCGCACCCGCAGCCGAACAGCCCCGCGCAGCGGCACCGCCCGCCGCAGGCGCCACGGCGAGAAAGCCAACAACGTGGGGGGAATAGACTTCGCTCCCGTGGATACGACGCTCCAGGACCCCCTAGTAGGTCAGCTGCTCGACGGCCGGTACCGCGTGCAGGCGCGCATCGCCGCGGGCGGTATGGCCACGGTCTACCGGGCCGTGGACACCCGTCTCGACCGCGTGCTCGCGCTGAAGGTGATGCACCCGAGCCTCGCCACGGACGGGGCGTTCGTGGAGCGCTTCATCCGTGAGGCGAAGTCGGTCGCGCGGCTGTCGCACCCGAACGTGGTGGGCGTCTTCGACCAGGGCACGGACGGTACGTACGTCTATCTGGCGATGGAGTACGTCGCCGGCTGCACGCTGCGCGACGTACTGCGCGAGCGGGGCGCCCTACAGCCGAGGGCCGCGCTGGACATCCTGGAGCCGATGCTGGCCGCCCTGGGCGCCGCGCACCGCGCGGGGCTGGTGCACCGGGACATGAAGCCGGAGAACGTCCTGATCGGCGACGACGGCCGGGTCAAGGTCGCCGACTTCGGCCTGGTGCGCGCGGTGGACACCAACACCACCGCCTCGACGGGGTCCGTCCTGGGGACCGTCTCGTACCTGGCTCCCGAGCAACTGGAGCACGGCACCGCGGACGCCCGGGTCGACGTCTACGCCTGTGGCGTGGTGCTCTACGAGATGCTGACCGGCGGCAAGCCGCATACCGGCGGCTCGGTGGCGCAGGTGCTCTACCAGCATCTGCACGAGGACGTCCGGCCGCCGTCCGAACTGGCGCCGGGGATCGCGCCGCAGCTGGACGCGCTGGTCGCGCTGGCCACCGCCCGCGATCCGCAGCAGCGCCCGCAGGACGCCGTGGTGCTGCTGTCCCGGGCCCGGGAGGCCCGTGCCGAGCTGACGGACGAGCAGCTGGACGTGGTTCCGCCGCAGGCCAAGGAGGTGCCGGCGGGTGGTGCCGGGGGCTCGGAGGAGCGTACGGACGTACTCCCCCGGCCCGCCGGCGTCCAGCTGCAACTGCCCGCGGCGGACGAGGCGGAGTTGAACCGCACCAGCCGTCTGGAGGTGCCGCCGGCGGAGCGGACGACCCGACTGCGGCCGGTACCGGCGCCGGCCCCGGCCGCCCGCGGGGGGCTGCTCCAGCGGAACCGGCTGCTCACCGTCATCGCGGCCGTGCTGCTGGTCCTCGGGGTGGGCACCGGCGTCTGGTACATCAGCTCCGGGCAGTTCACCACCGTCCCGGCGGTGCTGGACATGTCGCAGGCCAAGGCCGAGAAGACACTGAAGGAGGCGGGGCTGGGGGTCAAGGTCGTCCGCGGCTTCAGCTCCAACGTGGCGCGCGGCCACGTGATGAGGACCGACCCGGGGACCGGCCAGCGGATCCGCGGTACCAACACGGTCACCATCACCGTCTCCCGCGGCCCGGAGATCGTCACCATCCCGGATCTGTCGGGCACCCCGCTGGCGGACGCCAAGCGCAAGCTGCGCGACCTCGGTCTGGTTCCGGGCACGGTGAGCCGTGACTTCGCCCCCGAGGTCGCCAAGGGCTCGGTGATCAGTACGGATCCGAAGGCGGGCAGCAAGCGGCGGCCCGACACGGCGGTGGCGCTGGTCGTCAGCCGGGGCGCCCCGGTCGACGTGCCGAGCGTGATCGGCAGCGAGCGGGCGGACGCCGAGTCCACGCTGCGCGCGGCCGGTTTCCAGGTGCGGTTCGCCGACCAGCCGGTCTTCTCGCCGCAGGACAAGGGAACGGTCGCCCGGCAGGACCCTGAGGCGGGCAAGAAGAGCGGCAAGGGCGACACGATCACCCTCATGCTCTCCAAGGGCCCGGAGATGATCACGGTTCCGGACGTCACCGGCAAGAACGTCGAGGACGCCAAGAAGGAGCTGACCGCGCTCGGCTTCAAGGTCGAGGTGGACAAGCCGTGGCTCTTCCCGCAGGACGAGGTCGACTCGCAGTCCGTCGAGCCGGGTGACAAGGCGCCGAAGGGCGGCACGATCACCATCAAGCTCAAGGGAGCGCTGTAGCGGGTGTCGCCAGGTGCCCTGACTACCGCCGTGGGGCACCTGGCACCCTGGGAGGGTGAGCAGATCCCCCTCCCCCCAGGGCGCCGAGCAGCGCGCCCGTGCCCGTAATCCGGTCGGTGGCCATGTGCCGGTGGCCGGCGGTCTGGCGAAGACCGGCATTCCGTACGCCCGCGAGATGGGTGACGAGGTCGTGCAGGTCTTCGTGGCCAATCCGCGCGGCTGGGCGACGTTGCCGGGCAATCCCGAGCAGGACGAGGCGTTCCGCGCGGCCTGTGCGGCGCAGGGGATGCCGGTGTACGTCCATGCGCCGTACCTGATCAACTTCGGCTCGCACACCGCGGAGACGGTCGAGCGGTCGGTGGCCTCGCTGCGCCATTCGCTGCGACGCGGCCGGGAGATCGGCGCGCTCGGGGTGGTCGTGCACACCGGTTCGGCCACCGGCGGGCGGCCGCGGTCGGTGGCGATGGCGCAGGTCAGGGAGCGGATGCGGCCATTGCTCGACGAGCTGAAGCACCCCGACGACCCCTGGCTGCTGCTGGAGCCGACGGCGGGGCAGGGCGCCTCGCTGTGCTCGCTGGTCGAGGACCTCGGGCCGTACTTCGACGCCCTGGACCGGCACCCGAAGCTGGGCGTCTGCCTCGACACCTGTCACGCGTTCGCGGCCGGGCACGACATGGCGGCCCCAGGCGGGACGAAGGCGCTGTTGGACGAGCTGGTGGAGGTCACCGGCGAGGGCCGGCTGAGGCTGATCCACGCCAATGACTCCAAGGACGTGGTCGGCGCCCACAAGGACCGGCACGAGAACATCGGTGCCGGTCACATCGGTGCCGAGGCGTTCGCGGAGCTGTTCGCCCACCCGGCGACGGCCGGGGTGCCGCTGGTCGTGGAGACGCCGGGCGGCAAGGAAGGCCATGCGGCGGACGTGGCCCGTCTCAAGGAGCTGCGCGCACGCTGAGTCCGTCGGATTCCCCATTGAGGAATACCCCCGGGGGGTATACGGTTCCTGTGATCGAGCAGGAACCGTCACCTCGCGTTGGGGGCATCCCATGGAGCACGCTGCGCACGACACGCACCACCGGCACCCGGCGGCCGCACACCCGGAGCACGCCCACCGGCAACCGCACGGTCCGGTCGGCTGGGCGACGGCCGCCCGGGCCACCCTGCACTGCCTGACCGGCTGCGCCATCGGCGAGGTCCTCGGCATGGTGATCGGCACGGCGCTGGGCTGGCACAACGTCCCGACGATGGTCCTGGCGATCGCGCTGGCCTTCGCCTTCGGCTATGCGCTCACCCTGCGCGGCGTCCTAGCAGCGGGCGTCGACTTCGGTACGGCGTTCCGGGTCGCACTCGCTGCGGACACGCTCTCCATCGCCGTGATGGAGCTGATCGACAACGGCGTGATCGCGCTGTGGCCGGCGGCCATGGACGCCCAGCTGTCGGACGCCCTCTTCTGGGGCGCGCTGGCCGCGTCGCTGGCGCTGGCGTTCGTGGCGACCACACCGGTCAACAGATGGATGATCGGCCGCGGCAAGGGCCATGCGGTGGTGCACCACTACCACCACTGAGCGCCGGACACCGCCTGGAGGGAGACGCCTTCAGGGTGCCTCCCTCCATGCGGTGTCCCCCTAGAGCTCGGGCCCCTCCCCCGGCTCCTCCTGGTACGAGTAGCGCTGCTCGCGCCACGGGTCGCCGAGGTTGTGGTAGCCGCGCTCCTCCCAGAAGCCGCGGCGGTCGGCCCGCATGTACTCGACGCCGCGGACCCACTTGGGCCCCTTCCAGGCGTACAGGTGCGGAACGATCAGGCGGACCGGGAAGCCGTGCTCGGCGGTGAGCAGTTCACCGGAGCGGTGGGTGGCGAAGATGCACTCCTCCGCGGCGAAGTCCGCCAGCCGCAGGTTCGAACTGAAGCCGTACTCGGCCCACACCATCACGTGGGTGACGTCCGGCGCGGGCGGCGCGAGGTCGAGGAGGGTCTTGGTGAGCACCCCGCCCCATTCGGCCCCGAGCATGCTGAACTTCGTCACGCAGTGCATGTCGGCGACGACCGTGGCGTACGGCAGCGCCGTGAATTCCTCGTGCGACCAGCAGTGCTTCTCGCCGTCCGCGGTGGCGCCGAAGACCCGGAACTCCCAGCGCTCGGCGCGGAACTTCGGAACCGGTCCGTAGTGCGTCACCGGCCAGCCCCGCTGGAGCCGCTGCCCCGGAGGCAGCTGAGGAAGCTCCTCTTCGCGGCGTTCCGGCTGACCCATGCCCTCCATGTTGTCAGACCGGAAGGGGTGCCGATGACCAGGGAGGGAGGGATTCGGGCATCTCGTACTAAGCGTGTACTTACTGGACCCCCGCTCCGGGCGGTGCAAGGATGCGCGGCACCTGCCCAGTACTCGCATGGAAGGAGCCCGCAGCCATGCAGGGCGACCCCGAGGTCATCGAATTCCTCAACGAGCAGCTGACCGCCGAGCTGACCGCGATCAACCAGTACTTCCTGCACGCCAAGATGCAGGAGAACTTCGGCTGGACGAAGCTCGCGAAGTACACCCGCGCCGAGTCCTTCGACGAGATGAAGCACGCGGAGGTGCTCACCGACCGGATCCTCTTCCTCGAAGGCCTGCCGAACTACCAGCGGCTGTTCCACGTGCGGATCGGCCAGACGGTCACCGAGATGTTCCAGGCCGACCGGCAGATCGAGGTCGAGGCGATCGACCGGCTCAAGCGCGGTATCGAGCTGATGCGCAACAAAGGCGACATCACCTCGGCGAACATCTTCGAGGAGATCCTCGCGGACGAGGAGCACCACATCGACTACCTCGACACCCAGCTGGAGCTGGTCGAGAAGCTCGGCGAGGCGCTCTACATCGCGCAGGTCATCGAGCAGCCCAGCTGAGCGGACGGCGCGATGCCGGGAGCCCACCGGGCACCCCTGGGGACTACGCGGCCCCCGAGAGCGCCGCGGGCACCGCTGCGCCCACCCCCGCGCCCAGCGGTCCGGGCGGCGTCGTGTCCTCCGGCGCGAGCGGATCGGACGCCCCACCGTCGATGAGCTCCCGGCGGGGGCAGTTGCCCCGACCGAGCAGCGCCTGGATGCGGCGCACGCAGTTGCCGCAGTCGGTGCCGGCCTTGCAGGCGGAGGCGATCTGGCGGGGCGTACAGGCGCCCGCGTCCGCGTGCTGGCGGACCTGCTGCTCGGTGATCCCGAAGCAAGAGCAGACGTACACGCGGTGTCACCTCTTCGGGGCGGCTCGGTGAGGGCTCGTCGACCAGAATCTGATCTTGAGTGAGGTAACCCTTACCTTACCTGGCCCGGAGCGTGCTCCACAACGCCCGGCGGGGTCCGAACAGCGCAGTGGGGCGCGGATCACAGATCCGCGCCCCACGTGCGTGCGACTGTCGGTCACTGATCGCGGTACATCTCCGCCACCAGGAACGCCAGGTCCAGCGACTGGCTGCGGTTGAGCCGCGGGTCGCAGGCGGTCTCGTAGCGCTGGTGCAGGTCGTCGACGAAGATCTCGTCGCCGCCGCCCACGCACTCGGTGACATCGTCACCGGTCAGCTCGACGTGGATGCCGCCCGGGTGGGTGCCGAGGCCCTTGTGGACCTCGAAGAAGCCCTTGACCTCGTCCAGCACGTCGTCGAAGCGCCGGGTCTTGTGACCGGAGGCGGCCTCGAAGGTGTTGCCGTGCATCGGGTCGCAGATCCAGGCGACCTGCGCGCCGGAGGCGGTGACCTTCTCGACCAGCTCGGGGAGCTTGGCGCGGACCTTGTCCGCCCCCATGCGGGTGATGAAGGTCAGCCGGCCCGGCTCGCGCTCCGGGTCGAGACGGTCGATCAGGGTGAGCGCGTCCTCGGCCGTGGTGGTCGGGCCGAGCTTCACACCGATCGGGTTGCGGATGCGCGAGGCGAACTCGATGTGCGCACCGTCCAGCTGACGGGTGCGCTCGCCGATCCAGACCATGTGGCCGGAGACGTCGTAGAGGTTGCCGGTGCGCGAGTCCACGCGGGTCAGCGCCGACTCGTAGTCCAGGATCAGCGCCTCGTGCGAGGAGAAGAACTCCACCGTCTTGAACTCCTCCGGGTCCACCCCGCAGGCGTTCATGAAGTTCATCGCGCGGTCGATCTCGCGGGCGAGGTCCTCGTAGCGCTGCCCCGCCGGCGAGGACTTCACGAAGTCCTGGTTCCAGGCGTGCACCTGGCGCAGGTCGGCGTAGCCGCCGGTGGTGAAGGCGCGCACGAGGTTGAGGGTCGCCGAGGAGGCGTTGTACATCCGCTTCAGCCGCTGCGGGTCCGGGATCCGGGCCGCCTCGGTGAACTCGAAACCGTTGACGGAGTCGCCGCGGTAGGTCGGCAGGGTCACCCCGTCACGGGTCTCGGTGGGCTTCGAGCGCGGCTTGCTGTACTGGCCCGCGATCCGACCGACCTTGACCACCGGGACGGACCCGGCGTAGGTCAGGACGGCACCCATCTGGAGGAGCGTCTTGAGCTTGTTGCGGATGTGTTCGGCGGATACGGCGTCGAAGGCCTCTGCGCAGTCGCCGCCCTGGAGCAGGAACGCCTCACCACGGGCGACGGCTCCCAGGCGCTCGCGCAGCTGGTCGCACTCGCCCGCGAAGACGAGCGGCGGATAGGACTCAAGCTCCGCGATCACATCGCGCAGAGCCTCTTGGTCCGGCCAGTCAGGCTGCTGCGCCGCGGGCAGGTCTCGCCAGGTGTTGCCACCGGCGTGGGATTCAGCGTTCACGGTCACAAAGCCAACATTACGGGGTCGTGCCGGGCGTCCAGTACTCCGACCGCAGTATGAGACGAGGCCCACGCGAACGCCGTGGTGGGCCCCCGGGCGGCGGCCCGGCCGCGACCGACCCGTCCCGTCCCGTCGGGTAGGGTGCGTGGCATGTGCACGCGACCGGCCATGAACATGAACTGGTGGTGGACCGCTCAACCGGCGGCCCACTGATTCGCGCGCACATCCCAGATTTCGCGAAGGCCGCCCGAGGGGCGGCCTTCGGTCTTTTCGGCGGTCCTTCCCCCTCGTACGGCGCTTCGCGGCTCCTACTGGCTCTCCTGGAGGGAACCCGCCATGCATCGCGAGCCCCATGACGCCCGGACCGATCGAGCGGTCGCCGCGCTGGTCCGGCGGCTGCTCGACCCCGCCTGCCCGCCGTTCGCCCTGCTGCGCCGTCGCACCCCGGGCCGGGAGGCGGCCGACACCGTGGAGGTGCTGATCGGCCCGGTGACCGAGGTCGAGCGGCTGGCGGACATCCCGCTGGGCCGGACGGTGCCGGACGGCCCGGTGACCGACGCGCTCGCGCTGATCCCGTTCCGGCAGATCCGCGAGCGCGGCTTCCGAGCCCACGACGACGGCACCCCGCTGGCGGTGCTGCGCCCCCGCGAAACCCACGAGCTGCCCCTGGACGCGGTGCTGGCGGCGCTGCCCGCCCATGACGTCCGGGTGGCGGACGGGGCGTTCGACGTGGCCGACGAGGCGTACGCGGAGGTCGTCGCCCGGGTGGTGCGGGACGAGATCGGTACCGGCGAGGGCGCGAACTTCGTCATCCGCCGGACCTTCGAGGGCACCGTCGAGGACTTCTCGGCGGCCGATGCGCTGGCCCTCTTCCGGCGGCTGCTGGCCGGTGAGCGCGGCGCGTACTGGACGTATGTGGTGCACCGGCCCGGGGTGCGCACGCTGGTGGGCGCCAGCCCCGAGGTGCACGTCCGGATGGCCGGCGGAACGGTCGTGATGAACCCGATCAGCGGGACGTACCGCTACCCGGCCGGCGGCCCCACCGCCGAGGGCCTGCTGGCGTTCCTCCACGACCGCAAGGAGGTGGAGGAGCTGTCCATGGTGGTGGACGAGGAGCTGAAGATGATGTGCACCGTCGGCGACCAGGGCGGGGTGGTGATCGGGCCCCGGCTCAAGGAGATGGCGCACCTCGCGCACACCGAGTACGAGCTGCGCGGCCGCTCCACCCTCGATGTCCGCGAGGTGCTCAAGGAGACGATGTTCGCGGCGACGGTCACCGGGTCGCCGGTGCAGAACGCCTGCCGGGTGATCGAGCGGCACGAGCCGGTGGGCCCGGACGGGCGGGGGCGCGGCTACTACGCGGGCGCGCTGGCGCTGATCGGCCGGGACGCCCGGGGCGGGCAGACGCTGGACTCGCCGATCCTGATCCGTACCGCCGACATCGCGCATGGGGGCACCTCCCGCTCGAGCGGAGCCGAGAGCGGGGGAGGGCGGCTGCGGGTGCCGGTCGGTGCCACGCTGGTGCGCGCCTCGGACCCGTACGGGGAGGTCGCCGAGACGCATGCGAAGGCGGCGGGCGTGCTCACCGCGCTGGGGGTGCGCCCGGCGCCGGCACGCGCGGTGGACGGGGGTCGGTCGCCGCGACTGGCCGACGATCCGCGGGTGCGGGCCGCGCTCGACGCCCGCCGCGCCGATCTGGCGCCCTTCTGGCTGCGGATGCGGTCCGGCACGCCGACCGCCGAGCTGACCGGGCACGCGCTGGTCGTCGATGCCGAGGACACCTTCACCGCGATGCTGGCGCATCTGCTGCGCACCTCGGGGCTGGAGGTCACGGTGCGGCGCTTCGACGAGCCGGGGCTGCGGGCGGCCGCCCTCGGGCACCGGGGCCCGGTCGTGCTGGGCCCCGGGCCGGGCGATCCGTCCGACGCCGCCGACCCGAAGATGCGCTTCCTGCGGGCGCTGACCGCCGAGCTGGTCGCCGACCACCGGCATGGCCTGCTCGGGGTCTGCCTCGGGCATGAACTCCTCGCCGCCGAGCTGGGGTTGGAGATCGTCCGCAAGGAGGTGCCCTTCCAGGGCGCCCAGGAGCGCATCGACTTCTTCGGCCACCCGGAGACGGTGGGATTCTACAACACCTTCACGGCCCGCTGCGACGACCGCACGGAGGCCGAACTGGCCATGCACCACGTCGAGTTGAGCCGGGACGCGGAGACCGGCGAGGTGCATGCGCTGCGCGGGCCGGGTTTCGCGGGGGTGCAGTTCCACCCCGAGTCGGTGCTGACCCTGGACGGTGCCGCGGTCACCGCGCGGCTACTGGCAGCTGTCCTCGTGTGACCAGCATGTTCTCGTTGATGCGGCCGGTCAGGTAGTCCTCGACGTTGGCCACGGTGGCGTCGATGATCTGGCCGACCGCATCCTCGGTGAAGTACGCCTGGTGGGAGGTGACGAGGACGTTCCCGAAGGTCATCAGGCGGGCCAGGGTGTCGTCGTCGACGACGTCCAGGGACCGGTCGACATGGAAGAGCCCGGCCTCCTCCTCGTAGACGTCCAGGCCGACGCCGGTGAGCCGGCCGGACTTGAGCGTGTCGACGAGCGCCGCGGTGTCGATCAGTCCGCCGCGGCTGGAGTTGATCAGGATGGCGTCGTCCTTCATCGCGGCCAGCGCGGCGGCGTCGACGAGGTGCCGGGTGCCCGCCACCAGGGGGACGTGCAGGGTGATCAGATCGGCCTCGGCGAACAGACGCTCCTGGGCGACGTACCGCATGCCCAGCTCGATGCAGCGCGGGTTCTCGGCGATGTCCCAGCCGAGCAGGTTCATGCCGAAGCCGTGGGCGATCCGGGTGAACGCCTCGCCGATCCTGCCGGTGCCGAGCACGCCCGCCGTCCGGCCGTGCAGGTCCCGGCCCATCAGGCCGTCCAGCCGGAAGTCGAAGTTACGGGTGCGGCCGGCCGCCCGGACGATCCGCCGGTCGACAGCCAGCGCGAGGGCCCAGGCGAATTCGGCGACCGCGTACGGGGAGTAGTGGGAGACCCGGCCGATGCTCATACCGAGGTCGGCCGCGGCCTCCAGGTCGACGTTGTTGAAGCCCGTGGAGCGCTGGGCGACCATCTTCGTCCCGCCGGCCGCGAGGGTCTGGAGGACGTCGGCGCTCAGATCGGCGTCGACGTTGGTGCTGACGATCTCGTAGCCGCGCGCGATGGGGGCGGTGTCGCGGTTGAGGAGGACGTCCAGGCTGCGGACCTGGTGGTGGCCGGCGAAGGCGCTCTCCAGGAGCGGCCGCTCGTCCGCCTGCACCCCGAAAGCGACGATCTCCACGTTCCCTCCCGCCGGTACGTCGTCCCGCACATGAGCAATGGGCCGGATATGTCGCGTATGGCGAATATACGGCCCATCGTCGGGCAGCGCCGCTGGAGGGAGTGCCGGCGCGGATCAGCCGAAGAACACCCCGACCTCGGCGTAGAGCGCCGGGTCGACGGTCTTCAGCTGCGCGGTGGCCTCCGAGATCGGCACCCGGACGATGCCCGTGCCGCGCAGCGCGACCATCTTCCCGAAGTCGCCGTCGTGCACCGCGTCGATCGCGTGCAGGCCGAAGCGGGTGGCCAGCCAGCGGTCGAAGGCGCTGGGCGTGCCGCCGCGCTGGGTGTGCCCGAGCACGGTCGTCCGCGCCTCCTTGCCGGTGCGCGACTCGATCTCCTTGGCCAGCCACTCCCCCACGCCGGACAGCCGGACGTGCCCGAAGGAGTCCTTGGAGTCGTCCTTGAGGACCATCTGACCGTCCTTGGGCATGGCGCCCTCGGCGACCACCACGATCGGGGCGTAGCGCACCTTGAAACGGGACTCGATCCACCGGCAGACCTGGTCGACGTCGAAGCGCTGCTCGGGGATGAGGATGACGTTCGCGCCGCCGGCGAGGCCGGAGTGCAGCGCGATCCAGCCGGCGTGCCGGCCCATCACCTCGACGACCAGGACCCGCATATGGGACTCGGCGGTGGTGTGCAGCCGGTCGATGGCCTCGGTGGCGACGCCGACGGCGGTGTCGAAGCCGAAGGTGTAGTCCGTCGCGGACAGGTCGTTGTCGATGGTCTTGGGGACGCCGACGCACGGGATCGCGTGCTCGTCCGAGAGCCGCGCCGCGACGCCGAGGGTGTCCTCGCCGCCGATCGCGATCAGCGCCCCGATCTCCTGCTTGGCGAGCGTCTCCTTGATCCGGCGGACGCCGTCGTTCTCCTTGAAGGGGTTGGTCCGCGAGGAGCCCAGGATCGTGCCACCCCGGGGCAGAATGCCGCGCACCGCCGGGATGTCCAGCGGCACCGTGTCACCCTCCAACGGCCCGCGCCAGCCGTCCCGGAAGCCGGTGAAGTCGTAGCCGTACTCCTGGGTGCCCTTGCGGACGATGCCCCTGATCACCGCGTTCAGACCCGGGCAGTCGCCGCCACCGGTCAGTACTCCGACCCGCATCGCTGCAATCACCTACATCCCGTCAGTGGCCGCGCACGGCCGTGGTCGATCCGACGCCGGTCACGCTAATGGTGATCTGGGTCACTCCGGGATGGGGCGAGCGGGGATTCCGGTGATTTGCCGGGGAGTTGGAGCCGGGCGTTCACCCGTACGAGCGGACCGTGCCGGGCCGTGCCTGACCCCGGCCGGTGACCGGGCCGCTCACACCTCGTCCAGGCCCCGCTCGATCGCATAGCGCACCAGCTCCACGCGGTTGTGCAACTGGAGCTTGCCGAGGGTGTTCTGGACGTGGTTCTGCACCGTGCGGTGCGAGATGACCAGGCGCTCGGCGATCTGCTTGTACGAGAGGCCCTTGGCCACCAGCCGCAGCACCTCGGTCTCCCGCTCCGTCAACTGGGGGGCGCCCGGCTCGTCCGCCGCCGCCGGCGCCGGCTCGGTCGCCAACCGGCGGTACTCGCCGAGCACCAGACCGGCCAGGCCCGGGGTGAACACCGCGTCCCCGGCGGCCGTGCGCCGCACCGCGTCCAGCAGTTCCTCCGTGCTCGCCGACTTCAACAGGTAGCCGGTGGCACCGGACTTGACCGCTTCCAGGACGTCGGCGTGCTCACCGCTCGCGGACAGCACCAGCACCCGCAGCGCCGGATTGGCGCCGACCAGCTCCTTGCACACCCGGACGCCGGGCAGCCCCGGCAGATTGAGGTCCAGGACCAGCACGTCGGGCGAAGCGGCCTGCGCCCTGCGCACCGCCTGGAGACCGTCGCCGGCCGTCGCCACCACGTCGAACCCGGCCTCCGACAGATCCCGGGCGACCGCATCGCGCCACATCGGGTGGTCGTCGACCACCATGACCTTCAGGCCCGTCTGCTCACTCACGCCTCAGCCTTCCCCCGTCTTCCGCCCGCGGGCCGTGCGCCCTTGGGAACCGTCAACTCCACTTCCGTGCCCTGGCCCGGGATCGAGACCCACTCCGCGCTGCCGCCCAGGTCCCGCAGTCGCCCGCGGATCGACAGGGCCACCCCCAGCCGGCCCTCCCGCTCGGCGTCCGCGAGCCGGCCCTCGGGAATGCCGGGGCCGTCGTCGCGGACCGTCACGATCACCGCGTGCGGTTCGTCCTCCACCAGGATCCATGCGTGGGCCCGGGCCCCCGCATGCACCCGTACATTGTCCAACGCGGCACTGACAGCGGCCGCGAGCTCCGCCGCGGCGGCGGCCGGCAGCTCGACCGGGGCGCCCGGCTCGGAGAAGGTGACTCCGGCGCAGGCGAACGGAGCGAGCAGCGCCCGGACGTCACAGGGCCCGGCGCCGGACGGCGGCGCGGCGGGCCGCGGCCGGCCGCTCGCGCCCCCGCCGCCCTCACCGTCCCCGGCAGCCGACGGCACATACGGCGCCGCACCGGCACCCGCCGAGCGCACCAGCCCACCGGCGACCAGGGTCCGCAGCGCGACCTCCTGCTCGCCCGCCATCCGGCCCAGTTCGGCCGCCTCCCCGCCGATCGCGGCACCGCGCCGCTGCACCATCGCCAGGACCTGGAGCACGCTGTCGTGGATGTCGCGGGCCAGCCGCTCGCGCTCGCGGGTGGCGGCCTCGATCTGTAGCGCGCGGGCGAGCGTGCGCTCACTGGCCCGCGCCACCTCGACGACGTAGCCGATGGCGACGCTGGCCACCCACACCAGCAGCACGTTGCGGATGGTGTCGCGGGCCAGCTGCTGGCGCTCGACGATGTTGGCCAGCGCCACCGCCGCGGAGGCCACCGCCGCCCAGCGCCAGCCGCCCTTGATCGCGAAGCCCAGGACGGCGCCGGCCGTCCAGATGGAGGGCAGCGTCGGCGAGCCGGCCATGATGCGGGCGTGGCTGTCGGCCACCAGGGTCAGCAGGATGCCGCCCACCGCGAAGCTGAGGTCGACGATCAGGAAGTGCCGGGTGCAGCGCTCCGGGGAGGTGGTGCGGCGCCAGGTCAGCGCCATCCAGACGGTGAGCGCGCCCATGAACCCGACCGCGACCAACGGGTGCTCGTACTGGCGGTACGAGAGCGCGACCACGCACAGCGTGTAGACGAGGGTGAGGATCCGGTAGCCGGTCAGCGCCCGCCACAGCGGGAGCTCGACGGACATCCGCAACACCTTCGGGGGGCGCTTGCCGTGGCGCCTGGCGGCCATGGTGCCGCTGCTCGCCGTCCCTATGTGCGTGTCCGTCATCGCCGGCCCCCACCCCTCGCCGGACGCGCCCACGCCCGACCTCGGCACTGCCCCGTCCGCCGCCTACTTACCGGCGGCCTTCTTGACCTGCTCCGCCTCGGCCTTCTTCGCCGCCTCCGCGGCCTTCGCCGCCTCCGCGATCTGCCGCTTGGCTGCGGTCGCGTAGATGTCGACGTACTCCTGGCCGGACAGCTTCATGATCTCGTACATCACCTCGTCGGTGACCGACCGCAGGATGAAGCGGTCGCCCTCCATGCCTTGGTAGCGGGTGAAGTCGAGCGGCTTGCCGATCCGGATGCCCGGCCGGATCATCTTCGGCACGATCTTGCCGGGAGGCTGCACCTTCTCGGTGTCGATCATCGCGACGGGGATGACCGGCGCACCGGTGGCCAGCGCCACCCGGGCCAGGCCGCCCGGCTTTCCGCGGTAGAGCCGGCCGTCCGGGGAGCGGGTGCCCTCCGGGTAGATGCCGAACAGCTCACCGCGCTCCAGCACCTCGATGCCGCTCCTGATCGCCGCCTCGCCCGCGCCCCGCGCGCCCGAACGGTCGACCGGGAGCTGGCCCACGCCCTTGAAGAACGCGGCGGTCAGCTTGCCCTTCACGCCCGGGGAGGTGAAGTACTCGGCCTTGGCGATGAAGGTGACCTTGCGGTCCAGCACCGCGGGGAGGAAGAAGGAGTCCGAGAAGGACAGGTGGTTGCTCGCGAGGATCGCCGGACCCTCGGCGGGGATGTTTTCGAGGCCTTCCACCCAGGGCCGGAAGGCAAGCTTCAGCGGCCCACCGATGGAAAACTTCATTGCGCCGTAGATCAACCGACTGCCTCCTGTGTCTGACGCAAAGACCTTAACCTGCCCCGGTGACACCCTCGCCCCCACAGGGGCACAACGGGAGCCCGGCGGCCGGTGCACGCCCGCGCGGGAGACCCTCACCCGGCCCGCGGGCGCCGGACCTACCCGCTCGCCGTCACTTTGCGTACCCTGAGGTAACTCGCCAGGTCCCCTTATCGAACGGAGTCCCCCGGTGCCGCTCCTTCCCGGAGCCGAGCCGTTCCGCCGTGACGGCGGAGAGGTCGGCGTCCTCGTGTGCCACGGCTTCACCGGCTCCCCGCAGTCGGTCCACCCCTGGGCCGCTTACCTGGCCGATCGCGGGCTCACGGTCTCCCTGCCGCTGCTGCCCGGCCACGCCACCCGCTGGCAGGACCTTCAGATCACGACCTGGCAGGACTGGTACGCCGAGGTCGACCGCGAGCTGCGCGCGCTGACCGAGCGTTGCAGCAAGGTCTTCGTCTGCGGCCTGTCGATGGGCGGCGCGCTGGCGCTGCGGCTGGCCGCCAAGCACGGTGCCGCCATCAGCGGCGTGGCGCTCGTCAACCCGGGCAACAAGGTGCACGGCCTGGCGGCCAAGGCGCTGCCGGTGGCCCGCCATCTGGTGCGGACGACCAAGGGCATCGCGAGCGACATCGCCAAGCCCGGCGCCGAGGAGGTCGGCTACGACCGGGTGCCGCTGCACGCGGCGCACTCGCTGCGCCGCTTCTTCCAGCAGGTCGACTCCGAACTGCCCGGCGTCACCCAGCCGTTGCTGGTGATGACCAGCCGGCAGGACCACGTGGTACCGCCGGGCGACTCCGAGCGGATCCTGAGCCGGGTCTCCTCGACGGACGTCCGGCACATCCTCCTGGAGCGCAGCTACCACGTCGCGACGCTGGACCACGACGCGGAGCAGATCTTCCAGGAGACCTTCGCCTTCCTGACCCGGCTCGCCCCGGAGGTCCGGGCGGACGCCACGGAAGCCGCCACGGAGGGAACGGCCAGTGGCGGAGCGTAGCCCCCGCGACCCCCGGGACCCGCTGGACGAGGAGGCCGCCTGGGCCGAGATCGTCGCGGGCTACGGCGAGCAGCCCTCGTTCCCGGGGGAGGACGCCGGCAGCGATGACGGCGACGGCGGCACCGGCACGGCGTCCGGGAAGAACGCCACGGACGAGGGAACGGGCAAGGGCACCGGCCCGGGCGACGCCCCGGCACCCGGCAGTTTCGTGGTCTACGCGCCGGGCGTCGGCCCGCGCGACTGGAGCGCGGCCGAACCGTCCGACGACGACTTCGACGAGACCGACGACGGCCACTTCACCCCGCCGGAACCGCCCCCGCTGCCCCAGGCCGACGTCACCACCAAGTTCGCCTGGATCGCGGTGCTGGGCGGCCCGCTGCTCCTGGTGGCCATGGTGCTCTTCCAGCAGCCGGTGACCTGGTGGATCACCGTCCTGGGCATCGGCGGCTTCCTGGGCGGCTTCGCCACCCTGGTGGCCCGGATGAAGAACGACGACGAGGACGACGACCATCTGCCGGGCGGCGGGGCGGTGGTCTGAACGGACAGCTGCGGGCGGGCCAGGCGGGCTAGGGGGTGTCGTCGGTCGGCACCCGCAGGGCCGCCAGCACCGGCAGGTGGTCCGAGGCGGCGAGCAGATCCGCCTCCCGCACACCGGGCAGTCCGTGCGGCACCCCGCACCCCAGCACCTCGACGCCCTCCGTGGTGAAGACGGCGTCGATCCGCTGCACCGGATCGTGGGGGGTGGAGGTGAACTCCCCGCCCCAGGGCTTGGCGGCCCAGCCGTCGGTCAGGGTGCCCGCCACCCGACTAAAACTCCGCCCCTCCGGCCGGTCGTTGAGGTCTCCCCCGGCCACCGCGTACCGCGCCCCCAGTGCGGCCACCCGCTCCAGCAACAGCCCGGCCTGCTCATAGCGCTCCCGGTCGGCGAGGCTGAGGTGGCAGCTGAGGACGCCGAGCCGGGCGCGGCCGAGACGGACCACGGCGGTGGCGAAGCCGCGCCGGTGCAGCCCGGGGGTGCGGGGCAGCAGGACGTCCTCGGTGCGCTCCACATGGGCGCGGAGCGTGGAGAGGATCATCGGGCCGGCGGTCGTCGCCCCGCCGGTGACGTGCACCAGTCCCGCGGCGCGGGCCAGCCGCTCGGCGGCCTTGCGCCAGCGGAAGAACCGCGGCGCCTCCTGGATCAGTACGAGATCGGGGGCGCAGGCCCGGATTACCCTGGCCAGCGCCGCCCGGTCGTCGCGCATCGAGCGGATGTTGTAGCTGAGCACACGGACGACCGCGGAGCCCTCCTCGGTGCCGGACGCGGGGAGTCCGGTGTGCCCAGCCACCATCCCGGTCAGCCCTGACGCGCCAGGTCGGCGGCGCCGACCAGTCCGGCCTTGCCGCCGAGCTGGGCGGCGAGCACCTGGGCGTGGGGCCGGTACTGGTTGCCGACCAGCCAGCGGCGGAAGGACTTGCGGATCGGTTCGAGGACCAGCTCGCCCTCGTCCGAGACCCCGCCGCCGACGATGAAGGCCGACGGGTCGAAGAGCGAGGCGAGGTCGGCCAGGCCGGCGCCGGCCCAGCGGGCCAGCTCGCGGAAGGAGTCGATGGCGACCGGGTCGCCCTGGCGGGCGGCCTGGCTGATGTGCGGGCCCTCGATGCCCTCGGAGGTGCCGTCGCCGAGCGACAGCAGGATCTGGGCGTTCTCGGGGGTGGCGAAGGCGCGCTGGCGGGCGTACCGCAGCAGGGCCCGACCGGAGGCGTACTGCTCCCAGCAGCCCTGGCTCCCACAGCCGCACAGCAGACCGTCGGGCACCACCCGGATGTGGCCGAACTCGGCGGCGACGCCGAAGCGGCCGCGGCGCAGCTTGTTGCCGATGATGATGCCGCCGCCCAGGCCGGTGCCGAGGGTGATGCAGATGACGTCGCTGTGGCCCTGGCCGGCGCCGAAGCGGTACTCGCCCCAGGCCGCCGCGTTGGCGTCGTTCTCGACCACGACGGGGAGGCCGACGCGCTGTTCGACCTTGTCCTTGAGCGGCTCGTGGCGCCAGTCGATGTTCGGTGCGAACAGGACCGTGGCCCGCTTCTCGTCGACGTATCCGGCGGCACCGATGCCGACGGCCTCGATGTGGTGGCCGGCACCGACGGTACGGATCGCCCCCGCGATGGCCTCGGTCAGCGCATCGGTGGCCTGCGGGGTCGGTACCTTGCACGTCTCAAGGATCGAACCCTCTTCGTCGACCACGCCGGCCGCGATCTTCGTGCCGCCGATGTCGACGCCGATGGTGAGTCCCATGTGTCCCTCAGTTTTTCGCTCGTACCCCGCCGGGACCCACCGTACCGGAGGCGGGGTCAGTCGAGATCGATTCGCTCGGTACCGGTGGGACCGTCGTCGTCCCGCGGATCGTCGCCGCGCTGGCCACCGGGTCGGTCGTCGAGGTCGTCGCGGGTCCAGCGGCGCTCGCTGCCCTCGACGGCGGAGCGGTAGGCGGCGAGCAGTTCGGAGCCGGCCGCGGCGAGGTGGTCGAAGATGTCGGGGTTGCGCTCGATGACCGGCTCGACGACCGCCTTGGCCTGCTTGAACAGCTGGTTGACGGCGCTCTGCGCGGCCACCCCGCCGAGCGCACCAGGCAGCTGGATACCGGCGAGCTTGTCGGTGACCGCGTCGGCGAGCTTGCGCAGTTCCTCGGCGGCGCTGCCCGGCTGCGGACCGTACTCGGCCCGGCGCCGGGCCTTCTCGGCGGCCAGGTCCTCGGCGCAGGCGGTCTCCCACGCGTCGGAATCGGGCTCGACCTTCTGGTCGGCGGGGCGCTCGGTGGCATCGCTCATGATGAACTCCGTGGACTCCTGCGGCGAGGCGGTACGGCGAAGGGGTGCGGGACGGGCGGGCCGGACCCGTCGGGGGCGGGCCTCCCGGCCCACCCCCGACGGTACCCGAACGGTGGTACGCCGTTCAGTTCCTTGCGTCCCCGGCGTCGCTCTTGGGCCACAGGTCCGGGTCCGGGGTGAAGCGGATCTCCAGTACGCCGTCGCGCAGTCCGGCGCCGGAGACCGTGCAGCGGCGCAGCGCGGAGGGGAGCGTACGGATACGGCGGAAGCGGCCGACGGTCACCACGACCTCGTCGCCGCGGCGGACCAGTCCGAGGCCGCGGCGCTCGGCGCCCGGCAGCGGCACCCGCCAGACCAGGATCCCGTCGGTGGCCAGCCGGTCCTCGATCGTCCACGGGTCGGGCCGGCGCCCCTGCCCGGGCGCGATGGCACCGATGTCGCCGGTCGGCCCGTCGATCAACTCGTCGAGCTCCTCGACGCCCTGCGGATCGCGCCCCAGGTGGGGCACCTCGTGGACGGGGACGTCGGGGAACTCCTCGCGCAGCGCCTTGAGGGCGGTCTGCTGGCTGCCGGACAGCGCGGCGAGGAAGGGGTCGGCGGAGCCGGTGGGCAGCAGTCGGTTGACGACCACGCCGTCGGTGCGACGGCCGTGCAGGGCGAGTCCGGCGCGGATGCTGCGCAGGTTGGCGAGGGCGACCGGGCCGGCCTCGGTGACCAGGCGGACGGAGGTGCCCGGGTCGTCGATCGCCCGCTGGACGGCGGCGAGTTCGGTCTCCCAGCGCTCGGCGGCCTCGTACAGCTTCTGGGCCGGCATGGGCACGCCGGCGAGCTGGGCGAGCACCGGGCGCAGCGCGCGGGCCGCCTGGCGCTCGGGCGGCAGCAGGCGGCGCAGGTAGCGGCGGACCTGGTTCGGCAGGGCGAGCAGCCGGATCGTTTCGGCGGCCGCGGGCATGTCGACGAGGACGAGGTCCCAGTCGCCCGAGGCGTGTTCGGCGCGCAGCGCCTGGAGCAGCGCGAAGTCCTCGGCCCCGGGGAGCTCGGTCAGTTCGTCCTCGTCGAGGGGGGCGGCGCCGAGCAGGTCGAGGGCTGCGCCGGCGCGCTCCTGGAAGGCGAGGAACTCCTGCCGGAAGCGGTCACCGGGGTCGATGCGCCGGGCGTACAGGCCGGGCGCCACCGGGGTGGCGGCGTCGGCGCCGAGAGGGGTGCCCAGCACCGTTTCCGGCGCACTGCTCTCGGTGGTGAGCAGCAGCGCCCGGGCGCCCTTGCGGGCGGCGGCCAGGGCGGTCGCGGCGGCGAGCGTGGTGCGGCCGGCGCCGCCGGGGCCGGTGACGAGGACGATGCGCACGCTCAGAGCTTCTTGGCCTCGTCGCTGGGCCCGGCCGCGTCGGCGGGGCCGGCGGGGCCGCTCTCGACGCGCTTCTTCAGCCCGGCCAGCGCGCGGTCGATGATGACCTTCTCGGCCTTGCGCTTGATCATGCCGAGCATCGGGATCTTGACGTCGACGGTGAGCTGGTAGGTCACCTCGGTGCGGGCGCCGTCGTCCAGCGACGCGAGGCGGTAGGAGCCGTCGAGGGCGCGCAGCATCTGGGACTTGACCAGCGACCAGCTGACCTCGTTGCTGCCGGTCCAGGTGTAGGCGAGGGTGTGGTCGTCCTTGATCGCGCCGGCGTCCAGCAGCAGCCGCACCTGTGCCGCGCGGCCCTGGTCGTCCTCGTCGAGCACCTCGGCCTCCTTGACCTCTCCGGTCCACTCCGGGTAGCGGTCAAAGTCGGCGATCACTCCCATCACTTCGGCGGGTGCCGCCTCGATCGTGATGCTAGAGCTGGTGTGTTCGGCCATCGCCGTGACTCCTCCATGCCGATTCGTGCCGGTCCGCCGACGCTTCCCCAAGCCCTCAGCTCCTCCCCCGCTCTCGACCTTCGTTCGAGCGGAGGGACCCCCATGAGCAGGGGAGACCCCGTTGCGCGGTGTCCGCAACGTGGTGTCTCTGCTGCTGAAGGCTACCGCGCGGGGGGTGAGCGGTGGACGTGGCCGGGCTCACCACGTGAGGACGTAGGGCGTCCCGGTCGCATTGAAGTGGCCGACATTGACGCATTCCGTGCCCCCGATGCGGACCCGTCGGGCGAGCGGCTGGTGGACATGGCCGAAGAGGGAGTAGCGCGGCCGGGTGGTGCGGATGGCGTTCAGCAGCGCCGAGCTGCCGCGCTCGAAGCGGCGGGCGACGGTGTCGTAGCAGAGTTCGGGGACGTCCGGGGGGATGTGGGTGCACAGCACGTCCACCTCGCCGACCGCCTCGATCTTGGCGGCGTACTCCTCGTCGCTGATCTCGTACGGGGTGCGCATCGGGGTGGACAGCCCGCCGCCGACGAAGCCGAAGACCCAGCCGCCGATCTCCACCCGCTGTCCGTCCAGGACGGTGGTGCCGGGCCCGGCGTACTCGGGCCACAGGCGCGGTATGTCGACGTTGCCGTAGGTGGCGTACGTGGGGGTGGGGAAGGCGGCGAAGAGTTCGGCGTACTGCCGGCGGACCGCGCCCTCGATGACGGCCTCGCGGCTCGCGCCGGTGCCGTCCAGCTCGCCCCACAGCCGGCGGCCGAGCTCGCGGGCCTCGTCGAAGCGGCGGGCGGTGCGCAGCTCGACGAGGGCGTGGGCGTTCGCGACGCCGAAGAGGTCGGGGAAGATGCCGCGCGAGTGGTCGGCGTAGTCGAGGAAGAGGACCAGGTCACCGAGGCAGACCAGGGCATCGGCGCCGGCACCGGCCGCCGCCAGGTCCCGGCTGTTGCCGTGGACGTCACTGACCACATGCACACGCATGGCGTCACCCTAGATCGCCGGGGCGGGCTCGGGGAGGGTTCGACGGCCCTTCCCATGGCCCGAGGTTACTTTCGGGTCACCGACCCGCTGGTCTAGTCTGCGCGGAAGAGTCCCCCATGGCGTGTCCCTCGGCATGTGACGCATCGAACATCTGGCCGTTCCCCCCTATCCCAAAAGCAATACCCATGGGTAACGTCCGGGCAGTCCAAACCCCCGCATGATCATGGACCGCAGCCGGCGCAGCACACAGCGTCGTGGCACCGGCGCTTTTGAGGAGCAGCAGTCTTGCGCGAGTTCAGCCTTCCGGCCCTGTACGAGGTCCCCGCGGACGGCAATCTGACGGATCTCATCCGCCGAAATGCCGCGCAGCACCCGGATGTTGCCGTCATGGGGCGCAAGGTGAACGGCGAGTGGCAGGACGTCACCGCCGCCGCCTTCCTCGCCGAGGTCCGGGCCGCTGCCAAGGGTCTGATCGCCTCCGGCGTCCAGCCCGGCGACCGGGTCGGCCTGATGTCGCGCACCCGCTACGAGTGGACCCTGCTGGACTTCGCCATCTGGAGCGCCGGCGCGATCACCGTGCCCGTGTACGAGACCAGCTCCGCCGAGCAGATCCAGTGGATACTCGGCGACTCCGGCGCGGTGGCCTGCCTGGTGGAGACGCCCACGCACGAGGCGACCGTCGAATCGGTCCGCGACCGGCTGCCCGACCTGGCGAACATCTGGCAGATCGAGCGGGACGCCATCGCCCGGCTGCGGGCCGCGGGCGCCGGCCTCAGCGACGACGACGTGGACGCGCGCAGCGCGCTCGCCGACGCCGACTCCCCCGCCACCATCGTCTACACCTCCGGCACCACCGGCCGTCCCAAGGGCTGTGTGCTCAGCCACCGCAGCTTCTTCGCCGAGTGCGGCAACGTCGTCGAGCGGCTCCGCCCGCTGTTCCAGACCGGCCACTCCTCGGTGCTGCTCTTCCTGCCCATCGCCCACGTCTTCGGCCGGTTGGTGCAGGTCGCCTCCGTGATGGCCCCCATCAAGCTGGGCCACGCCCCCGACATCAAGAACCTCACCGACGACCTGGCGTCGTTCCGGCCGACGCTGATCCTGGGCGTACCGCGGGTCTTCGAGAAGGTCTACAACGCGGCGCGGGCGAAGGCGCAGGCGGACGGCAAGGGCAAGATCTTCGACAAGGCGGCGGAGACGGCGATCGCGTACAGCCGCGCGCTCGACGCCCCCGACGGCCCGCCGCTGGGCCTGAAGTTGAAGTACAAGGTCTTCGACCGCCTCGTCTACGGCAAGCTGCGCGCGGTCCTCGGCGGCCGGGCCACGCACGCCATCTCCGGCGGCGCCCCGCTCGGCGAACGGCTCGGCCACTTCTACCGCGGCATCGGCTTCACCGCCCTGGAGGGCTACGGCCTGACGGAGACCTGTGCGGCCACCGCGTTCAACCCCTGGGACCGCCAGAAGATCGGCACCGTCGGCCAGCCGCTGCCCGGCTCGGTCGTGCGCATCGCCGACGACGGCGAGGTGCTGCTGCACGGCGAACACCTCTTCACCGAGTACTGGAACAACCCCACGGCCACCCAGGAGGCGCTCTCCGACGGCTGGTTCCACACCGGTGACATCGGCACCCTCGACGAGGACGGCTACCTGGCCATCACCGGCCGCAAGAAGGAGATCCTGGTCACCGCCGGCGGCAAGAACGTGGCGCCGGCCGTGATCGAGGACCGCATCCGGGCGCACGCGCTGATCGCCGAGTGCATGGTCGTCGGCGACGGCCGTCCGTTCATCGGCGCGCTGGTCACCCTCGACGAGGAGTTCCTCCCCCGCTGGGCCGAGGAGCACGGCCACCCGGCCGGCAGCACGCCCGCCGAGCTCGCCACCGACCCGGAGCTGCTGGCCGCCGTCCAGCGCGCCGTCGACGACGGCAACGCGGCGGTCTCCAAGGCCGAATCGGTGCGCAAGTTCCGTATCCTGCCGGCCCAGTTCACCGAGGAGTCGGGCCATGTCACGCCGTCGCTGAAGCTGAAGCGGAACGTCGTGGCGAAGGACTTCGCGGAGGAGATCGAGGCGCTCTACCGCAGCTGACACCGCCGGGCCCGGACGGAGCCCGCGCACGCCCCGAAGACACCGGAACCCGCCGTCGTGGTCGCTCGACCACGGCGGCGGGTTCGTTGTGCGCCGGTGGCTACAGCAGGTCCTTCAGATGCTCGGCCAGCAGGTCCCAGCGCCACTTCTCCTCCACCCAGACGCGGCCGCGTTCGCCCATGGTGCGCCGGAGGTCGGGGTCCTTGAGGAGGGCGATGATCCGGTCGGCGGCGGGGGTGGGGGCTCCGCCGGGGACGACCCAGCCGGTCTCGCCGTGCAGGACGGCGTCGGGGGCGCCGCCGGAGTCGCCGGCCACGACCGGGAGGCCGGTGGCGGAGGCCTCCAGGTAGACGATGCCGAGGCCCTCGACGTCGAGTCCGCCGCGGCGGGTGCGGCAGGGCATCGCGAAGACGTCGCCGGCGCCGAAGTGGGCCGGCAGCTCCTCCCACGGGACGGCCCCGGTGAACCGGACGGCGTCCGCGACGCCCTTCTCCAGGGCCAGCGCGTGCAGGTCCTTCTCGTACGGGCCGCCGCCGACGACGAGCAGCACGGCGTCCGGTACCGCGGCGCGGATCGCCGGCATGGCCTCGATGAGGGTGTCCTGGCCCTTGCGCGGGACGAGGCGCGAGACGCACACCACGACCGGACGGTCGGCGAGGCCGAGCCGGGCCCGTACCGCGTCGCCGCCCGAGTCGGGGTGGAAGGTCTTCTCGTCGACGCCGGGCGGGAGTTGGACCATCCGTGCGGCGGCGGCCGGGGTCAGCGCGGAGGCGATCCGGGAGCGGGTGTACTCGCCGAGATAGGTGAGGGTGTCGGTGCCCTCGCCGATCCGGCGCAGCAGCTGGCGGGCGGCCGGCAGCTGCGCCCAGCCCGCCTCGTGGCCGTGCGTGGTCGCCACGATGCGGCGGGCGCCGGCCGAGCGGAGCGCCGGTGCCATCAGCCCGAGCGGTGCGGCGGCGCCGAACCACACCGAGGAGCAGCCGTGTTCGCGCAGCAGCGCGACGGCCCGCCGGGTCACCCTCGGGGTGGGCAGCAGCATCGTCGTACGGTCCCTGATCACCGGGAACGGCTGATCGGCGTCGAACGCGGCGGTGGCCGCGAGGCCCTCCGCGCTGCGCTTCCAGGTGGAGGCGTAGACGACGACCTGGGAGGGGTCCAAGCGCAGCGCCATGCTGTGCAGGAAGGCCTGGATTCCGCCGGGCCGGGGCGGGAAGTCGTTCGTGACGATCAGGGTCTTGTGCACGATGGTCTCTCGACGGTCGGTCCGAGCGGTCGGTCTCGGCGGTACGGGCCCGACAGTACCGGGCAGCGGGAAGGGACAGCGACGTGATGGCGAGCAACGGCGTCGGCGGAGCGCGCGGGCAGTGGCCCGTGGTCGCGGGGTGGGTCGTCACCCGCGCCGTGGTTCTGCTGTGCGTACTGAGGGTGGTGGTGCTGCCGGGGCCGGATGTCACCACCGATGTCTCGGTGATTTACCAGGGCTGGTTCGAGGTCCTGAGGAGCGGCACCTACCCACTGGACGACGTCACCTGGCAGTACCCGCCGGCCGCCGCGCTGGCCGTGCTCTCCCCCGCCCTGTTGCCGTTCCTCGGCTACGCCCCGGCGTTCTACGTGCTGGTGGCCGTCGCGGACGCGCTGGTGCTCGCGCTCCTCCTGCGGGCGGGTGGGGGTGCCCCGGGCTCCGTGCGGGCGGGGCACCGGACCGGCCACCGGCAGGCCGGAGCCTGGGTGTGGGTCGTGGGTGTGGCGCTGCTGGGACCGACCGCGTACGCCCGCTACGACCTGATGGTGGTCGCGGTGGCCGTCGCGGCGCTGTACGCGGCGACCCGCCGGCCGCGGGTGGCGGGCGCGCTGATCGCGTTCGGGGCGCTGCTGAAGGTCTGGCCGGCCCTGCTGCTGACCGGGGCGGCGCTGCACGGCCGCCGGGCGCGCGCCCTGTGGCGCAGCGCGGCCGGCACCGCGGCCGGGCTGACCCTGTGCTGTGTGGCCGCCGCACCGGGCGCGCTGGCCTTCCTCACCTTCCAGCGCGACCGCGGTACGGAGATCGAGTCGCTGGGCGGTCTGGTCTTCCAGCTCGCCCGCCACTACGGGTGGGACGGCGAGGTGCTGCTGAACTACGGCTCGGTGGAGTTCCTCGGCCCCGGGGTGCCGCTGGTCAGCACCCTGGCCCTGGTGCTGAGCGGGGCCGCGCTGGGCTGGCTGGTGCTGTGGCGGACGCGGGTGCGGGAGCTCACCCGCAGCACGCTGTGCGATGCGGCCTTCACCGCCACCCTGCTGCTGACGACCACGAGCCGGGTGATCAGCCCGCAGTACATGCTGTGGCTGGTGGGGCTGGCCGCGGTGTGCATGACCACGCGCGGCAGCCGGCAGGGCCTGCCGGCGCTGCTGGTCCTGCTCGCCACCGGGCTCACCCTGCTGGAGTTCCCGGTCGGGTTCGCCCATGTCGTGGCCGGTGACCTGCGGGGCGTCGTCCCGTTGGCGCTGCGCAACGGGCTGCTGGTCGCCGCGTCACTGGTCGCCTGCCGCCGGCTGTGGGTCTCGACGCGCGGCGGTCCGACGGAGCGGGCGGACGTGGTGCGGTCCCGGCCGCCGCTCAGCGGCGCCGGCCCAGAAGCTGCCGCACATACGCCCGCCACTTCCGTGTGAACTCCGCGAGGCCGATGCCCAGTTGGGACCGCATCGCACGGTCCGTCCGGTCGGCGCGGGCCGGGGGGAGGTGCCGGGAGCGGGCGGCCGGCGACGCCGGGCGGGCGCGCGTGGGCAGCGTCGTGACCGCCTCCATCGGGGCGCTCGCCCCGCCCGTCGCCGACGCGCGCTGCGGGCTCCGGCCCGCCGCCCGGTAGAACGCGATCAGCTTTGCCTCGCCCCACCGCTCGGCGATCATGCGGCAGGCCAGCCAGGCGCCCTCGTACGCGGTCGCCAGCCGGTCGGCGCCGGCCCGGAAGCCGAAGTCCGCGTCCGTGGGCAGCCGGGTGGGCATCTTGCCGGAGTGCACGGCGCGGGTCAGTTCGGGCGCGGCGGTGGCGGCCTTGCGGTGGGTGCCGCGGTAGGCGACCCAGTCGGCGAAGCCCTCGGAGAGCCAGAGGGGGGTGGCCAGGGTGGTGGCCGTACGGGTGGCGACGTGGGTGGTCTCGTGCGTGAGGACCACCTTGCGGCCGAGGTCGTTGAGTTCCTCGTAGGCGTCCGGGTTGATGATCACGCGGTCCGCGGGCGCGGTGGTGGTGGCGCCCGCCTCGCCGGTGGTGACCGCCGCAATGCCCGTGTAGGCGGACGGATCGTCGGTGCCCATCAGCTGCGCCATCCGCTCGACGCTGTCCGGCGCCTCCACCACGACCTTGCGCGCCCAGGCGTCCTTCCAGACCGCGGAGACCGCCGGCACCGCCTGGTCGGCCCGGCGCGCCAGGTCCTTGAGCCGGGCCAGGTGCGCGGGGCTGCCGAGGACCAGGCTGTGCCGGCCCTGGACCAGCCGCACCGGGCCCTGGTCCCACAGCTGGCGGGTGCCCGACCGGCCGGCCGGGGCGCCGTCGCTGTCCGAGGAGATCAGCCAGCGGCCGTCCCGCTCGACCAGCGTGAGGTACTGGACGGCCTTGACCGGTGCGGTGTCGTAGCCCTTGAGGCGGTAGCGCAGCCGGACCTTGGCGGCCAGCCGTTCGCCGGTGCCGCTGTCCGGGAGCGGGAAGGCGCCGGTCGAGTCGAGGTCGTAGCGCCAGTCGGCCAGCGGGACGTCGGCCAGGTTGGCGAACGTCGAACGCTGCCGGGCCAGGTAGCCGCTCGCCCGGGGGTCGACGGCGGCGAGGAAGCCCGCCTCGTCCCGGGCCCGGACGGCCCGGGCCCGGGCGTCGAGCATCCGCTGGACGTCGGGGAAGCGGGCCGACGGGGAGGTGCGGGGCGCACAACCGACCAGCGGGACGAGCAGCGCGAACGCGCTCAGGGCGGCGCAGCCCGCCGCCCCGGCCCGATACGGCCGCGGTCTCGCCCGCTGGTCTGACATGCGGCCGATCGTAAGACGGGCCCGGCCCGGGCAAAAACGCTGGGCGGCCGTCTCAGGGCCGGGTGACCCTCGTGATCGGCATCATCCCGACCGGGTCGTAGCGC
Organism: Streptomyces sp. NPDC048506; assembly: GCF_040651315.1. Lineage (NCBI taxonomy): Bacteria > Bacillati > Actinomycetota > Actinomycetes > Kitasatosporales > Streptomycetaceae > Streptomyces > Streptomyces sp. NPDC048506. The sequence continues at coordinate 27,141 of NZ_JBEZIX010000070.1, forward strand.
ACCCGCGCACCGGGATACGGCGCGTGCACGACCTGGCCGTTCCCCACGTACATCCCGACATGGCTGGCGTCCGAGCGGTAGACGACCAGGTCACCGGGTTGCACCTGGCTGAGCGGAACCTGCCGGCCGGCGCCGCTCTGGGCCTGCGAGGTCCGCGGCAGGGAGACGCCGGCCAGGCCGTAGGCCCATTGGGTGAGTCCGGAGCAGTCGAACGCGCCGGGGCCGCTGCTTCCCCAGGCGTACGGGGAGCCCACCGCGGAGCGCACCGCGGCGACGGCCGCGGCGGCCCGGCCGGTGGCCGCCACGGCGCCGGCGAGGTCGGGCATCACCTCGTCCCGTCCGTCGCCGCGGGAGGCCCGGTCGTAGGCCGCCCTGGCGTCCCTGGGGAGCGCGTTCAGCAGCCGGCGGGCGGTGGCCAGCTTGCGCTGGACTTCGTTCTTGTGACGGGCGACCTGCCGGCGGCTGGTCTCCAGCTCGGCGAGCCTCGCCGTGGTCTCCCGGCGCTGCTGTTCCAGGGAGCGCTGCGCCGCCCGCAGTTCGCGCAGCCGGCCGGCCTGGGTGCTGCTGAGCCGGTCGAGGACAGAGGCCTTCTCCAGGTAGCTGTCGGGACTCTCGGAGAGCACCAGCCGGAGGGCGGGGTCGATGCCGCCGGACCGGTACTGGGCGGCGGCCAGCGCGCCGAGCCGGCCGCGCAGCCGGTTGACCCGCTCCTGGGCGCGGGCGGTGCAGTCCTGGAGGACCGCCACCTCGTCGCGCAGCTCCTTGGCGCGGGCATCGGCGCCGTTGTACTTCTCGGTGGCCCGCTCCGCCTGCTCGTAGAGCGTGTCGAGCCGGGCGGCGGCCGCCTCCCGACCGGTGGCCGGGTGGTCCTCGGGAGCGGCCGAGGCGGGCGGTGCCGTCAGTGCGGCGGCCGCGGTTGCCAGGGCGGCCGACACCGACAGGACGGTGATCCCGGCGAGGGTGGCCTGGCCGTGCTGCGAGGTACGGCGGTGGGACGCCACGAGAGCCCACTCCTTCCGATGGGGTCCCCCTGCTCAAGCGCAGCCGAGTGCGTGGGGGCAGCCCCTGCCGCCCGGGAGGGCGCGCGGTGAACCGGATGCTGCGAGCGCCGACAGTAACGGCGCGGGTCCACACCGACCAAAGACCCCATTCCGTACGCAAAGAGCCGCCCCGCCGGTGACTGTGCAGGTCACCGGCGGGGCGGCAGGTCAGCGGCGGGGGCCGCAAATCGCCCGTTCGGGCGGCAGGTTGAGAGGTTTGTGAGGCTTTTCAGACCGCGCTCCGGCCCGTTCGCCCCGGCACGTCGGCCCGTCGTGGGCCGCGCGCGGTGGACCTCAGACCCGCACGCCGAACGCGAACGGCATGTTGTTGATGGACTCGTAGCGCACCACGGCGCCCGGCTTCGGGGCGTGCAGCACCGTGCCGTTGCCCGCGTAGAGACCGATGTGGTGCAGATCGTCGTAGAACAGCACCAGATCGCCGGGCTTGAGCTGGTCCATGCTGATCCGGGTACCGGCGTTGGCCTGCTGCTGCGAGGTGCGCGGCAGCGACTGGCCGGCCTGCGCGTAGGCCCAGGAGGTCAGACCCGAGCAGTCGAAGGACGACGGGCCGGTCGCGCCCCAGACGTAGGGCGAACCTATCTTGGACTGGGCGGCGGCCAGGGCGGCCGCACCGCGCTGCGAAGCGGGCACGTCGTCGCCGAGGTTGGCCCGCTCGTTGCTGCGGTTGGCGCGGTCCTCCTTGGCCTGCATGGCGGCCCGCTCCTTGGCCGTCATGGTGTTGAGCAGCTGCTGCGCCTTGGCCAGCTTGGCCTTGATCTCGTCCTTCTTCTCGCCGAGCGCCTTGCGGGTGTCGGAGAGGTCCTGGATCTTGCTCGCGGCCTCCGCGCGCTCCTGGGCGAGCCGGCGCTGCTTGTCCGCGATGGTCTTGAGCTGCTCGGCCTGCTTGCCGCTCAACTGGTCGAGCGTGGCGGCCTTTTCGAGGTAGGTGTCCGGGTCGCCGGAGAGGAACAGCTGGACCGAGGGGTCGATGGAACCACTGCGGTACTGGCCGGAGGCGACCGCGCCGAGGCCCTTGCGGAGCTGGTTGAGCTCACCCTGACCGCGGGCGACCTTGTCCTGGAGGTCGTCGACCTCCTTCTGGAGCTTGTCCTGCTGCTCCTTGACGCCGTCGTACTTCTCGGTCGCCTGCTCCGCCTGCTCGTAGAGCTTGTCGACCTCGGACTTGACGTCCTTCGTCGACTGGTGCGGGTCGGCCTGGGCGACCTGGGACGAGAGGGCGACGGCCGCCGCGGCGGTGGCGGTGAGCACGGTCACGCGAGTACGGCTCGGCTGCTTGGGTCGACGGTGGGACGCCACGGGGGCGAGCTCCTTCTTCCTCCAGCCGCCTACCGGGAAGTGGGGGGTCGAGACCCCGGCTCCGCGTCAACGCTGCGGACTCGGCGGGACCTTCACCGTCATCCCGGTTGGATGATCGCTTGTATGAAGGTTCGGGCCCGACCTTAGTAACCGAGCTGTGATCGCTTCAAATCCTCACGGGAAAAAACTGCGCCACCAGTCCCATCCTTTACCAACATCACACAGGTAGTGAGCGCCGATCGACACTCAGATACGGATGGGGCCCGGATGGCAAGTGCTTTTCCGCGGACCGGCGAACGGTCCGGTGAATCGGCCGAAATCGGCGCGGGGGGTATCAGGTACGGGCAAGTCGCTTGAGCAGCAGGGCCGATGCGACCGGCCGCGCCCCGGCCTTCGCCACACCGTCGGCCACCTCGCGGTCCGTGGAGACCACCACGACCGGCCGGCCGGGCGGTTCGGCCCTTACCAGCTGACGAATCAACTCATCGGCCGTTACGCCCGGTTTGCTGAAAAGGACCCGAACTCCGCGCGGTGGCGCGAGCAGCACCGGCGCGGCCAGCTCCGCCCCGTCGAAGACACAGGTCATCTCCGCGCCGGTCTGCGCGGCCAGCACCGCCAGCCCGCCCAGCAGCCGCAGCCGCTGCTTGTCGAGCGGCATGGTCGGATAGCCGGTTTTGGTCACGTTGTAGCCGTCCACCACCAAATGCGCCTGGGGCAGGGCCAGTAGTTGGTCGAGCAGCGCCGGGTCCATGTCGGACAGGGCCCGCGTGGCGATGTCCTTGGGCGTCATCCGGCCCGGCGCGACCGCCTCGACGGTGTCGGCCGGGTGGACGTTGGCGGGCGGCAGCGCCAGCTCACGCCGCAGCCCCTGGGCCGCGTCCAGCACGGTGTCCAGCAGCAGCCGCAGCCGCATGTCCTCGACGCTGCGGCCCTCACGGGCGGCTCGCCGGCTGGTCTCCAACGCCGTCTCGACCTCGGCGACCCGGGTCTTGAGCCGGCGCACCTCGCTGTCCCCGGCGGTCCGGTCCGTGGCCGCCCGGTCCCGCACCTCCACCAGCGCCGCCTCGGCCTTGCGCACCGCGGCCTCACCGCGCTTGACGTCGCTCAGCGCACTGCGCAGCTTGCGCCGCAGCGCCTCGTTCTCCTTGCGGGCGGCTTCCAGATCCCCGCGTACCCGCTCGGCCTCCGCACGCGCCTCGTCGCGCGCCTGCGCCAGCTCCTCGCGGAGCCTGGCCAGCTCCCGCTCGGCCTCCTCGCCGGCCCGCTCGGCGCGCGCCCGCTGCGCCTCCTCACCGGCCGCCGCAACGAGCTTGACCCAGCCGTCCGGGCGCAGCACATAGGCCGCCGCCGCGACGTCGAGCGGATCGGCGGCGGCCGGCGGGGTGCCGTGCTCCAACGCCTCGGCGAGCTCCGGCTGGGCATCGCGCAACTTGCCGGCGATCCGCTGCCGGAAGACCGCGTCACCCTCCAGCGCGGCGGCCATCGCATTGCCGGCGAACTTGGCCCGACGAGTCGGGGTGAACCGGGCGTACTGCCGCAGCGGGGCCGGGAGTTCGGCGATCGTCAGGGCACCGAACGCCTCCGCGGTGAGCGCCACGACCCGGCGCCGTACGCCCTCGGGCAGCGGACGGTCGAGCACCTCGTCCGCCGCACCCACAGGTGCGTCGTCACGCTGGGCCCCCGGCTCCCCTTCTGGACGGTCCACCACGGCTGTATCGCTCCGATCTCAGGCGCTCGCGCCCGGACGGTCCACCAGTTCGATCTGGTCGACCGCATTGCACCAGCGGCAGCGCACGGACTCGACGCTCTCGCTGAGGACCTCGCGCTCCTCCACCTTCGGCTCACCGGCCAGGTCCAGGTGCACGTACTCCACGACCTTGGCCTGGCGGGTCACGTCGAACCGGGTGAGGTTGCCGCACAGCGTGCAGCGCCACCGGGCTTCGGCCGTCGGCAGGGGAACAGACATCGTGTCGTCCTCTTTCGGTCTCGTCGATCTCGTGCTGCTGCGCCGTTCACGCGGTGCGCCGTCGGACTGCGGAAGTACGCAAAGTACTGCCTGCAACCCTACGGCCTGATGGGGGGCGGGTGCGGGCCCTGCCCAGGAGCCGGGATGCGGCGAGGCACTCTGTCCCGATTGCCCGCATTACGCCATGATCACTTCATGACGGCGCCGGCTCCCCCACCCCGTTCACCGCGTTCCGCCCGCACGCCCCGCTTCCGCACTCCGCGTTCCCGTACGCTCCGTCCATCCGGCCTCCTGCCCCGTCCGCCACGCCCCACCCGGCCCCTGACCTCGGTGTTCTCGCGGCTGACGCCTGTGCTGATCGGCCTGTGCTGTGCGGTCTTCGCGATCGGCCCCGCCTCTGGCCTGAACCGGTCGTACGGCACCGGCGACGCCCTGCTGGAGGCCCAGGCCGCCTACTTCGAGCGGTGGGGCGTGATCCCGCTGCATCTGTGGAGCGGTTCACCACGGGCGCTGATCACGCCGCTCACCGCACTGTTCGTGCACGGCAGCTGGCTGCATCTGCTCGGCAACATGCTGTTCTTGTACGTCTTCGGCGGTATGACCGAGGCACGGATGGGCCGGCTGCCGTTCGCCGCCTTTTACCTCATCATCGGCTACCTGGCGCTGCTCGGCTACGCGGCCGCGCACCTCGATTCGGGCCAGACGCTGGTCGGCGCCTCGGGATCGATCGCCGGGGTCCTGGGGGCCTTCCTCTACCTCTTCCCACGGGCCCGGGTCACCAGCGTCTTCCCGTTCCTGTTCTTCCTGCCGCTGCGCTTCCCCGCCTGGATCGTGCTGCTGTTCTGGTTCTTCCTCCAGTGGCGGGAAGCACAGGACGACCCCAGCGGGCCCGGCGTCGCCTACCTCGCCCATGTCGTCGGCTTCACCCTCGGCTTCCTCTACGCATGGGCCCGATACCGGGGGGATAGTGTGGGGTCCACCAGGGCGGACAGCCGGGCGACCGAGGGAGAGAGCCAGCCGTGATCACGTCGATCGTGCTCATCAAGACCAACGTGGACCAGATCCCCGAGATCGCCGAGAAGATCGCCGCGCTGGAAGGCGTCAGCGAGGTCTACTCGGTCACCGGCGCGCACGACCTGATCGCGATGGTGCGGGTCGCCAAGCACGACGAACTGGCGGACGTCATCCCCGGCCGGATCAGCAAGATCCCCGGCGTCGCCTCGACCGAGACGCACATCGCGTTCCGCACGTACTCACAGCACGACCTCGAGGCAGCGTTCGCGATCGGCCTGGACGCGTAGCGTCTGTTTTTCCCCACCGTGGCCTGGCGGCCGGCGCTCGCCCCACGTTGTTGGCTTTCTCGCCGTGGCCTGGCGGCCGGCGTTCTCCCCACGTGTTTGTCTGCGGCGTCGTGGTGGTTTCTCGCCGTTGCGCCTGCGGCGGGCGTTGTGTGTCGGGTGCGGTGCCGCTCCTCCGGACTTCGTCCTGCGGCGCGACCCCTCCCGTGAGTGGGGGGAAGGACTTGTGGGGGCGTGCGCCGTCTGTCCACTACCGGCAGGGGACCACTCGCGTCCGCCCCCACCGGCCTTCTCCCTTCCCACTCACGGGAGGGGACGGGCCTGCGCAGCGGCAACGCCCGCCGCAGGCGCAACGGCGAGACGACACACGGCGGGAAAGCCAAAAACGTGGGGAACTACCCGGCGCTCCGCGCCGGCACGCAACGGCCGTCCTCCGTACGGTAGTTCCAGCGTGCGCCGTCCGTCACCAGTTCCTTGACCGCCCGGACGAACCGCTCGACGTGCTCGTCGGGGGTGCCGGCGCCGAAGCTGACCCGGATGGCGTTCAGGGAGCGTTCGCCCGGTGCCGCCTCGGGGGCGCCGCACTCCCCCGGGTCCTGCGGCTCGCTGCCCAGGAGGGTCCGGACCAACGGGTGCGCACAGAACAGGCCGTCGCGGACGCCGATGCCGTACTCGGCCGACAGCGCGGCCGCGAAGTGCGAGCTGTTCCAGCCCTCGACGACGAAGGACAGGACGCCGACCCGCGGGGCGTCGTCACCGAAGAGGGAGAGGACCCGTACCTCGGGGACCTCGGCCAGGCCCGCCCGGAGCGTGGTGATCAGCTCTTGTTCACGGGCGACCAGGGTGTCGAAGCCTGCCTCGGTCAGCGCCCGGCAGGCAGAGGCGATGGCGTAGGCGCCGATGACGTTCGGCGAACCGGCCTCGTGCCGGGCGGCGGTGGTGTGCCACTCGACGTCCACCCCGCCATCGGTACGCCGGGAGACCTTACGGCTGGCGCCGCCGCCCGCCAGGTACGGCTCCGCGCCCTGGAGCCAGTCGGCGCGGCCGGCCAGCACGCCCGCGCCGAACGGCGCGTACAGCTTGTGGCCGGAGAAGGCCACCCAGTCGACGTCCAGGTCGGCGAGGTCGACGGGGTGGTGCGGGACGAGCTGCGCCGCGTCCAGGACGATGCGGGCGCCGTGGGCGTGGGCCGCCTCGGCCAGTTCCCGTACCGGCCACAGCTCACCGGTGACGTTCGAGGCGCCGGTCACGCACACCAGCGCCTCGCCGTGCGGCTCGCGCGCGGCCAGCGCCCGCTCCAGGGTCGCGACCGCCTCGCGCGGCGAGCGCGGCGCGTCGAGGTAGGTGACCCGCGCGTTGCGCCACGGCAGCAGCGAGGCGTGGTGCTCGGTCTCGAAGACGAACACCTGGGTGTCCTGCGGGAGTACGGCGGCGAGGAGGTTGAGCGAGTCGGTGGTGGAGCGCGTGAAGACGACCTGGTCCCCGGCGCGGCAGCCGAGGAACTCGGCGATCGTCCGGCGGCTGTTCTCGAAGAGGTCGGTGGAGAGCTGCGAGAGGTATCCGGCGCCGCGGTGCACGCTGCCGTAGTACGGGGCGTAGGCGGCCACGTCGTCCCAGACCCGCTGGAGCGCCGGTGCGCTGGCGGCGTAGTCCAGCGCGGCGTAGTCGACCTCGCCGCCGGTCACCAGCGGTACCAGGACGTCTCGGCCGAGAACGGGCAGCGGGGCACAAACGGAGCTGTCGGCGGCAACGGCGGACACAGACATGGCGAACTCCCGTGAGAGGTAGGCGAATTCGCTGCGGGGGCGCACGGCGTGGAGCGGAGGGGCCGGCGCGGACACGGCCGCAGCGTGAAGGGAAAACAGCGTGGAGAGGAAAGTGGAGAGAAAGGGGTGCGGAAATAGGGGCCGTCGGGCCCTAACGCATTCGCTGTTTCACGGAAGTTCTCCCTCGGGGACCAGGATCCCTGGCGAGGGATCCGCGCTTGCCGTAGACCTCGCTGCCTACGGCCCGGTCATCACCCGGGGCACCCCGCCACGGAAGGAGGGTTGCCGGACAGCGGGCCGGGGCCTGTGTCGCTGTCACTCGTGACCTGCGCAGAATGATGCCACAAGACCATTTACGCGCAAGGGCCCAGTCCATATGACGGACTGAGCCCTGTGTCACACCCTGCGTCACCGGCCGCTCAGGTGTTGCTGGCGGCCACCCAACGCTCCAGCGCCCGCTTGGCCGCCCCGGAGTCGATCGACTCCGCGGCCCGCTCGATGCCGGCCCGGATCTGCTCGGGCAGCGGGGCGTCGCCGATCTCCAGCGCGACCAGCGCGGCCGCGGCGTTCAGCAGCACCGCGTCGCGCACCGGGCCGGTCTCGCCGTCCAGCAGCCGGCGGGCCACATCGGCGTTGTACGAGGCGTCGGCGCCGCGCAGCGCCTCCACGGGCACCAGCGGTATGCCGACGTCCCGCGGGTCGAAGGCCTCCTCGCGCACCGTGCCGTTCCGGACGACCCACACCCGTGAGGTGGCGGTCGTGGTCAACTCGTCGAGCCCGTCGTCGCCGCGGAAGACCAGCGCCGACGAGCCGCGCTCGGCGAGCACCCCGGCCAGGATCGGCGCCATCCGGGCGTCCGCGACACCGGTCGCCTGGGCGCGGACCCGGGCGGGGTTGGTCAGCGGGCCCAGCACGTTGAACGTGGTGCGGATGCCGAGCTGGCCCCGGGCGTTGGCGACGTGCCGCAGCGAGGGGTGGAACTTCACCGCGAAGCAGAAGGTGATGCCCGCCTCCTGCGCCACCTCGACGACCCGCTCCGGGCTGAGGTCGAGGTTGACGCCGAGCTTCTCCAGGACGTCGGAGGCGCCGCTGGCCGAGGACGCGGCGCGGTTGCCGTGCTTGACGACCTTGGCGCCGGTGCCGGCCACCACGATCGAGGACATCGTGGAGATGTTGACGGTCCTGGCGCCGTCGCCGCCGGTGCCGACGATGTCCACGCTCGGGCCGGGCACCTCGATCAGCCGGGCGTGCTGGTACATGGTCCGGACGAGCCCGGAGATCTCGGCGACGGTCTCGCCCTTGGCCCGCAGCGCCACCGCGAACCCGGCGATCTGGGCGTCGCTGGCCTCGCCCCGCATGATCCGGTCCATCGCCCAGGCGGTGTCGTCCGCGGCGAGGTCACGGCCTTCGAGGAGGGCGTTCAGGATGCCCGGCCAGGTGTGGGCCGCCACGCTGTCGCCGCCTGCCGGGGTCACAACGTTCATGGTCCACGCTCCTGGTGAGTGTCCTGCCTATGTCGTCACCCTATCGAGCCCCCGGCATGCCGGAGGGCCCCGTCCGGTGATCGGATGGGGCCCTCTGGGTGGCGTACTACCTACGGTGCGCTACGAGGCGCGGAGGGGATCAGTGGTGGCCGTGGCCGCTGGTGATCTCCTGGTACTCCTCGACCGTGGGCTTGGCGATGACGTTGTCCTCGCCGTAGTAGGACTTCGAGAGCTTGGCGCGCAGCTTCTGCGAGCGCTTGATCTTGCGCTTGACGCCGTTCTCGTCGACCTCCGGGCCCAGCTCAAGCGGCTTGGGCTGCTCGTGCTGCGTGAGGAAGTGCAGCTGCTCCTGGTCGAGCGGCTCGTGGACCTCGATGAACTCACCGTGCGGCAGGCGCTTGATGATGCCGGACTCGCGACCGTGCAGCACCTTGTCCTTGTCGCGCCGCTGGAGACCCAGGCAGATCCGCTTGGTGGCGATGAAGGCCAGCACCGGCCCGACGAAGAACGCGATCCGGACGAACCAGGTGATCGAGTTGATCGACAGGTGGAAGTGGGTCGCCCACAGGTCGTTGCCGCCACCGATCAGCATCACGAAGTACGCGACCAGCCAGGCCACACCGAAGCCGGTGCGGGTCGGGACGTTGCGCGGGCGGTCCAGGATGTGGTGCTCGCGCTTGTCGCCGCGGACCCAGGACTCGACGAACGGGTAGACCGCGATGACGGCGAGGACCAGCGGGAAGATCAGGATCGGGATCAGCACACCGAGGTTGAGGGTGTGGCCCCAGAAGTTCCACTCCCAGCCCGGCATGACGCGGACCAGACCCTCGGCGAAGCCCATGTACCAGTCCGGCTGCGCACCAGTGGAGACCTGGTCCGGCCGGTACGGCCCTATGGCCCACACGGGGTTGATGCTGGCGACCGCGGCGATCACCGCGATCACACCGAAGACCAGGAAGAAGAAGCCTCCGGCCTTGGCCATGTAGACCGGCAGCAGCGGCATGCCCACGACGTTGTTGTTGGTCTTGCCGGCACCCGGGAACTGCGTGTGCTTGTGGTAGAAGACCAGGATCAGGTGCGCCACCAGCAGGCCGAGCATGATGCCCGGCAGCAGCAGCACGTGCACCGTGAAGAACCTCGGGATGATGTCGTGCCCGGGGAACTCGCCGCCGAAGATGAACATCTGGAGGTACGAGCCGACCAGCGGCATCGCCAGGATGACGCCCTCGATGAACCGCACGCCGGTGCCGGAGAGCAGGTCGTCGGGGAGCGAGTAGCCGGTGAAGCCGGTGAACATGCCCAGCACGAACAGCAGGAAGCCGAACAGCCAGTTGACCTCGCGCGGCTTGCGGAAGGCGCCGGTGAAGAACACCCGCATCATGTGGACCATCATCGCGGCCAGGAAGACCAGCGCGGCCCAGTGGTGGATCTGACGGATGAGCAGACCACCGCGCACGTCGAAGCTGATGTTCAGCGTCGACTCGAAGGCCTGGGTCATCCGGATTCCCTGCATGGGCACGTAGGAACCGTGGTAGGTGACCTCGGCCATGCTCGGGTGGAAGAACAGCGTCAGGTAGACACCGGTCAGGATGATGATGATGAAGCTGTAGAGCGCGACCTCACCCAGCATGAAGGACCAGTGGTCCGGGAAGATCTTGCGCATGTTGGCCTTGGCGAGGCTGTAGATACCCAGCCGGCCGTCGGCCCAGTCGGCGATCCGCTCGCCCCGTGGCGCCTGGCCACGGCGCGCGTTGGTCGCGCTTGTCTCGTTACTCATCCGCGCTCCCAGAAGCTCGGGCCGACGGGCTCCTCGAAACCGCTGGCGGCCTCCAGGAAGCCGTCCTTCACCGTGATGTGCAGCTGCGGCAGGGCGTGTCCGGCAGGACCGAAGATCACCCGTCCGCCGTCAGAGAGGTCGAACGTCGACTGGTGACAGGGGCAGAGCACGTGGTGCGTCTGCTGCTCGTACAGGCTGATCGGGCAACCCACGTGGGTGCAGATCTTGGAGTACGCCACGATGCCCTCGTGGGACCAGGCGAGCTCCTTCTTGTCCTTGATGTCCTGCGGCTTGAGCCGCACGAGCATCAGGGCGTCCTTGGCGATCTTCTCCGCGAACTCCTCGCTGTCGTCCTCCAGGCCCTCGGGCTTGGCGAAGGTCAGCGAGCCGACCGCGATGTCCTCGGGACGCAGCGGGAGGTTGGTGGACTGGTTGACGAGCCGGACGCCCTTCTTCCAGTCCGTGGTGCGCAGCTTCGTCCCCGGCAGCGGACCGAGGTCGCGCAGCAGGACGACGCCGGAGAGCGGCACCAGGGCCAGCGCACCGAACATCGTGTTGCGGATCAGCTTGCGGCGGCCGAACTGCGACTCCTCGGCACCCAGCTTGAAGTCCGCCAGGACCTTGGCCTTGACCTCGGGCGCGGCCTCGATCGGGTGGCGGTCGTCGGCGACCTCCACGTCCGACATCAGCGTGCGGGCCCAGTGGACCGCGCCGGCGCCGATGCAGAACAGCGCCGCACCGAGCGTCAGGCCGAGCGCGAAGTTCAGCGCGCTGATGTGGCCGATCGGCCAGATGTAGACGATCTTGTCGATCGGGATCGCCACGTACGCGGCGATGAAGGCGACCGTCGCGATCATGGACACGATGAAGAGCAGTGCGACCGTGCGCTCGGAGTGCCGGGCGGCCCGCTCGTCGATGTCCTGGGCGCGGTGCTCGTGGGCGGGCAGCCCCGGGTCGGCGAACGGTTCCGCCTTGGTCACCACACCTTCGTGAGCCATCTCCCGCTCACTGGGAAGGTTTTCTTCTGGCACGTCTGCGTGTCGTCCAGTCTCGCTCATGACTTCTTGGCCTTCGTAGTCCGGGCTGCGACCCAGATGGCGACCGCGATCAGCGCGCCCAGGCCGAAGATGTAGCCGAAGAGACCCTCACTGACCGGACCGAGACCGCCGAGGTCGAGGCCGCCGGGGCTCTCGGATTCATCGCCGTTGACGGCGCCCAGGTACGCGATGATGTCCTTCTTGTTCTGCTTGCTCAGCGAGCCGTCCCCGAAGGAGGGCATGTTCTGCGGGCCGGTCTCCATGGCCTCGTAGATGTGCTTCGGGTCCACGCCCTCAAGCGTCGGTGCGTACTTGCCGTTGGTGAGGGCACCGCCCTTACCGGTGAAGTTGTGGCACTGCGCGCAGTTGGTGCGGAAGAGCTCGCCGCCCTTGGCGATGTCGGCACCGTCGGAGCTGTACTGGGACTTCTCCGGGATGGTCGGGCCGGCACCCAGCGACGCGACGTAGGCCGCCAGCTGCTCGCGCTGGGCGTTGTTGTAGATCGGCTTCTTCCGCGGCACCTGGGCGCCGGGCTGCTGGGCGGGCATGCGGCCGGTGCCGACCTGGAAGTCGACGGCGGCGGCGCCGACGCCGACCAGGCTCGGGCCGTCGGTGGTGCCCTGACCGCCGGTGCCGTGGCAGCTGGCACAGCCCACGGCGTAGAGCTTCTTGCCCTCCTTGATGGCAAGGGACTGGGCGGTGTCATCGGCCTGAGCCTTGTCCGCCGGCGCGAACGCGGCGTACAGCCCCCCGGTGACCGCCAGCGCGAAGAGTAGGACGACGAGCGCCGCCAGCGGATGGCGCCGTCGTGCGGAGAGCTTTTTCACGGATTACCCCGGTGTCAGGATCTTCTGCGTCGATGCTTTGGCTATGTCTGTCTGGAATGCGGGCCCGGCAACCAGGCCCGGTACCGGTTACCGGATCAGGTAGATCGTGGCGAAGAGGCCGATCCAGACGACATCGACGAAGTGCCAGTAGTAGGACACGACGATGGCCGCGGTGGCCTGCGTGTGGGTGAACCTCTTGGCCGCGTACGTCCTGCCCAGGACCAGCAGGAAGGCGATCAGACCGCCCGTCACATGCAGTCCGTGGAAGCCGGTGGTCAGGTAGAACACCGAGCCGTACGGGCCGGACGAGAGCGAGAGGCCCTCGTGCTTGACCAGTTCGGTGTACTCGAAGACCTGACCGCCGATGAAGATCGCACCCATGATGAAGGTGACCACGAACCATGCGCGGAGCTTCTTGACGTCGCCCCGCTCGGCGGCGAAAACGCCGAGCTGGCAGGTCAGCGAGCTGAGCACCAGGATCGTGGTGTTGGTCGCGGAGAACGGAAGATTCAGCGCACTGGCAGATTCCTTCCAATACGCCTCGCCGGTCACCGATCGAAGGGTGAAGTACATCGCGAAGAGGGCCGCGAAGAACATCAGCTCGGAACTCAGCCAGATGATGGTTCCGACGCTGGTGAGGTTCGGCCGATTGACCGACGGGTGCGCGTGCCCGGTTTCTACTGTCGTTGCTGTCGCCACGACCGACATTATGTCGGTCGCTTATCCCGCCCTCACTCCGGGGGGTGCCGTTCGGTGTGTCAAGGACGTATGCCCTGCTCGCACGGCCCATTTTCACCGTCGCCCGAAGGAGGGAAGCGCGGCCGGCGGGGCCGTCGGCCGGGGCCGCGGAGGCCGGTCCTGACGAGCCGTCGGGCAGATCTTGGACCGGTTCGACCCCTGCTGCGGGCGGCCGTTGCGGGAGTAGCATCCGGCGCATCCGTACCACCCGATGCTGTGCCGCTACGAGAGCGTGGAGGAACGATGCAGGCGACTGCCACGGTGCTGGTCTACAGCGACAACGCCAACACCCGCGAGCAGGTCCGGCTGGCGGCCGGCCGGCGGCCCGCCGCCGATGCCCCGGAGATCGAGATCCTGGAGTGCGCCACCGCGCCGGCGGTCCTGGAGGCCCTGGAGCAGGGCGGCATCGACGTCTGTGTGCTGGACGGGGAGACCGCGCCGGCGGGCGGGATGGGCGTCTGCCGGCAGATCAAGGACGAGATCTTCCAGTGCCCGCCGGTGCTGCTGCTGATCGGCCGCCCGCAGGACGCCTGGCTGGCGACCTGGAGCCGGGCGGACGCCGCGGTGACCCATCCGATCGACCCGGTGGCCTTCGCCGATGCGCTGGCCGGCCTGCTGCGCCGCAAGCACCTGGTGCAGGTCTGAACGGGCGCTGAGGACGGCCCTCCGCGGCCCCTGGGAGGCGCTCAGATCGTCGGGCGCAGCCGGGCGCCGTCGGCGGTTTCCTGGACGGGCTCGGCCGCCCCTGTGGTGCTGGACGCCTGGCCCTGCAAGGCGCTGCCGGCGCGCCATTCCTTCCAGGGCATGTTCCAGTCGCCGAAGCCGTTGTCGAACGGCGTCATGGTGTCGCCGCTGCTGTTGACCACCTTGACGATGTCGCCGACCCGGACGGTGTTGAAGAACCACTGGGCGTTGCTGGTGGACATGCCGGTGCAACCGTGGCTGACGTTCGCCGCGCCCTGCGACCCGACGGACCAGGGCGCGGCGTGGACGTACTCGCCGCTCCAGGTCACCCGGGTGGCCCAGTAGACCGGCAGGTCGTAGGCCTCCGAACTCCCGGCGGCGATGCCGACGGTCGTGCTGCGCATCCGGACGAAGCTCTCCTTGCCGAGGACGACCTTGACGCCGTTGCGGGTGGAGAAGCCGGGCTTGCCGGTGGTGACCGGGATGGAGTTGATCACGCGGCCGTTGCGCCTCACCGTCATCTGGTGGGCCGCCGCGTCGGTGAGGGCCTCCACGCGGTCGCCGGTGGTGAGCCGGACGGGCTCGGAGGCGCCCCCGTAGAGATCCTTGGCGATCTTCAGGCCGGAGAGGTTGCTGTGCACCGCGATGGTGGCGTGGGCGGGCCAGTACTCCTTGGGGCGGAAGTGCAGCTTCTTGTCGTCCACCCAGTGCCAGGCGCCCTCGACGCGCGGCATCGAGTCGACCTTCAGGGCGCTCTCGACGACGGCGCGTGCCTTGGGGTCCTTGATGGGCCTGCTCAGCTCCGCGGTGATCGGCTGGCCGACGCCGTACTCCCCGCTCTCCGGGCCGAAGGCGGCGGTCAACTGGCCGTCCGCGTCCGTGGTGTGCACCACGAGCGTCTTGCGGCCGGGTGAGCCGTCCTCCTCCTCGGTGCTGACCCGCACCGTGTAGCGGGTACCGGCGGCCAGCGGCACCGTGGTGCGCCAGTGCCTGCCGTCGGCGCTGAGTTCGCCGCGTACGAAGCGGCCGGTGGAATCGGTGGCGGTCACGTCCGTGATGCGTGCCGCGTCGCCCTTGATGGAGACCTCAAGCGGCTTGTCAGGGTCCGCTTTCTGCCGTCCGTCCGGGGTGTTGGCAGTGATCTGGTCGCCCGCGTCGTAGGGATTGGCGGAGAGCGATTCCGACGCCGAGCCCCCGCACGCGGCGGTGCTCACCGCGAGGGGCACGAGCAGGAGGCCGCAGCTCAGCACCGTCCGGGTTCGAGGTCTGTAACTCATGCCCCAAAAGTACGAAGAATCACCTTTCCTAGCGCGCTGGAGGACTGCAAACGGGTCTGTCCCTGGGTCCAAACGGAGCGGGCCCGGACACCTTTTGGGGTGTCCGGGCCCGCCCTACGGCGTGTCGGCGGTGCTGTTCCCGCCTGCCGTGTGCTTACTGCGTGCGGTTCTCACCGCGGTAGTACTCGAAGACCCAGCCGAAGAGACCGACCAGGATCACCGGCAGCGAGAAGTAGAGCAGCCACCAGCCGAACACGACGCCCATGAAGGCGAGCGCACCACCGACGGCCAGGGACAGCGGCTGCCAGCTGTGCGGGCTGAAGAAGCCCAGCTCACCGGCGTCGTCCGAGACCTCGGCGTCCTCGTTGTCCTGTGCGCCCGCGTCGACCCGCCGGGCCGTGAAGGCCAGGTAGTAGCCGATCATGATGCACAGACCGAAGGCGAGGAAGAGCGCGGTGGTCCCCGCAGGCTCCTTCGACCAGAGGCCATAGACAACCGCCATGGCCAGGACGAAGACGGAGAGCCAGATGAACATCTTGCCCTGGATCTTCACTTGCCCGCCTCCTTGCCGCCGGCGAGGGACTTGTCAGCCTCGGCACCGTGGCCGTTGTGCAGCGCGTCGAGTGCCGCGATCTCCGGGTGGTGCAGGTCGAACGCCGGGGATTCGGAGCGAATGCGCGGCAGGGTGAGGAAGTTGTGCCGCGGCGGCGGGCAGGACGTGGCCCACTCCAGCGAACGGCCGTAACCCCACGGGTCGTCGACGGTGACCTTCTCGCCGTACTTGGCGGTCTTCCAGACGTTGTAGAAGAACGGCAGGATCGACAGGCCCAGCACGAACGAGCTGATGGTCGAGATGGTGTTCAGCGCGGTGAAGCCGTCGGCGGCGAGGTAGTCCGCGTAACGGCGGGGCATGCCCTCGGCACCCAGCCAGTGCTGGACGAGGAACGTGCCGTGGAAGCCGATGAACAGCGTCCAGAAGGTGATCTTGCCGAGGCGCTCGTCCAGCATCTTGCCGGTGAACTTCGGCCACCAGAAGTGGAAGCCGGCGAACATCGCGAAGACGAC
>NZ_JBEZIX010000071.1:0-43105 GCF_040651315.1 Streptomyces sp. NPDC048506
GCCCCAGCCGAGCGCCTGCATAAACTGCTCGCGGCCTGATCAACCGACCACGTGTTGCGACGATCCCCAGAATCCGCCGGCGCGTACCGGGGCCCTCCCCGTGTGTCCGGTCCGTCCTGCCTACGGCCGGCGGGCCGACGTCACCCGGTACACGTCGTACACGCCCTCCACGCCCCGTACCGCCTTCAGGACGTGCCCAAGGTGCTTGGGGTCGCCCATCTCGAAGGTGAAGCGGGAGGTGGCGACGCGGTCGCGGGAGGTCTGGACGGCCGCGGAGAGGATGTTGACGTGCTGGTCGGAGAGGACCCGTGTGACGTCCGAGAGGAGCCGGGAGCGGTCCAGCGCCTCGACCTGGATGGCGACCAGGAAGACCGAGGACTGGGTGGGCGCCCACTCCACGTCCAGGATCCGCTCCGGCTGCCGGGACAACGAGTCGACGTTGACGCAGTCGGCACGGTGCACCGAGACGCCGCTGCCGCGGGTGACGAAGCCGATGATGGGGTCGCCCGGCACCGGCGTGCAACAGCGGGCGAGCTTGACCCAGACGTCGTCCACGCCCTTGACGACCACGCCGGGGTCCGCGCTGGAGCGGCGCTTGGAGCGCGGCCGGATCGGAGTGGACTCGGCGATGTCCTCGGTGGCCTCGTCCTGGCCGCCGAGCGCCTGCACCAGTTTCTGGACCACGCCCTGCGCCGCGACATGGCCCTCCCCGATGGCGGCGTAGAGCGAGGAGATGTCCGGGTAGCGCATCTCGTGCGCCAGGGTCACCAGCGAGTCGCCGGTCAGGATCCGCTGGATCGGCAGGTTCTGCTTGCGCATCGCGCGTGCGATGGCGTCCTTGCCCTGCTCGATCGCCTCGTCGCGGCGCTCCTTGGAGAACCAACCGCGGATCTTGTTGCGGGCGCGCGGGGACTTGACGAAGCCGAGCCAGTCGCGGGACGGTCCGGCGCCCGGCGCCTTGGAGGTGAAGACCTCCACCAAGTCGCCGTTGTCCAGGGTCGATTCGAGCGGGACGAGCCGTCCGTTGACCCGGGCGCCTATGGTGCGGTGGCCGACCTCGGTGTGCACCGCGTACGCGAAGTCGACGGGCGTGGCACCGGCCGGCAGCGCTATCACGTCGCCCTTCGGCGTGAAGACGAAGACCTCGTTGCGGGACAGGTCGAAGCGCAGCGACTCCAGGAACTCGCCCGGGTCCTCAGTCTCCTTCTGCCAGTCGAGCAACTGCCGCAGCCAGGCCATGTCGTTGACCGTGTCCTGGCCCTTGCCGGCGTTCTTGGGCACATCGGTGCGGATCTTGGACGCGCCGGCGACCGCTTCCTGCTTGTACTTCCAGTGGGCGGCGATGCCGTACTCCGCCCGGCGGTGCATGTCGAAGGTACGGATCTGGAGTTCGACCGGCTTGCCGTTGGGGCCGATGACCGTCGTGTGCAGCGACTGGTACATGTTGAACTTCGGCATCGCGATGTAGTCCTTGAACCGGCCGGGGACCGGGTTCCATCGCGCGTGGATCGTGCCGAGGGCGGCGTAGCAGTCGCGGACCGTGTCGACGAGGACGCGGATGCCCACCAGGTCGTAGATCTCGGCGAAGTCGCGGCCGCGCACGATCATCTTCTGGTAGACGCTGTAGTAGTGCTTCGGGCGGCCGGTGACGGTGGCCTTGATGCGGGCCGCGCGCAGGTCGGCCTGGACCTCGTCGGTCACTATCGCCAGGTACTCGTCCCGCTTGGGCGCCCGCTCGGCGACCAGCCGCACGATCTCGTCGTACATCTTGGGGTAGAGGATCGCGAAGGCGAGGTCCTCCAGCTCCCACTTGATGGTGTTCATGCCCAGCCGGTGGGCGAGCGGGGCGTAGATCTCCAGCGTCTCGCGGGCCTTCTTCTCCTGCTTCTCCCGCTTGAGGTAGCGCATGGTGCGCATGTTGTGCAGCCGGTCGGCGAGCTTGATGACCAGCACACGCGGGTCCTTGGCCATCGCGACGACCATCTTGCGGACCGTCTCGGCCTGCGCGGCCTCGCCGAACTTGACCTTGTCCAGCTTGGTGACGCCGTCGACGAGCAGCGCGACCTGGTCGCCGAAGTCGCGGCGCAGGGTGTCCAGGCCGTACTCGGTGTCCTCGACGGTGTCGTGCAGCAGCCCGGCCATCAGCGTCGCCGGGTCCATGCCCAGCTCGGCGAGGATGGTGGTGACCGCGAGCGGATGGGTGATGTACGGGTCGCCGCTCTTGCGCTTCTGGCCGCGGTGCCAGCGCTCGGCGACCTGGTAGGCCCGCTCGACCTGGCGCAGCGTCGCGGTCTCGATCTTGGGGTCGTTGCCGCGGACGGCCCTCAGCAGCGGCTCCAGGACCGGGTTGTACGGGCTGGAGCGCTGGACGCCGAGCCGGGCGAGGCGGGCCCGGACGCGGTTGGGCGAGCCGGAGCGGCCGACGGGGGTGGGCGGCAGCGGCTTGGACGCGGCGGGCTGGTCGGCCTTGACGGGCGGCTTGGGCGCGCGGGTCGGCGCGGCCGTGGACCGGGGCGAGGCGGCGGGCCCGGGCTTGGGCGCCTGGTGGGACCGGTCACCGGGGGCCGGGGGCGCGGCGGTGGGCCGGCCGGCCGGCCGGGGTGCGGCGGTCCCGTCGGGCGCACCGTGCCGCTCGGGCTGGGGCGCGTCCGAGGAAGCCGCCGGCGCGGGCTTCGACTCGTTCGGGCGCGCGGCTTCGGATCCCGTCGGACGCAGTCCGGGGGAGAGCGGCTGGGCCTCGTCTGGCAAGAGCACTCCTCAAGCGGTTCCGGACCCCAGGACCTCGAACGGGTCGGGGTGCCATGGTATCGACCTCCGGGCCGCGGCTCCCGCTCGGCTATGGGTCCGTACATGACACAGCAGCAGGGGCATCCGAATTCTTCCGGATGCCCCTGCTGCTCAGAGGGTGCGTACGGGCCGGTCAGACCGTGATCAGCGCCTCCAGGGGGGCGCCCTTCAGACCTGGCTCCAGCCGCTCGCGGCCCGCCAGGAAGCCCAGCTCCAGCAGCACCGCCAGGCCCGCGACCTCGGCGCCCGCGCGACGGATGAGCTGCATCGAGGCATCGGCCGTGCCACCGGTGGCCAGGACGTCGTCGATCACCAGCACCCGCTCGCCCGGGCGCAACGCGTCGGCGTGCATCTCGATCTCGGCGGTGCCGTACTCCAGCTCGTAGGACTGGCCGAGCGTGGCGCCGGGCAGCTTGCCGGCCTTGCGCACCGGCACGAAGCCGAGGCCGGCGCGCACCGCGACGGGGGCGGCGAGTATGAAGCCGCGCGCCTCCAGGCCGACGACCTTGTCCGCGCGGTGGCGCGCGCACAGCTCGGCGAGGGCGTCGGTGAGCGCGCCGAAGGCGGCCGGGTCGGCCAGCAGCGGGGTGATGTCCTTGAACATCACCCCGGGCTGCGGGTAGTCCGGCACGTCGGTGATCCGGCTGAGCAGCAGCTCGCGCAGGGCTGCGGGGGCGCTCATCGGCGCTTGCCCGACGGGCGGCCGCGTCCGCGGTTGCGGGCGGCGGGCTGGTGGCGCGGGCCGACGACCGCGGCGCCGTCCTCGGCGTCCTCCGGGTCCGCGGGCCCGTCCTCGGCGCCCTCCTGGCTCGCGGCCTTGGCCGCGGCCGCGGCGCGCTTCGCCTTGACCCGCTTGGCCAGCGCCTTCATCTCCGGCTCGCTGTTCTTGAAGTCGGCGACCAGCGGGGTGGCGATGAAGATCGACGAGTACGCACCGGCGGCGAGACCGACGAACAGGGCCAGCGAGATGTCGTTGAGCATGCCCGCGCCCAGCAGACCGCCGCCGACGAAGAGCAGACCGGCGACCGGGAGCAGCGCCACGACGGTGGTGTTGATCGACCGGACCAGGGTGCCGTTGATCGAGCGGTTGGCGATCTCGCTGTAGGTGAAGCGGGTCTGCTTGGTGATGTCCTTGGAGGCTTCCTTGAGGCTGTCGAAGACGACGACGGTGTCGTACAGCGAGTAGCCGAGGATCGTCAGCAGACCGATGACCGTGCCGGGGGTGACCTCGAAGCCCACCAGGGCGTAGACGCCGACGGTGATGGTGAGGTCGTGGATCAGCGCGATCAGGGCGGCGAGCGCCATCCGCCACTCGAAGGCGATGGCCAGGTAGAGCACCACGAGGACCATGAAGATCCCCAGGCCCAGCCAGGCCTTGTTGGCGATCTCCTCACCCCAACTCGGGCCGACCAGCTGGGTGTTGACGTCCTTGGCCGGGACCTTCAGGTCCTTGGCGAGCTCCTCCTGGACCGGCAGCGCCTGCTTGGTGTCCAGACCGCCGATCTGGATGCGCAGCGCGCCGTCGCCGAGCTGCTGGACGACCGCCTGGTGGCCGCCGGACGCGGACTCGGCATGGTGCTGTGCCTCCGCGGTGGTCACCGAGGTCTTCGGGGTGGTGAAGACCGCGCCGCCGGAGAACTCGATGCCCATGTTCAGGCCGCGCACCGCCAGGCCGACGATGGCCGTGATGGTGATGAGGATCGAGATGCCGTACCAGATCTTCCGCTTGCCGATGAAGTCGTAGCCGACCTCACCGCGGTAGAGCCGGGCGCCGATGCTTCCGAGCTTGGACATCTCACGCCTCCTTCGTCTGGGTGGGGGCCGTGCGACGACGGCGCAGCGGCGGCTTGGCGCCCAGGCGCTTGGGGTCGAGGCCGGACCAGGGGTGTCCGTCGGCGAAGAACTTCCGCCGGGCCAGCAGCGTCATCAGGGGCTTGGTGAAGAGGAAGACCACGACGACGTCGAGGACGGTGGTCAGGCCGAGCGTGAACGCGAAGCCCTGCACCTTGCCGACGGTGACGATGAACAGCACCGCCGCGGCCAGGAACGACACGAAGTCGGAGACCAGGATCGTCCGGCGGGCCCGCGGCCAGCCGCGCTCGACGGCCGGGCGCAGGGTGCGTCCCTCGCGGATCTCGTCCCGGATGCGTTCGAAGTAGACGATGAACGAGTCGGCGGTGATACCGATGGCGACGATGGCGCCACAGACCGCCGGGAGGTTCAGTGCGAACTGGATGGCCGGGCCCAGCAGCGTCATGATCGCGTACGTCAGGATCGCCGAGACGCAGAGGCTCGCCAGCGCGACCAGCGCCAGCCCCCGGTAGTAGGCGACGAGGTAGATCACGACCAGCGCGAGGCCGATGGCGCCGGCGATCAGACCGGCGTGCAGCTGCTCGCCACCGAGCGCCGCGGTGACCGTGGTCTCGTCGACGATCTTGAAGGAGAGCGGCAGGGCGCCGTAGGACAGCATGTTCGACAGGTCCTGGGCGGACTGCTGGGTGAAACCGCCGGAGATGGTGGCGTTGCCGCCGTTCAGGCGCTCGTGGACCCGCGGGTCGGAGACCACCGCGCCGTCCAGGACGATCGCGAACTGGTCCTGCGGCGGGGTCTTGGTGGCGAGCTTGCCGGTGATGTCCGCGAACTTCTTGCCACCGTCGGAGGTGAAGTCCATCTGGACGATCCAGCCCTGGCCCTGCTGGCTGTCGAAGACGGCCTTGGCGCCCTTGACGTCGGTGCCCTCGACGGCGAGCGGGCCCAGCACGTACTTCTGTGTGCCGTCGTCCTTGCAGGCCACCACGGGGTCGGTCGGCTTGGCGCCGGCGGCCTTCTCACCGGCCGCGGCGCGGTTCTGCTTGGTGGAGCAGTCCAGGGCGTCCAGCTGCTTCTGGAGGGCCGGTGGGATCTCCGAGCCACCGGGCGTCGGCGGCGTGGAGGGCTTGGTCGAGCCGGACGGGCTGGGCTTCGCGGACGGCGCCTTCTTCAGGGAGTCCGTGACCGCGCGCCCCTGCGTCGTGGGCTTCGCACTGGGGGTCGGCGAGGACGAGGCGTTCTGCTGGGTGCCCTTCGCCTTGTCGCCGCCCTTGCCGTTCGTGCCCTTCGAGGGGCTGGGCTTGGGCTCGGGGGTCTTGGTGCCGAGGGTCGTGGTCAGCACCGGGCGGAATCCCAGCTGGGCGGTGGTGCCGACCTGCTGGCGCGCCTGCTTCGCGTTCGTCCCCCGCGGGATGTTCACGATGATGTGGTTCGTGCCCTGCGTCTGGACCTCGGTCTCGGAGACGCCCAGACCGTTGACCCGCCGGTCCATGATGTCCGCGGCGGTCTTCATGTTGGTCTCGTTGATCGCGTTGGGCTTGCCCGGCATGTTCTCGGCCTGGAGCGTGAAGCTCGTACCGCCCGCCAGGTCGATGCCCAGGCGGGGTGCCTTCGTGCCGGAGTAGAACATGCCTCCGATCAGCCCCGCCATCACGATGAGGACCAGGAGCAGGGTGCGGCCCGGGTGCCCCTGGCTCGCGGGCGCCCTGCGGCCCTTCTTCGGTGCTGCCACCTTCTCGTTTCTCCCTGTCCAACCGCCTCGGCCCGGGGTGTCGGCCGGGCGGCCACGAATGTTGTGGGGACGACCCCCCGCCGGAGCCTAGACCGTCCCGGAACCGCGGTGCACGACACGACGCGTGCTCCGCGGTTCCGTGGTTGGACTACTTCGCGTCGTCGCCGGCCTTCTTGTCCTCCTTGGCGACGTCCGCGACGGCCTTGGCGCCGTCCTCGGCGTCCTTGTCTGCCGCGTCGGCCTTCGCCTCGTCGGCTGCGGGCTCGGAGTCGGCCGGGGCCTCGGTCTTGCCGAGGTCGATCTTGTCGGCCTTGTCACCCTTTTCGGTGGCTTCGCCGGCGGTGTCGCCGGTCAGCGAGGAGGCGTCGTCGGGGACGACCGGCTCGTCGCCGTGGAGCGGTTCGGCACCGTCCAGGATGCGGTTGTACTCCTCGTCCGCGAGCACCGCGCCGATGGCGTTCTTGGCATAGATGGCGTGCACGCCGGGGGCGACCTCCAGGAGGACGGTGTCCTCGTGGACTTCCTTGACGGTGGCGTACATGCCGCCGATCGTCCGGACGCCGGTGCCGGCCTGCATCTCATCGCGCATGTGCTGGGCCGCCTGCTGCTTCTTCTTGGCGGACCGCGTCATCAGGAACATGGCCCCGATGAGAACGATGAAGGGGAGGAGAGTCACGATATTGGGCACGGGACGGAAATCCTTCGCACGACCGCAGCTGCGCGGTCTCTTATAGCGGGGGTGGGTATGCCGGCCCCTACGGACGGCATCGGCGGAGTCTAAGCGAGTCCCCACCAGTGGAACAACGCCCAGCATCGCACCGCAGTTCCTGACCGGGCGAGTCTCCGCGCCGTCACGGTCCGAACAAGCCCTGCTGTCCGCTTCCGCCCGATTGGTGCTGGGGCGGGACCAGGTCCATATGGCTCCAGGCGGCCGGAGTGGCGATCCGTCCGCGGGGAGTCCTGGCCAGCAGACCTTCCCGTACCAGGAACGGCTCGGCGACCTCCTCGACCGTCTCCCGCTCCTCCCCCACGGCGACCGCGAGGGTGGACAGGCCGACCGGGCCGCCGCCGAACAGCTTCAGCAGGGCCGTGAGCACCGCGCGGTCGAGGCGGTCCAGGCCACGGGCGTCGACCTCGTAGACCCCCAGGGCCTGGGAGGCGATCTCGCGGGTGATCAGGCCGTCGGCCTTGACCTGGGCGTAGTCCCGCACGCGGCGCAGCAGGCGGTTGGCGATACGGGGCGTGCCGCGGGAGCGCCCGGCGATCTCGGCGGCGCCCTCCTCCTCTATGGCGACGTCGAGCAGCCCGGCCGAGCGGTGGATGACCCGCTGGAGTTCGGCGGGCGCGTAGAACTCCATGTGGGCGGTGAAGCCGAAGCGGTCGCGCAGCGGGGGCGGCAGCAGACCGGCCCGGGTCGTGGCGCCGACCAGGGTGAACGGCGGCAGCTCCAGGGGAATGGCGGTGGCGCCCGGGCCCTTGCCGACGATGACGTCGACCCGGAAGTCCTCCATCGCCATGTAGAGCATCTCCTCGGCGGGCCGGGACATCCGGTGGATCTCGTCGAGGAAGAGGACCTCGCCCTCCTGGAGGGAGGAGAGGATCGCGGCGAGATCGCCGGCGTGCTGGATGGCGGGGCCGGAGGTGATCCGGATCGGGGCGCCCATCTCGGCGGCGATGATCATCGAGAGGGTCGTCTTACCGAGGCCGGGCGCCCCGGACAACAGGACGTGGTCGGCGGTGGCGCCGCGGGCGCGGGCGGCGCGCAACACCAGGTCGAGCTGCTCGCGCACCCGCTCCTGCCCGACGAACTCGGCGAGGTCCTTGGGCCGCAGGGCGGCCTCGACGGCGGTGTCCTCGCCGTCCGCGTCGGCGCCGACCAGCCGGTCGGGACCGCCGGGGGCGGCGTCCTCGGTGGGCGGTGCGGTGTCGTCCCAGTTCACTGCGGAATGCCTCGCGGGGTCGGGGCGGCCGGGCCGCCTTCACGGTCGTGCGGTCGGGTGGGGTGCGCCCGGAGGGCGCCGGTCATCGGGCGCGGTTGAGGGTCTGGAGAGCGGCCTTGAGCAGCTGCGGCACCTGGGGTGCGGCGCCCTCGGCGAGGGCCGCCTCGGCCTGCGGGGCGACCGCGGCGACCGCCTCGTCCGCCTCGCGGGTGGCGTAGCCGAGCCCGATCAGGGCGGCCTGGAGCTGGTCGCGCCAGCCGGCGGTGGCGGCGCCGCCGACGCCCGCACGGCCGGTGCCCACCGGCTCGCCGAGCCGGTCCTTGAGCTCCAGCAGCAGCTTCTGGGCCCCCTTCTTCCCGATGCCGGGGACGGCCGTGAGGGCCTTCTCGTCACCGGTGGCGACGGCCAGCCGCAGCGCGTCCGGGGAGTGCACGGCGAGCATGGCCTGGGCGAGCCGGGGGCCGACGCCGCTGGCGGTCTGCAACAGCTCGAAGGTCTGCCGCTCGTCGTCGTCCGCGAAGCCGTACAGCGTCAGCGAGTCCTCGCGGACGACGAGGGACGTGGCGAGCTTGGCCTGCTGCCCGATGCGCAGGGCGGAGAGCGTGGTCGGGGTGCACTGGACGGCCATGCCGATGCCGCCGACCTCGACGACGGCGGTGTCGGGTGCCAGGGCCGCGACCGGGCCGGAGACGAAGGCGATCATCGGGTGCCCTTCAGCGTACGAACGGGAGCGGAGGTGCGGCGGGCGGCGGCCTGCGCCTGCTGGAGGCGGTTGACCGCGGGCGCGCGCCAGATGTGACAGATGGCGAGGGCGAGGGCGTCGGCGGCGTCGGCCGGCTTCGGCGGTGCGTCGAGCCGCAGCAGCCGCGTGACCATCGCGCCGACCTGGGCCTTGTCGGCCCGGCCGGAGCCGGTGACGGCGGCCTTGACCTCGCTGGGGGTGTGCAGGGCGACCGGCAGTCCGCGGCGGGCGGCGCAGAGCATGGCGACCGCGCTGGCCTGGGCGGTCCCCATGACCGTACGGACGTTGTGCTGGCTGAACACCCGCTCCACGGCGACGAATTCGGGACGGTGGGCGTCCAACCACTCGTCTATGCCGCGCTCGATGAGGACCAGGCGGTGGGCGACGTCCGCGTCGGCCGGGGTGCGCACGACACCGACACCGGCCATCTTCAGCGGACGGCCGGCGACGCCCTCCACCACGCCGACCCCGCACCGGGTCAGCCCCGGGTCCACGCCCAGTACGCGCACGACGCCCCCTTCCTCGGCCATCCTCGACCAACCGACAGACTGTTCGTGCAGGTTATCGGCTACCACTGACAATGCGTCGGGAGCGGTGCGGCGGTGCGGCGGTGCGGCGGTGCGGCGGCAGACGAAACGGCCCGCCGGATCTCTCCGGCGGGCCGTTGCCGTGCTACGGACCAGAACGGTCGGGCGTCGGCCGGTCTCAGGCGTCGACCTTCGCCATGACGTCGTCCGACACGTCGAAGTTGGCGAAGACGTTCTGCACGTCGTCGCTGTCCTCCAGCGCGTCGATCAGCTTGAAGATCTTGCGCGCGCCCTCTTCCTCCAGCTCGACCTGCATGGTCGGCACGAAGTTGGCGTCGGCCGAGTCGTAGTCGATGCCGGCCTCCTGGAGGGCGGTACGGACCGCGACCAGGTCGGTGGCCTCGCTGAGCACCTCGAAGGACTCGCCCAGGTCGTTGACCTCCTCGGCGCCCGCGTCCAGCACCGCGCCGAGCACGTCGTCCTCGGACAGCTCGCCCTTGGGGACGATCACCACGCCCTTGCGGTTGAACAGGTACGACACCGAGCCCGGGTCGGCCATCGAGCCGCCGTTGCGGGTCATGGCGACGCGGACGTCCGAGGCGGCACGGTTGCGGTTGTCGGTGAGGCACTCGATGAGCACCGCGACACCGTTGGGGCCGTAACCCTCGTACATGATCGTCTCGTAGTCGGCGCCGCCCGCCTCAAGACCGGCACCGCGCTTGATGGCGGAGTCGATGTTCTTGTTGGGCACGGACTGCTTCTTGGCCTTCTGCACGGCGTCGTACAGCGTCGGGTTGCCTTCGAGGTCGGCGCCGCCCATGCGGGCCGCGACCTCGACGTTCTTGATCAGCTTCGCGAAGAGCTTGCCGCGCTTGGCATCGATCACGGCCTTCTTGTGCTTCGTCGTAGCCCATTTAGAGTGGCCGGACATCCGCCTGTCTCCTTCGCGTAACCCATTCCTGCAACGAACGCCTTCGATCCTACCGGGGCCGGATCACCGGGCGTTACCCAACCGAGCGCCGCACCATGTCCACGAACAGGGCGTGCACGCGGTGGTCACCGGTGAGCTCCGGATGGAAGGACGTGGCGAGGACGTTACCCTGCCGCACGGCCACGGTGTGCCCGCCGTACGTCGCCAGGACCTCGACCGCGCCGCCGACCGACTCGACCCAGGGTGCCCGGATGAAGACGCCCTCGACCGGGCCGCCGGGGATGCCGGCGACGTCGATGGCCGCCTCGAAGGAGTCGTTCTGCCGCCCGAAGGCGTTACGGCGCACGATCATGTCGATGCCGCCGAGCGTCTCCTGGTCCTCCCGGGCGTCCAGCAGCTTGTCCGCGACCATGATCATGCCGGCGCAGGTGCCGTAGACCGGCCTGCCCGCGCGCACGAACGCGCGCAGCGGCTCCAGCATGCCGAAGGCGATCGCCAGCTTGGACATCGTGGTGGACTCGCCGCCCGGTATGACCAGGCCGTCGACCTCGGCCAGCTCCTCGGGACGGCGTACCGGCCGGGCCTGGGCACCGGCGTCCGCGAGCGCCGTGACGTGCTCGCGGACGTCGCCCTGGAGGGCCAGCACACCGATGGTGGGGGTGCTCATGTGGCTACGTCACCAACCGCGGTTGGCGTAGCGCTCGGCCTCGGGGAGGGTGTCGCAGTTGATGCCGACCATGGCCTCGCCCAGGTTGCGCGAGACGTCCGCGATGACCTTCGGGTCGTCGTAGAAGGTGGTGGCCTTCACGATCGCGGCGGCGCGCTTGGCCGGGTCACCGGACTTGAAGATGCCGGAGCCGACGAACACGCCCTCGGCGCCGAGCTGACGCATCAGCGCGGCGTCGGCCGGGGTGGCCACACCACCGGCGGAGAACAGCACGACCGGCAGCTTGCCGAGCTCGGCGACCTCCTTGACCAGCTCGAACGGGGCGCGCAGCTCCTTGGCGGCGGCGTACAGCTCGTTGTTGTCGCAGCCGCGCAGCTTGGCGATCTCGCCCTTGATCTGGCGCAGGTGACGGACCGCCTCGACGACGTTGCCGGTGCCGGCCTCGCCCTTGGAGCGGATCATCGCGGCGCCCTCGGCGATCCGACGCAGCGCCTCGCCCAGGTTGGTGGCACCGCAGACGAAGGGGGTGGTGAAGGCCCACTTGTCGGAGTGGTTGACCTCGTCGGCCGGGGTGAGCACCTCGGACTCGTCGATGTAGTCGACGCCGAGCGACTGGAGCACCTGGGCCTCGACGAAGTGGCCGATCCGCGACTTCGCCATGACCGGGATGGAGACGGCGTTGATGATGCCGTCGATCATGTCGGGGTCCGACATGCGGGCCACGCCACCGTCCTTGCGGATGTCGGCGGGGACCCGCTCCAGGGCCATGACGGCGACGGCGCCCGCGTCCTCGGCGATCTTCGCCTCTTCCGGCGTGACGACGTCCATGATCACGCCGCCCTTGAGCTGCTCGGCCATACCGCGCTTGACGCGCGCGGTTCCGGTCTCGGGGTGCTGGGGCGTGGTGGGCGTGCTGGACACGGTTAGACCTCACTCGATGCGGGTGGTTGTGCGTGCCGCCCACACAACCCTTTGCCGGTGGACCGGGAAAAGGGCCAATTCAAGGCCGGTGGCTCGTCAGAGCTGGGAGTTGCCGGATTCCCGCGCCGTCAGGCCCCCACCGACCGGTCGTCCAGCACGGCCGGCGGCTCGTCGTCCATCTCGAAGGCCAGTGGGAACGGCGCGTGGCCGGCCAGCCGAAAGTACCGCACCACCCGGTGGCGACGGACCGCGCGTGCGGCCCGTACGGCGTCGTTGTGGAAGCGGCGGGCCATCGGGACGCGGCGGACCGCGGCGGTGAGCTCGGTAACCGTCTGCTCGCCGCCCGGGGCCTCGCGCACCGCCTCCAGCTGCGTCTCCTCCTCGAAGATGGCCCGGAGCGTCTGGCTGAGCTCGCTCTCCGCGACCTCGCGGTGGTCCTCCTCGGCCTGCCGGGCCTCGTGCGCGGCCTGGTAGAGGACGATCGAGGCGGCCGGGTCCAGGACGCCCGAGGTGCCGAGCTCCTGGGCGACCGACGCGCGCCGCAGCAGCTGGGCGTCGAGGGCAGCGCGGGCCGCGTCGATGCGCGCGTGCAGCCGGTCCAGGCGGCCGGCGGTCCAGCTCAGGTAGATGCCGATGAGGACGATCGCGGAGGCGATCCAGATGAACGTGGTCACGGTCGGTCACGTTACCCGTCCGCTGCGCTCGGCCGGCTTCCCACGTTGTCGACTGTCCCGCCGGGCGTCCTTTCGCCGTTGCGCCGGCGGCGAGCCCTCCTCGCGCTGTCGGCTGTCCCGTCGTGGTGGTACCGGATGCGGGCGTGGAGCTCTCAGTCCCTTGCCAGCCAGCGGCGGGCACGGAGGCCCACGCGTTCGTCGGTGGCCACGGAGGCGGCACCGGCGGTGACGGTCTCGTAGACGGCGAGGACGTCGGCGCCGACCGTCGACCAGTCGAAGCGGCGGACGTGCCGGCTGCCGCGTTCGCGCAGCTCCGCGAGGCGGGCGGGGTCGCCCATGAGGCGGACGGCGGCGGCGGCCAGCGCGTCGGCGTCCTCGTTGGCGAAGAGCTCGCCGGCGTCCCCCTGGTCGAGGACCTGGGCGAAGGCGTCGAGGTCGCTGGCCAGGACGGGGGCGCCGGCCGACATGGCCTCCACGAGGATGATGCCGAAGGACTCGCCGCCCGTGTTGGGGGCGACGTAGACGTCCACGCTGCGGAGCAGGCGCGCCTTGTCCTCGTCGCTGACCATGCCGAGGAACTCGACCCGGGAGCGCAGGTCGACGGGGAGCTGTGCGACCGCCTCCTCCTCGTCGCCGCGGCCGGCGACCAGCAGCCGGGCGTCGGGCACCTCGGCGAGGATGGCGGGCAGCGCCTTCATGAGGACCGGCAGGCCCTTGCGGGGTTCGTCGATGCGGCCGATGAAGCCGATCGTCCTGCCCTGCCATGCCGCCTTGGGCTCGGCCCGGGCGAAGAAGTCGACGTCCACGCCGTTGGGGATGACCACCGCGTCCCCGCCGAGGTGCTCGACGAGGGTGCGCCGGGCGTACTCGCTGACCGCGATGCGGGCGCTGATCTTCTCCAGGGCCGGCTGGAGGATCGGGTACGCGGCGATCATGGCCCGGGAGCGCGGGTTGGAGGTGTGGAAGGTGGCCACGATCGGGCCCTGCGCCGCCCAGCAGGCGAGCAGGCCGAGCGACGGGGAGGCCGGTTCGTGGATGTGGATGACGTCGAAGGCGCCGTTCTGAAGCCAGCGGCGCACCCGGGCGGCGGAGAGGAAGCCGAAGTTCAGGCGGGCCACCGAGCCGTTGTAGGGAACGGGGACGGCGCGGCCGGCGGGGACGACGTAGGGCGGCAGGGGCGTCTCGTCGTCGGCGGGGGCCAGGACGGAGACCTCGTGGCCGAGGCGGAGGAGGTGCTCGGCCAGGTCACGGATGTGGAACTGGACGCCGCCGGGGACGTCCCAGGCGTAGGGGCAGACGATGCCGATCTTCATGACGTCTCCTCGCGCGGCTCCAGGTCGGCCAGCCACAGGCGTTGCAGCATGTGCCAGTCCTCGGGGTGGTCGGCGATGCCGGAGGCGAAGACGTCGGCGAGCGCCTGGGTCATCCGGGCTGCCTTCTCGGTGCGGGTACCGGTCTCGGGGACGGCGATCTCCGGGTGCACCCGGCCGCGCATCACGGGGGACTCGTCGTACCAGAGGGTGACCGGGAGCAGCATCGCGCCGGTCTGGAGGGCGAGCATCGCGGGGCCCACCGGCATCTTCGTCTCCTCGCCGAAGAACGTGACGGGGATGCCGGAGCTGGAGAGGTCGCGGTCGGCGACCAGGCAGACCAGGCCGCCGGCGCGCAGTCGGCGGGCGAGGGTGCCGAAGGCGGCGCCGCCGGTGTGCGGCAGCACCTCCATGCCCAGGCCCTCGCGGTAGGCGACGAAGCGGTCGTAGAGCGTCTCCGGCTTGAGGCGCTCGGCGACGGTGGTGAAGGGGGTGTTGAGCTTGGTGGTGACCCAGACGCCGGCGAGGTCGTAGTTGCCCATGTGCGGCAGGGCGAGGACGACGCCGCGGTCGCTCGTGAGGCCGTCCGTCAGGTGGTGCACGTCTTCGGGGACGAAGCCCGTCCTTATCCGCTCCTTGCTCCAGACCGGCAGGCGGAAGGACTCCATCCAGTAGCGCATGTACGAGCGCATACCGGCCCGGGAGAGCTCGGCCAGGCGCGCGGGCGTGGCGTCCGGGACGACCCGGGCGAGGTTCGCCTCCAGGCGAAGGACGCCCTTGCCGCGGCGCTTCCAGGCGGTGTCGGCGATGCGGCGGCCGAGGCCGGTGGCGACACCTTCGGGCAGCTTCTTGACGGTGCTCCAGCCCAGGCCGTAGAGCGCGTCGGTGAGCTTGTCGACGGCGGTGCCGGGCAGCCCGGTGCTGCGCTCGGTCATGCGCTGTTCCCCCCTTGTGCGACGGCGGCGTCGGCCTCGGCCGACTCCCGGCGTACCGTCACCACGCGCTGGCCGAGCGTGACGGCGCTGCCGACGCCGACGAGCCACAGGGCGATCGGCAGCAGCACCTCGACACCGGGCACGCCGAACGCGTGCAGCCCGGAGAGTCCGCATGCGACCAGCGTGATGACCAGCCGCTCGGCGCGCTCGACCAGGCCGTTGACGTCCACCGGCAGCCCGATGGCCTCACCGCGGGCCTTGGTGTACGAGACCACCTGGCCACTGGCGAGGCAGAAGATCGCCATCCCGCAGAGCACCAGGCTGTCGCCGCGCCCCGCGTACCACAGGGCCAGACCACCGAAGATCGCCGAGTCGGCGACCCGGTCCAGGGTGGAGTCGAGGAAGGCCCCCCAGCGGCTGGAGCGGCCCAGCTGCCGTGCCATGTTGCCGTCGACCAGATCGGAGAAGACGAACAGGGTGATGACGACCGTGCCCCAGAAGAACTCGCCCCGCGGGTAGAAGACCAGGGCCCCGGCCACCACGCCTCCGGTCCCGACGAGGGTGACCGCGTCCGGGCTGACGCCGATCCGGATGAGCAGGGCGGCGAACGGCGTGAGAACACGCGTGAAGAACGCACGCGCGTACTTGTTCAGCATGGCCTTCCCGAAGGGTCGATACGGGCCGCGCGGTCAAGGGGCCACCGGCTGGCCCATCGTAGCCACGAGGCCACGGACCACTGCGGACGCATCGCGGCACGGGGTGCATGCGGCGGCTCGGGGCCCCGGTTGCGCGCCTCCCGGCGCACGGACGGGCCCCGGGAGCCCTTGGGAGGACCGGCCTCGTGCGCCATGTATGGACGCGGCATGACCGCGGTGGAAAGCTCGAATCACCGCAAAGTGTCGACCTGGAGGCGAGACACATGAGCGAGAAGACGAGTACACACCCGGGAGCCGCCGGAAGGGCATCAACGGCCGGCCAGCCCACGGCCCTGCGGAATGTGGTGCTGGTCGGCCACAGCGGATCGGGCAAGACCACATTGGTCGAGGCCCTCGCCCTGGCATCCGGCGCGGTCAACCGGGCCGGCCGGGTGGAGGACGGCGGCTGTCTGTCGGACTACGACGAGATCGAACACCGCCAGCAACGCTCCGTACAGCTCTCCCTGGTCCCGGTGGACTGGGGCGGGGTCAAGATCAATATCCTGGACACCCCCGGATACGCCGATTTCGTCGGGGAGCTCAGGGCCGGTCTGCGCGCCGCGGACGCGGCCCTTTTCGTTGTCTCGGCGGCCGACGGCGTGGCCGGCGCGACCCGGATGGTCTGGGACGAGTGCGCGGCCGTCGGGATGCCGCGGGCCCTGGTCGTCACGCACCTGGAGGCGTCCCGCGCCGACTTCGACGAGATGACCGAGCGGTGCCGCACCACCTTCGGCGGCGACGACCCGGACGCGGTGCTGCCGCTCTACCTCCCGCTGTACGGGGAGCCGGGCGCCGACGGCCACGCCCCCGTGCACGGCCTGATCGGCCTGCTCTCCCAGCGGGTCTTCGACTACTCCTCCGGTGAGCGCACCGAACGCGCGCCGACCCCCGACGAGCTACCGCGGATCGAGGAGGCCCGCAACCGCCTCATCGAGGGGATCATCGCCGAGAGCGAGGACGAGACCCTGATGGACCGCTACCTCGGCGGCGAGGACATCGACGTCAAGACCCTCATCGGGGACCTGGAGACGGCGGTCGCCCGCGGCACCTTCCACCCGGTCCTGGCCGCCGCCCCGGCCCCCGACGGAGCCAGGCAGGGGCTGGGCACCGTGGAGCTGCTGGAGCTGATCACCGGCGGTTTCCCGACGCCGGCCGAGCGCGAGGCGCCCGAGGTGACCAGCCCGGACGGCGCGCCGCGCCCCGGCCTGCGCTGCGATCCGGACGGCCCGCTGGCGGCCGAGGTGGTCAAGACCTCCTCCGACCCGTACGTGGGCCGGATCTCGCTGGTGCGGGTCTTCTCCGGCACCCTGCGGCCCGACGAGACGGTGCACGTCTCGGGCCACGGCCTCACCGACCGGGGGCACGAGGACCACGACCTCGACGAGCGGGTCGGCGCGCTGTCCACGCCCTTCGGCAAGCAGCAACGTCCGCTGTCCCAGGCGGTCGCCGGCGACCTGGCGTGCGTGGGGAAGCTGACCCGCGCCGAGACCGGCGACACCCTCTCCGCCAAGGACGCGCCGCTCCTGATGGAGCCCTGGTCGATGCCGGACCCGCTGCTGCCGATCGCCATCCGGGCGCACAGCAAGGCCGACGAGGACAAGCTCTCGCAGGGGCTGGCCCGCCTGGTGGCGGAGGACCCGACGATGCGGCTGGAGCACAACCAGGACACCCACCAGGTGGTGCTGTGGTGCCTGGGCGAGGCGCACGTCGACGTGGCGCTGGAGCGGCTGCGCTCGCGGTACGGCGTCCAGGTGGACACCGTCGCGCACAAGGTGGCGTTGCGGGAGACCTTCGGCGAGGCGGCGGCGGGCCGCGGGCGGCATGTGAAGCAGTCCGGCGGGCACGGCCAGTTCGCGATCTGCGAGATCGAGGTCGAACCGCTGCCCGGCGGCTCGGGCATCGAGTTCGTGGACAAGGTCGTGGGCGGCGCGGTGCCCCGGCAGTTCATCCCGTCCGTGGAGAAGGGCGTGCGCACCCAGGCCGCGCGTGGGGTCGCCGCCGGGTATCCGCTCGTCGACATCCGGGTCACCCTGCTCGACGGCAAGGCCCACTCCGTCGACTCCTCGGACGCCGCGTTCCAGACGGCGGGCGCCCTGGCGCTGCGCGAGGCGGCCGCCGATGTCCGGATCGACCTCCTGGAACCGGTCTGCGAGGTCAGCGTGATGGTTCCGGACGACTTCGTCGGCCCGGTGATGAGCGATCTGTCGGGGCGCCGCGGCCGGGTCGTGGGCACCGAACAGTCGGGGGCGGGCCGCACCGTGGTGCGCGCCGAGGTGCCCGAGATCGAGATCGGTCGGTATGCGGTCGATCTGCGCTCCCTCTCGCACGGCAGCGGCCGGTTCTCCCGCGTCTACCTGCGGCACGAGCCGATGCCGCCGCAGCTCGCCGGGAAGCTGCGGGAGGAGGCCGAGAACGGCGCGTAGGCACCGGCCGAACGGCCGTCGGCCCGGCCGCCGTCCGTTCCCAACTCCCTTGGGACGGACGGCGGCTGTACGCTGAGCTCCACGCCGTTACACGCAGTGCGACGGTGCGCCGCCCGGCCACACCACGCTCAACAGGTGTGCTCGGGGCGGAAGTCGGGAAGAGCCGCATCATCAGGTGCGAGCGGTGTGGGGGCGGTAGTGGCAGACGGCTTTGACTTCAGTCCCGGGGCGCAGGTGCCGCTCTCGGGGAGCGCCGGGCAGACGGCGGCCACCCAGGCGCTCGCCTCGGCCGCCTACCGGGACAGTCCGCTGTCGGACATCTCCAAGGCGGACTCCGACTCCGGCAAGTCCGACATCAAGAAGCCCAAACTGTCCCTCTTCGAGCCCAACCTCGGCGAGGCGTTCTCGCGCGCCGTCCAGGTGCGGATGCTCGGCGGCGGCCGCAAGCCGCTCATCCAGTCCTTCGGCACGGAACCGCAGACCATCGTCGAGCACTGTCTGTCGGCCACCCGCATCCGCAAGCAGCGGGACGCCAAACTGAGCCTGCTGATGGTGCTGTTCGGGCTGGTGTTCCTGCCCGGCGTGCTGCTGTGGCTGGGCGTCTTCCAGCTGCGCAAGACGTTCTCCAAGGGCAGCGACGGCAAGAGCGTCTCGCTGCTCGGCGCGGTGCTGCTGACCGTGCTCGCCGGCGTCGCCCTGATCTTCATGGTCAAGCTGCCGCTGACCGGCTTCTGGCCGATGTACGCCCGCGCCATGGTCGCCGCCCCGGTGGTCGGCTGGTGGTTGGCCAAGCAGATCTGCGAGAAGACCGCGGTGGCCATGCGGGAGGCCTGGAAGGGGCTGCTGGAGGGCGGCGGGGTGGCCGCGAAGATCCCCGAGGCGGTGCCGCAGGACCCCAACCAGACCGCCGCCGAGACCCTCCGGCAGAACCTCGCCAAGGTCTCCGCCGAGCAGAACAGCAACGTCGTCTTCTACGCCGGCCCCAAGGGCATACTCGGCATGGGCACCCGCTGGGGCAGCTGGCAGCTCGCCGAGGAGCTCACGCCCGCGCAGGAGGGCACCGAGATCAACCCGTTCCGCAGCTGGGACGTGATCCGGGCGATCCACGACCGGCTGCGGCTGCTGGAGCGCAGCCCGGTGCACACCGGCGGCTTCCCCACGCCCTCCGTACGCCACTGGATCGTCTCGCCGGTCGGCGAGAAGGCCGGCGCCGTGAGCCGTCCCGAGGGCTCGCATGTGGAGGCGTACCAGATCCGCGGGCACGAGATAGAGCGGATCTGCAACGAGCAGCAGTTCGGCAGCGGCAACCGCCACTACCTGGGTGTGCAGTTCGTCCTGTGGGACGGCCAGTTGGTGATCACCCTGATGATCACCGTCACGGTGCTGCACGAGACGCTGCGCATCGAGGTGACCGGCCACGCCCTCGGACCGGTCCACGGCCTGTTCACCACCAAGCCGGAGCCCAAGACCAAGGACGTCGCCAAGGTCGTCAAGTTCTGGGAGACCAGGACCCAGACCCTGCCGCTGATCGAGGCGAAGGAGGTGGTCCGGCTCGCCGCCCGGGCCCCGCTGACGTGGTTCCCGCCGGTCCTGGACTTCCTCGGCGGCAAGCTCGCCCTGCCCGAACCGTTCGGCCTGCGCCACGTCTGGGCCGACAAGCCCTGGCGGCACCGCTTCATGGCCGACGACGCGCTGCGCACCGCCACCCCGGTACTGCGCGCGGTCCACGCCGCCGCGATGAACGTCCTGAAGGACAACGGCGTGAACACCGAGCGCTTCACCAACCGTTCGCTGGTCCTCAGCGGCATGATCCAGGGCGCGGAGCCGCAGAAGGCCGACGAGTACCACGCGTAGGCACGGAGGGGCAGCGGGCCGGGGCCTTCCCGGGGGGGGCGGCCACGGACCCGCAGGATATCGACAGGCGTCATGGGCCGTCGGCTGGTGGTCACTTGGAGGCGAGCTGATGCCAGATCGCCACCGCAGCCCCCGCCTGCAACATCAGAAAGGCAATGTGCCCGGAGAGTCCGTACAACTGGTAGACCGATGCCAGCAGGCTGAGGCGTTTCGTCAGGTAATGCCGTTCACGGCTGAACGTGTCGGTGTCCATCCACATACTCGTCACTGTCAGCACCATCAACATGAGGACGACGCGCAGGACCGCCAAGCCCAGATCGCTGCTACCGATGTTGCGGTTGATGGTGGCAACGACGCCGATGGGGACGAGCCAGACGATGAACAGGGTGAAAGCCCGTGCTGGGCCGCGCTCTCCAGGCAGTACACGCCACAACGCCCCCAGGACGAGTCCCGCACCGGCGAAGGCGATCTCCTGCGTGAGGAACGCCCCGATCGTGTCGGGAATGCCCGTCGGTGAGTCGACCGTGAAAGTCCAGTGATCGGCACCGTGTGCGTTGTCATACCAGGCGGTGACCATACTTGGCAGAATCCCGAAGATGGCGGCCCAGCGCGCAGCATTGACTGCGTTTTGCCACCAACCTGGGTGTGGCCCCCAGCTGAGAGCGACGTCGACCACGGTGACGGCGTCCGGTAGGCAGTCGTGGCGACATCCGCTGGGCCGCCAGTGGTGCAGCGATCGGAGTTGTTTCTCCAGATTTCGTCGCGTGGTTCCCTCCCCGCGCCCCTGATCGACGACGTGCAGCCGGTGGAGCAGATCGCGGCAGCGGCGGGCATCTTCCAGCAACTGCCTGTGCCTTGCCGGGTCGCTCAGTTCCGCTGCGACGCCATTCTTCCCTGCTTTACGGTCCACTCGGCTCAGCACCGACCACCGACGCCCTGCCTTCACCATGACGTAGAGAGCAACCATGTTCAGGGGTAGCCAGAAACCGTAAACTGCCGCCACGCTTCCCGCGAACGAGGCCACTCTCAGCGCCACGACGATGGCGAAGACGGCAGCCACCAGCAGCAGATCCGCCCCCTCCGGTCCGAGGGACACCTGCGGTGCGGTTCGGGAGTTGCTGTGGAGTAGCGCCACAAGTGCGACTCCTGCCAGCACCCATGTGTAGGCGTAAGCCCATTGGGGGCCGACGGATGCGAAGTCTGCGAGTTTCCCACTCAGGGCAGTTCCATGGTCGGTATGGAAAAGCGTGGATGCTTCCCCCAGCCAGTTCGCGCGTTTCCATCCGAACTCAAACGACAGAATACGGAAGGCCACCACCACGGCTGCGACCGCGGCGAGCGCGACTCCGGTTGCAGCGATACGCAGGAGGGGATGCTTAAGCCCGCTTCCACTGGAGGAATGAGAATACTCGGGCCTGGTTCCACTTGAGGGCTCTCCCAACCTTCCTTCTCGCGCAAAACGCCAACCCCAGGCGGCCATGGCAGTAAACAACAGCCACAGCATGGACAGGTCCAATAGGGCCAGCGCGGCAATCCCTGAAGCCGGAGGCGAGGATTTTGGAATGAGATCCGACGGGAGGTCGAAGAGCTGGGGATCCAGGATCACCAGCAGGCCGACCCCTGCTACTGCCGCTGCGGCAGTGACCACGGCCACCTTGCGCCCCTTCAGCCCTCTGGGGCTTCCGTCGGAGTCCTGATTCATTGGGAGCCACGGCCGCGCGAGGAGCACGAGGGTAAAACCCGATGAAATACCGATAACAGCGCGCCACGTATTCACGCTGGGAGAGGGGCGGAGCAACAGCAGCAAGGTCAAGCCAAGAGCTGCACTCAGACCGGCCCATTCCAACACCGCACTGGCCAGGTTTCTGGAAGTGTGATGCTGGGGGTTTCCTGCGGCTTTTCTGTTGCCCAGACCGAGGAAAGGCCATGCTGACGCGGCGATCACGCCCGAGGCACAGAACCACCAGGAGGCGATTCCGACAGAAACGATCAAGGAGACACGGCGACTCAGCGCCGGGATCTCCCGCGGCGGAACCATTTCAGCGCGAACATCCGGCTTGTGCCCGATCCATACTCGATGGTCTCTCCTGGCGCTCGACGCTCCGGGGGCGTCGCTGATTTCCAGGCCGCCCGAGTCGACCTCGATCGTCCGCCATGAGGCTTTGGCCAGATCGTTGGACGGATGGAGGGTGGCCACCCAATCCTTGGCTACCGCAACCTTGATCAACCATGGCCCCACTTCGAATTTCCCGGCGGAGCCGATCAGATTCCACGACTCATACGGCAGCGTGACCAGGCCATTTCGTTGCGTCGCCTGGTGATTGGTGGATTGCCACTCCGGATGCCACCCGGTGATGCTTTTCGGCGATTTTCCACTGCCGAGCAGCAGGCAGTGCAGAGCATGTTGGTATTTGGGAGTCTTCGGGCTGAGCGTCAGATCGTTGACAAACTCTCCATTTTGCTTAGGAACCTCGACGCTGGTTTTCTGTCGCACTTTGACGAACTTAGGCTGCCTACTGAAGAAGATCCGAGAATCGACTTTCACCTTCCCGGGCTGCTGGATTGTCGGGCAACTGGTCACATCAGCCGCGTGCGCCTCTAATGGCGACACTCCCCACCACCCCAGCACCGCGAAGGCGAGCGCGAACCACCTCCACGCCGGGGAACTCATCTCCGCGGCGGGCATCCGCTGTAGGGGTCGCACGCCAGGATGACTTCATAAGGATCACCGGCGAGGTCGGCGCGGCGCGAATGGTGGACGCCGGGGAGGAATCGCCACTGGGTGGGCTTGCTGTGCCCGGCCCGGCCCGCGTCCTCCACGTGGGTGTGGAGGGTGCGCGCCTCCACGTCAGCCTCCTCGACGAGGACCTCGTCCGCAGCCAGGGGAAAGTGATCGTGCAGCAGACACAGCCCGAAGCGCTCCAGGTTGCCGTGCTTCTCCAGGACCGCGACCAGATCTTGGACGAATGCCGCGTCCTGCGGCCCAAGGGGTTCCGCCTCCTCGAACCGCGGGAGAGACGATCTTGAGTTCACCTTCCGAGCATTCACCGCTACCACCTTCGACGATTACTAACAGTAGTCTTAAAATCACCTTAAGTGTCGGTGAATTGCCCTGCAACAGGGAGACACCAGGAAGAGGAGACAGGCATGGCAGGCACGGCCCGCACCTGACGGCGGCATTTCCCAGATCGCGGTCTGGACACCAGCGCCTAGCGGAAGATGCCCGTGTGCCCCAGCGAGTACCGGCCCGGCTGCGGGTAGACCGCCAGGCCGTGCGGGCCCGAGCCGACCGGGATCTTGGCGAGGGTCTTGCCGGTACGGGTGTCCAGTGCGTAGACCTCGGAGTTGTAGCGGCCGGAGAGCCACAGGACCTTGCCGTCGGTGGACAGGCCGCCCATGTCGGGGCTGCCGCCGCCCCGGATGTGCCACTTTTCGACGAGCTTGCCGGTCGCGAAGTCGAGGAGGGAGATGGAGCCCTCGCCGCGGTTGGAGATGTACATGTACTTCGAGTCGCGGCTGACGTAGAGGCCGTGGGCGCCCTTGCCGGTCGGCATGAGCGTGGGCCGGTCGAACCGATCGCCGTTCATGACCCAGACGCCGTCGGCCATCATGTCGGCGATGTACCAGGTCCTGCCGTCCGGGGAGATCTTCACGTCCTGCGGCATCGCCCCGTCGAACGGCAGCTTCTCCTGGCCGATGACCTTCATCTTCTCGGTGTCGACCTTCAACAGCTCACCGGAGAACTCGCAGGAGACGATGAAGTACCTGCCGTCCGGCGAGAAGTCCGCGTGGTTCACACCGGCGCAGCTGACCGGGAGGGTCTTGCGTACCTCCATGCTGTGCGGGTCGCGGAAGACCAGCTGACGGTCCATCGAGGCCATCACGACCGCGTACTTCCCGTTGGGCGTGAAGTAGAGGTTGTACGGGTCGTGGACCTTCACCGGCTTGCCGGCCTTGCCGGTTGCCGGGTCGATCGGGGTGAGGTCGTGGCCGCGGTTGTTGTTGACCCAGAGCGTCTTCATGTCCCAGGACGGCACCACGTGCTGCGGCTGGATGCCCACCGGGATGGTCTCGATGACCTTGTACGTCTTGGGGTCGATGACGCTGACCGTGTCGGAGTTGGTGTTGGGCACATAGATCCGCGAGGGATAGCCCTTGACCTGCGGCGACAGCTTCCCCGGCCGGTCCGCCGCGTACAGGTCGTGCGCATCGAGCACCGGCGGCATGCCGGGCAGGCCCGGCTTCGCGGCCTGGACCGGCGCGCGCTCGACCGGCCGCGGGCTCTGCGCGGCCGGTTTGCCGGCGCCGCCCCCGCAGCCCGCCGCCGCCAGCGCACAGGCCGCGGCGAGCAGCGCGGCCACCCGGTGGCGAAGGCCCCGTCCCATGGCGCGT
Source organism: Streptomyces sp. NPDC048506 (assembly GCF_040651315.1). NCBI lineage: Bacteria > Bacillati > Actinomycetota > Actinomycetes > Kitasatosporales > Streptomycetaceae > Streptomyces > Streptomyces sp. NPDC048506. The sequence continues at coordinate 24,340 of NZ_JBEZIX010000071.1, forward strand.
GTTGGGGAATCGGTACGGTTCCGGTCAGCCATCACGTCACTAGCTCCGTTGTCGTCACCGCGCGCAGACCGCGCCGGCGGAGGCCGTCGAGGATCGGGGGCAGCGCAGCCACCGTGCCGGCGTGCCCGAGGTGGAGGCTCACGACCGAGCCCGGTCCGACCGAGTCCAGGACCGTGCGCCGAACGGCCGGGGCGCCGGGGTCGTTCGCGTCGAGGGAGTCCAGGTCGTAGGAGAGCACGTGCGGATAGCCGGCCCGACGAGCCAGCCGGACCACCAGGTCCGTGGCCCGCCGGGTCTGTGACGGGCGGAACCAGCTGCCGATGGTTCCGGTGAGCCGGCGCAGCCGGTCCGCGCACCCGCTGATCTCGGCGTACGCTTCGGCCTCCGGCAGGGCGCAGATGTTGCGGTGGTGCAGGGTGTGGTTGCCCAGCTCGTGGCCGCCGTCGAGGATCCGACGGGCCATCGCGGGCTGCGCGTCGAGCCAGCTGCCGACGGCGAGGACGGTGACCCTGGCGCCGGCCCGCTCGGCCTCGCCCAGCAGGGCGGTGGCCAGCTTGGGATCGCCCGCGCCGTGGAAGGTCAGCGCGACCGCACGGCCGTCCCGTGGCCCGTGCTCGATCTGCACCGGCAGGCCGGGCACCCGGGTGGGCGGCCGGGCGGCGTGCGCCGGCGCGGGCGGATGGTGCGCCGCCCCGGACGGGCTCGGCCCGCCGGCGGCCCGGCCGGCGCCGGAGTCCACGTCCCGGTGCGGGTCGCACCCCGCCACCAGTGCTCCTGCCGCGGTGGCCGAGGCGGCCGCGCGCAGCACGGAGCGGCGATCCAGTGAAGTCACCACCCCATTAGAGAGGCAACTAATCCGAATTAGGGCGATATGCCCGATTCGTCGAGGTGCGTGTCGCCTCGGGCACCGCCCCGTACGACGTCCCGGAGACCTACGCCGGCCAGGCGTCGGCCAGCATCGCCCGGGTGTCGGCGAGGAGTTGGGGCAGCACCTTGGTGTGCCCGACCACCGGCATGAAGTTGGTGTCGCCGCCCCAGCGCGGGACGACGTGCTGGTGGAGGTGGGCCGCGATCCCGGCGCCGGCGACCCCGCCCTGGTTCATCCCGATGTTGAAGCCGTGCGCCCCGGACGCGGTGCGCAGCGCGGTCATCGCCCGCTTGGTGAAGGCCGCCAGCTCCGCGGTCTCGGCGTCGTCCAGCTCGGTGTAGTCCGCGACGTGCCGGAACGGGACGACCATGAGGTGGCCCCCGTTGTACGGGTAGAGGTTCAGCACCGCGTAGACCCGCTCACCGCGCGCGATCACCAGGCCGTCCTCGTCCGATTTCTCGGGGATCGTGCAGAACGGACAGCCGTCGTCGGCCCCCGGGCCGGTCGGCTTGTTCTCCCCCTGGATGTAGGCCATCCGGTGGGGCGTCCACAGGCGCTGGAAGGCGTCCTGCGTCCCGACTCCGATCTGCTGCTCCGGCTCGCTTGTCATACGGGCCAGCATATGGCGTCGCCCATTGGCAGCGTGTCGTTGGGGCGCGGACCACGGGCCGCTCGGCGATGCTGTGGCGGTGGACAGGCAACAGCGGCTGCTGACGTGGGAGCGGACCGCCGAGCCGTACCTCTTCGCCGCCTCGATGCTCTTCCTGGCCTCCTACGCGGTCCGGGTGCTCAACCCCGACCTCTCCCCCGGATGGAACACCTTCTGGGACCTCGTCACCCTCGTGACCTGGAGCGCCTTCGCCCTCGAATACCTGGCCCGGCTGCTGCTCAGCGACGACCGCCGGCACTTCGTCCGCACCCGCTGGCTGGATCTGGTGGTGACCGTGCTGCCCCTGCTCAGGCCGCTGCGGATCGTCGACGTGCACGACCGGATGCTGCGCCGCAGGGGCCGTCCGCGGCTCGCCCTGGAGGCCCGGGTGATGACCTACGCCGGGCTGACCTCGCTGCTCCTGGGCTTCGCCGCCAGCCTGGCCGTCTACCACGACGAGCGCAGCGCCCCGGACGCCAACATCCGCACCTTCGGCGACTCGGTCTGGTGGGCCGCGTCGACCCTGACGACCACCGGATACGGCGACGCCACACCGGTCACCGTGCGCGGCCGGTGGATCGCGGTGGGGCTGATGTTCGTCGGCGTCGCGCTGGTCGGCGCGGTGGTGGGCTCGTTCTCGTCGTGGCTGATGCGGGCCTTCCGCCAGGACGGCGAGGCCTGAGCCACGCGGCGGGGCCTGAGCCGGACGGCAGGCATGAAGAGGCCCCGGGGAGCAGGTCGCTCCCCGGGGCCGCACGCTCAGGCAGCGGGCACCGTGGTCACAGCTGGACCCGGCGCTCCACCACGTCGAGGATCTCGGCGATCGCCTCGTCACGCGGGATGCCGTTCTTCTGCGAACCGTCGCGGTAGCGGAAGGAGACCGCACCGGCCGCCATGTCCTCATCGCCGGCGAGGACCATGAACGGCACCTTCGCCTTCTGGGCGTTCCGGATCTTCTTCTGCATCCGGTCCGACGAGGAGTCCACCTCGATCCGCAGCCCCTTGGCCTTCGCCTGCGCGGCGAACTCCTGGAGGTACGGGACGTGCGCGTCGCCGATCGGGATGCAGGTGGCCTGGACCGGGGCCAGCCACGCCGGGAACGCGCCCGCGTAGTGCTCCAGCAGCACCGCGAAGAACCGCTCGATGGAGCCGAACAGCGCGCGGTGGATCATGACCGGCCGCTGCTTCGTGCCGTCCGCCGCGGTGTACTCCAGCTCGAACCGCTTGGGCTGCTGGAAGTCCACCTGGATGGTCGACATCTGCCAGGTACGGCCGATGGCGTCCTTGGCCTGCACGGAGATCTTGGGGCCGTAGTACGCGGCGCCGCCCGGGTCCATGACCAGCTCCAGACCCTGCTTCTCGGCGGCCTGGCGCAGCGTCTCGGTGGCCTCCTCCCACTCCGCGTCCTCGCCGATGAACTTGTCGGAGCCGTCGCGGGTGGACAGCTCCAGATAGAAGTCCGACAGGCCGTAGTCGCGCAGCAGGTCGAGCACGAACGTCAGGAGCGAGTCCAGCTCGTCGTGCATCTGCTCCTTGGTGCAGTAGATGTGCGAGTCGTCCTGGGTGAAGCCGCGGGCGCGGGTGAGGCCGTGCACCACGCCGGACTTCTCGTAGCGGTAGACCGTGCCGAACTCGAAGAGCCGCAGCGGCAGTTCACGGTACGAGCGGCCGCGCGCCTGGAAGATCAGGTTGTGCATCGGGCAGTTCATCGCCTTGAGGCGGTAGTCCTGGCCCTCGAACTGCACCGGCGGGAACATCGCGTCCGCGTAGCTCGGCAGGTGCCCGGAGACCTCGAAGAGCTTCTGCTTCGAGATGTGCGGGGTGTTGACGAACTCGTAGCCCGCCTCCTCGTGCCGCCGACGGGCGTAGTCCTCCATCACCTTGCGGACGACGCCGCCCTTGGGGTGGAAGACCGCGAGGCCCGAGCCGAGGATCTCCGGGATGGAGAACAGGTCGAGCTCGGCACCGAGCTTGCGGTGGTCGCGCTTCTCCGCCTCGGCGAGGAACTCCAGGTGCGCCTTGAGCTCGTCCTTGGTCGGCCAGGCGGTGCCGTAGATCCGCTGCAACTGCTTGTTCTTCTCGCTGCCGCGCCAGTACGCGGCGGCCGAGCGCATCAGCTTGAACGCCGGGATGGTGCGGGTGCTGGGCAGGTGCGGACCGCGGCAGAGGTCCTTCCAGCACAGCTCGCCGGACTTGGCGTCGACGTTGTCGTAGATGGTCAGCTCACCGGCGCCGACCTCGGCGGAGGCGCCCTCGGCGGCGTCCGCGGCGGAGCCCTTGAGCCCGATCAGTTCGAGCTTGTACGGCTCGTCCGCCAGCTCCTCGCGGGCGGCGTCATCGCTGACCGGACGGCGCACGAACCTCTGCCCGCGCTTCTGGATCTCCTGCATCTTCTTCTCGATGCGCTTGAGATCGTCCGGGTGGAAGGGGGTCTCCACGTCGAAGTCGTAGTAGAAGCCGTCCTTGATCGGCGGGCCGATGCCGAGCTTGGCCTCCGGGAACAGCTCCTGCACGGCCTGCGCCATCACATGCGCGGTGGAGTGCCGCAGGATGTTCAGGCCGTCCTCGGAGGTGATCTCGACGGGCTCGACCACGTCGCCCTCGGCGACCTCGTACGCCAGGTCCTTCAGCTCCCCGGCCACCCGCGCGGCGACGACGCTGCGGTCGCCCTGGAAGAGGTCGGCGGCCGTAGTGCCCGTGGTCACCACGCGTTCTTCCCGCTCGGAATCGCGTTGGACGGTCACACGGACGTCTGACACCGGTCTCTCCTGACTCATGTCTCTCTCACGTCAGCGATTGCTGCGCAGCCGAATCGTACCGAGCCACCGGACCCGACCGCGAAACGGATTCCGCGGGCTCCGGGTCAGTCCGCGTCCAGGTCCGGCTCCAGCGGCCCGCCGCACGCCTCCTCGAAGAAGTCGAGATTCTCCTGGAGCGACTTCAGCAGCCGGTCCCGCTCCGCCTCGTCGACCTGTACCGGGGCGACGTCGCGGCCGCCGGTGATCCGCCGGAAGCCGCCCCGGCTCTCCAGCCGTCCGCTGACCCGGATCGGCAGTCCGACGAGGTGGGCGTGCCCGGCGATCCGGTAGTCCTCCTCCCCCAGCGCCACCCTGACCTGCACCACGTCGGCCCCGGCGAGCACCCGCAGCCGCACCGTGCCGGGCCCGCCGGGCCGCTCCCGGCGCAGCCGTACGACCGCGCCGGTCACCCGCACCGGCAGCGAGGGCTCGTCGCGCACATAGCGCTGAGCCGCCTGTTGGAGGGCGGGCAGGTCGCCGGGCGAGAACTCGACCGGTTCGGGGCGGGCCGGGCAGCCGGTGGGGGCGCCGGCCGCCGGTGACCACTCGATCGTGATCCGCGCCCCCTCGGCGTCCCGCACCAGCGCGATCAGCGCCTGGGTCAGCTCGTGGCAGACGCCGAGCTCGACGGCCGCGTCGAAGGCCTCCATCCCGCCGGTGGCCCGCTGGTAGTCGGTGGCGTCCCGGACCGCGTGCAGGGCCTGCTGGAGCCCGGCGACCGCCCCGCGCCCGCCGCGCACCGGGACGAACGCGGCCAGCCGGCGCCCGGCCGCCGCCGGGCCGACCAGCACCTCGCCCATGAATCCCTCGGCCTGCCGCTTGTACCGGGCGCCGTAGTAGCCGGCCCGCCCGTACGTGCCCAGCGCCCCGGCGACCAGCATCGAGCGGGCGGCGCCGCGCAGCTGCTCCTGCGCCATCCAGTGCGCGGCCCCCGAGCCGCCGTCGGGGACCTCGCGCTCCCAGCGGACCTCGTCACTGGGCACCGCGAGCCCCATCAGCACCTCGCGGGCGGAGGGCGCCGCGCTCCGCGCCAGCGCCGCCAGCGCCTCGGTGAGCAGCTCGGCGCTGTCGGGGAAGCAGCGGTCGTGCGGCACCAACAGGCTGGTGCCGCCCGTCCCGCCGGGCGGCGTCCAGCGGGCGTAGGGGCCGGCGGCCCCGCCCCGGCGCCGCCAGCCGTGCCGGGCCAGCAGTGCGGTCAGCACCGCCGGGTCGAGTCGCGCGGGATCCAGCAGCCGCGCGTCTGGTTCGTCGGTCGGCCGGTACATCAGGGTCTCCCTCCCGCCCCGACCCGCGTCATGATCCCGCAGAGCGCTCGGTCGTCGAAGATCCGCGAGGTCGGGATCCGCACAGTGGTCCTGCGCCGGCCGGTCACCGGATGGCCGGCCAGATTGATCCAGTAGCAGCAGTGCCGCAGTTCGAGACGGTCGTGGGAGGCCCGCAGCCAGTCCTCCTGGGTCCGGGGGACCAGCATCACGACCAGGATCTTGTGCACCGCAACGGGCGTGCGGGCCAGCTTCACCAGGTGCTCGTTGTCGAGGGTGAAGGCGAAGGTGGGCCCCGGTGGGCGCGGGGCGGTCTGGTAGGTGCACTTCAACTGCACCTTGATGGTGACCTCGTCGTCGACGGTGTGGCCGGGCGCGCCATGGCTGACGTGCCAGTCGATTCCGTTGTCCGGGAAGGGCTGCGCCAGCGAGCATCCGGAGGCGGCGGCGACCGCGTGCAGATAGGCCACCTGGAGCGTCTCCATACAGGCCGTGGTGGCGAGGCCGCCGCGCTGCGGGGTGATCGACTGGGGCAGCAGCCCGCCCGGTTCGGGCTGCGCGAGCGTCATCGCGGAGCTGCCTTCCGGGCTGTGCCGTTGCGGTGCGTCTGGGACGACGGGGAGGCGCCGGTTCGCGCGGCCCGTCCCTGTGGTTGTCTCCGCGTCAAGTGGTCCGCAAACAAGGACGGTTCGACCACCGGGCGGCTCGGGTATCACCAGCTCGGGCGACCTACGAGGTCACCCCCCGTACGGCCGGGAGGAGTTGGGATGATGCCGTGCTGGTTTGACGGTCCACTTGCCGCCTTCGACACCGAAACGACGGGCATCGACGTCGAGCGGGATCGCATCGTCTCCGCGGCCCTGGTCGTCCAGGAGACCCCGCGGTCGGCGCCCCGCACCACCCGCTGGCTGATCAACCCCGGCGTGGAGATCCCGGAAGCCGCCACGGCGGTGCACGGGCTGACGGCCGACCACCTCGCCCTGCACGGCCGCTGGCCGGCTCCGGTACTGGAGGAGGTCGCGCGGGCCCTGGCGGCCCAGTCGGTGGCCGGCCGGCCGCTGGTGGTGATGAACGCCCCGTTCGATCTGACCCTTCTGGAACGCGAGTTGAAGCGGCACCGCGCCAGCTCGCTCGGCACCTACCTGGGCGCGCATCCGCTCTGCGTACTGGACCCCCGGGTGCTCGACAAACACCTGGACCGCTACCGCAAGGGCCGCCGCACGCTCACCGATCTGTGTGCGCACTACGAGGTCGAGCTCACCGACGCGCACGAGGCGGCCGCCGATGCGCTCGCCGCGCTGTGCGTCGTCCGGGCCGTGGGGCGCCGCTTCGCCGAGCGGCTGAAAGGGCTGCAACCGGCGGAGCTGCACACCCGCCAGGCGGTCTGGCACGCGGCCCAGGCCCGCGGGCTTCAGGCGTGGTTCGACCGGACCGGCAGCCCGGAGGCGGTCGATCCGCATTGGCCGATGCGTCCGGAACTCCCGGCCGCCGCCTGATTACGCATCAGAATTCCGGGCGGCCGACAAAGGCACAGCACCGGACAGGAATTCTCCGCAAAACCGCACACGGTATCTCGGCAACGCGTCGGCTATCTCCACGGCAGCCATCAACGAATAAGGACCGGACCGCCTTTCGGCGGCCCGGTCCTTGATCCCGGTGGGCGATACTGGGTTCGAACCAGTGACCTCTTCGGTGTGAACGAAGCGCTCTCCCACTGAGCTAATCGCCCGGGATGTCGGTGAGGTTTCCCTCGCGAACGACCTGAACAATACAGGTCGCGCGGGCCATCCATCAAATTCCGCTCAGCCGCGGGCCAGCCAGGCGGCGAGCCCGCGCCGCCCGGCCCGCATCATCAGCGCGTGGTTGGCCACGAACAGCGGCCGGCCCACCAGCGCGAACCGCCGCAGCAGCGGTTTGCGGACCTCCACCTCCTGATCGAATACGGCGCGGGTCCCCCCGGCACCCGGCGCGATCGTCCAGCGCGCCCAGCCGGCCAGGTCTCCGTGCAGGGCTATCTCCAGGACGCCCGCCCCCGGGTCCCGTACCCGCGCGGTCGCCACGACCTCCAGGTCGTACGGCAGCAGCGAGCGGAACCGGGCGGTGCCGCTGCGCTCGTCGAGCGGGGTCACCTCGCGGACCTGTGGCCACCAGCGGGGGTACGCCTCGGCCCGTTCCAGAACGGCGTAGACGACGGCCGGCGAGGCGTGCAGCACCCAGACGCTGCGGAAGCGGTAGCGGTGCAGTCGGTGCGACCAGTCGGGCATGATCCCAGTGTGCGCCCCGACACCGCGTGAACGCCCAACAACTGCGACGGCCCGGAGACTTGGAGTCTCCGGGCCGTCGTCCGGGGTGGGCGATACTGGGTTCGAACCAGTGACCTCTTCGGTGTGAACGAAGCGCTCTCCCACTGAGCTAATCGCCCGGGCGCACCGCCAACATTACCCCACGTCGGCGGGCACTTGTGACCACGTTCCGGTCACTCGGAGACGTTCCACGGCATCGCGAGGCCGAACTTCCACACGTAGACCGCAAGCACGGCCGCGATGACGATCACGCCGATGGTGGTGAGAATGATGTTGCGGCGCCGCACCTTGGGGTCGAGGGCCTTCTGGGCCGCTTCGGTGACCTTGCGCTTGGTCCAGCGCAGCACCAACTGGGCCCAGACGAATTCGGTCGCCCAGATCGCCATTCCGGCGAAGATCACCAGCCAGCCGGGGCCCGGCAGCGGCAGCATGATCACGCCGGCCACGACCACCGCGAGGCCGACCACGAAGACCCCGACCTGCCAGCTGAGGTGCAGCGGCCGGGAGCGCTTGATGAAGCGCGGCGCCCGGGAACCGAGCGGCTGCTCGCGCGGCACGGCGTCCCCCTCGACGACGCCCGTCCCCCCGTTACTCTGCGTATTCATGGCATCAAACTTACCGGACGGGACGGGTCCGCGAAATTACCGACGGGGACGATCTCGCAATCCGCCGTAAGAGGTACGTGAAGCCACCCAAAACCGTCAGAGGGGTTTACAACGGCACCGTAGGTGGCATGTCGATTTCGCCGACGTGCGAATCCCCGAGCGCACACTGAGCGAAAGGCCCTGGCGCTTATGAACACCACGGTCAGCTGCGAGCTGCACCTGCGCCTCGTTGTGTCGAGCGAGTCCTCACTGCCTGTACCCGCGGGCCTGCGGTATGACACGGCCGACCCCTACGCCGTGCACGCCACCTTCCACACCGGAGCCGAGGAGACCGTGGAGTGGGTTTTCGCCCGCGACCTCCTCGCCGAGGGTCTGCACCGGCCCACCGGCACCGGAGACGTCCGCGTATGGCCGTCCCGGAGCCACGGACAGGGCGTGGTCTGCATCGCCCTGAGCTCCCCGGAAGGCGAAGCCCTGCTCGAGGCGCCCGCACGGGCCCTTGAGTCGTTCCTCAAAAGGACCGATGCCGCCGTACCGCCCGGTACGGAACACCGGCATTTCGATCTCGACACGGAGCTGTCCCACATCCTCGCGGAGAGCTGAGACGCAGAACGGTTACCGAAAGCACCCATCCGCTCACACTTGCGCCCGTCCGACTCGGGGAGACGGCGCAGGACCGACAAGTTCATACGGCACACTTCGGCGCCGTTGCCGCGGACCCATCGCGGACGCGGCGTCGAGGCTTGTTCGAGGCGCTAGAGTCGGCGACCATTCGGCAACGACACCGGGGGCGGCAACCGTCCGCCCCCACCCGGCCAGGGAGCGGAACCGTGCTGATCACCCATGACACCCGGTACGCGCTGGACGTGGTCGTCGACCTGCTGAACACCGCCGTGGAGGGCGGGGCCGACGACGCCTCGGACGGCCTGACCGACGTCCCGGCCCTAGAGGAGTTCGTCCGGCGCCACAGCTTCAGCGACGTGGGCACGCTCGGTGCGGACGATCTGACGGCCGTCCGGTCCGTGCGCACACAGTTCGCCGAGGTCTTCGCGGCCGAGGACGACCGCACCGCGGCCGAGCGGCTCAATGCGCTGGTCGCCTCGGCCGGCACCACGCCGCAGCTGACCGATCACGACGGCTACGACTGGCACGTCCACTACTTCGCGCCGGGTGCCTCGGTCGCCGACCACCTGGCCGCCGACGGCGGGATGGCGCTGGCCTTCCTCGTCGTGGCCGGCGAGCGCGAGCGGCTGCGCCGCTGCGAGGCGCCGGACTGCCGGCACGCCTTCGTCGACCTCTCCCGCAACCGCTCCCGGCGCTACTGCGACAGCCGTACCTGCGGGAACCGGCTGCACGTCGCCGCCTACCGGGCACGGCGGCGGGAGGCCGCCGGCTGACGGCGGGACACCGGGTGGCACCGCTCACCGGCCTCACAGGATGAAGAGATCGTGTACGGCACCGAGGAGCAGCAGAACGCCGATGACTGCGAGGAAGAGCATCAGCGGCGGCTGGGACAGCGCGAACAGGCAACCGCGCGGTTCGGGGGACGGGGCGTCGTCTTGGGCGAGGGCGCACTCATCGTTCATCTCGCGCGCATCATGACGCAGATGATCGTCTGAGTACGCCCAAATAGCCCCTCAGCAGCGGGAGTTCATCAGATCCCGTGCTTTTTCAGGATCGCTTCGATGTCCGAGAAGTCATCCTTGGGAGCGCTGTCCGCGGCCTGCGGGGCCTTCCCCTTGGCGGTCGACCGGCCCGCGCCGAGCGACGGTACCGAGGCGGCCGGCGCCACCGCGTCGGGCGCGGCGGCGGCGCCCGCGGCCTTGCGCTCCTTACGGCCGCCGATCCCCCCGCGACGGCGCTCCACACCCCTGCTGATCATGAACAGCAGGGCGGAGAGCGCCAGCAGACCGAAACCGGCCCAGACCGTGGGCTTGAAGACGATGTTGGTCACCCAGTCGATCACGCCGGTCATCACCAGGCCGATCGGGATGAGGGAGAAGGCGGCGATACGGGTCGCGGCCAGGAACCGCTTCCGGTACGCCGTCAGCGCGGCGATGCCCAGGCCCGCTGCCGACACCGCGGCGCAGACGGTCGAGGTCAGCATTGGGTCCTCCTGCCGGTCGATGGGCGAGCAGGCGGCGCTCTGCTCCCTTCCATCCTGCCCTCTCCTGGCCCGTGCGGGCCATGTTCCGGGGCGTCTTCAGGGAGATCTCCGGGTCGTCTCGGGGTCGCGGTCATCCCCAGGTCCCGGTTCGGGTGCCTGGCCGGGGGTACCTCGCGGCGTGCGCTGCCGGAAGGCTGGAAGACTGGCCCCATGAACGACGCCACCACCGCCGCCCGTCCCGTCCGCCCCGTTCTGGACGTGTGGTGCGAACTACAGTGCCCGGACTGCCACGCCGCCCTGGAGGACCTGCGGGCGCTGCGGGAGCGCTACGGCGACCGGCTGGAGATCCGCCTGCGCCACTTCCCCCTCGCAAAGCACAAGCACGCCTACGCGGCCGCGCAGGCCGCCGAGGAGGCCTTCGAACAGGGCACGGGCTGGCCGTACGTCGAGGCGGTGCTGGCCCGCACCGAGGAGCTCGGCCGGCGCGGCGAGAAGCTGCTGCTGGAGGTCGCCGAGGAGCTGGAGCTGGACGCCGAGGAGCTGGACACCGCGCTGATCGACGGGCGGCACCTGCTGACCGTCGACGCGGACGAAGCCGAGGGCAAGGCGATCGGGGTGACCGGCACCCCGACGTATGTGATCGGTGGCGAGCGCCTGGACGGCGGCACCGGCCAGGCGGGGCTGCGCGCCCGGATCGAGGAGATCACCGACCGGCTGCTGGCCGAGCAGGGCTGAGCCCGCGCCTCGGGCCGGGTCCGAGGGATCACCGCCCGGCCGGGCGGTGCCGCCCGGCCCGGTCACAGGATCGGCTTCCACAGCAGGTACGCGGTGGGCCGGTAGCCCAGCGCGTCGTACAGGCCGCGCGCCGGCGCATTGTCCGCGTGGACGTTCAGGGCGAGACCGGTGCGGCCGGCGGCGAGGCAGAGGCGCTCGGCGACCAGCATCAGGGTGCGGCCGTGCCCGTGCCCGCGGTGGGCCGGCGCCACCTGCACATCGACGACGTAGCCGCCCGGCTGCCCGGGCCGGCGCAGGGCCACCCAGAGACTGCCGACGTCCTCGCCGTCGTGCACCAGGACGCGCAGCGCCTGGTCGGGCGTCCGCGGACCGTCCGGCAGCAGCTCGCGGTGCGCGGCCTGCGAGCTCTCCTCGGCGCGGGCCCGCGACATCCCCTGCCCCCTCCGCGTCCGCGCGTACGCGGCGACCGCGGCATCCCGCCAGGCCGGGTACTCGGCCGCGCCGAGCGGCCGGTCCGTGCTGCCCTCGGGCAGGCGGGGCACGTCGGTGAGCGGTTTGGCCAGCAGGCGGCCGCGCTCGGTGTAGCCCAGCGCCGCCGCGAGCCGTACCGCGGCCGTGGCCTCGGCCGGGACGGTCACCTCGATCTGCCGGCACCCCCAGCCCCGCAACACCTCCTCGGCGGCGAGCGCGGCGACCGTGGCGCGGCCGCGCCCACGGTCCGGCGGGTCGATGCTCAGGTCCGCGATCCGGCCGGCCACCGGGCCGAACAGGGCGTCCGTCGCCAGCCGGACGCCGCCGACCCGGCGGCTGTTGACACAGACGTCGTACGGGCGGGCCCGGGTGCCGTCGTCGTGGCGTTCTTCCGGTCCCGCGGGGCGCAGCGTAGTGGTCACGAGGACTTTCTACTCGCCCGCGCACGGGCCCGTCATCACCGCGGATCGAAGTCCGCGGCGGACTGCTCGTCGAAGATCCGCATGGCTTCCGCGGTCACCGGGCCCGGCCCGTCGGCCAGTTGGCGGCGGTCGATCCGGGTCACGGCCTGGACGTCGCGCAGGGTGGAGGTCAGGAAGATCTCCTCGGCCCGCTCCAGGGCGTCCAGCGGCAGATCGGTCTCCTTGGCGCCGGCCCAGGTGATCGTCAGCGCGCGGGTGATGCCCGCCAGGCAGCCGGAGTGCAGCGGCGGGGTGTGCAGTTCGCCGTCGAGGACGACGAAGACGTTGGAGCCGGTGCCCTCGCAGAGCGCACCGACGGTGTTGGCGAACAGCGCCTCGGAGGCGCCCAGTTCGCGCGCCCGGGCCAGGGCGACCACGTTCTCGCCGTAGGAGGTGGTCTTCAGGCCGGCGAGCGCACCGCGCTCGTTACGGGTCCAGGGGACGGTGACGGCGGCGGTGGCATCGGGGCGGCGCCGGGTCTCGGAGAGCGCGATGACCAGCGTGGGGCCGGCCTCACCGCGGTCCGAGCCGAGCGGCGAGACACCGCCGGTGTAGGTGATCCGCAGCCGGCCGAGCGCCATCGGATTGGCGTCGAGGACGGCCTCGCAGCCCCGCCGCACCTCGTCCAGGTCGGGGTCCGGCAGGCCGAGTCCGCGGGCGGAGGTGGTCAGCCGCTCCAGGTGACGGGTGAGGGCGAAGGCGCGTCCGTGGTCGGCCTTGATGGTCTCGAAGACCCCGTCGCCGACCGTCAGCCCGTGGTCGAAGACCGAGACCCGCGCGCCCTCGGCGTCCCGCAGTGCCCCGTCGAGCCAGATCCTCATCGCTCTCCTCCGCTCGCCTCGTGCAGTCCCGACGCTACCGCGAGCAGTCGGCTCGCCTTCAACTCGGTCTCCGCCCACTCCCGCTCCGGATCGGAGTCCCAGATGATCCCGGCGCCGGCGCCGAAGCGGAGCACCGGGCCCTCGGGCGGGGTGCGGTCGATCCAGAACGTACGGATGCCGACCGCGAGCTCACCGGTGTGCCGGTCGGCGTCGACCCAGCCGATGCCCCCGCAGTACGGGCCCCGGGGCGCGGTCTCCAGCTCGTCGATGATCCGCAGGGCGCTGGACTTGGGGGCGCCGGTGACCGAACCGGGCGGGAAGGTGGCGTCGAGCAGGTCCGCCCAGGCGGTCTTCTCGTTGGCCGGGTCCAGCTCCCCGCTCACCGTGGAGACGAGGTGGACCAGCCCGGGGTGCTCCTCGACGGCGCACAGTGCCGGGACGGTGACCGTGCCCGTGGCGCAGACCCGACCGAGGTCGTTGCGGACCAGGTCCACGATCATCACGTTCTCCGCCCGGTCCTTCTCCGACAGGTCGGCCGCGGTCCGGCCGGTCCCCTTGATCGGGCCGGAGGAGACGGTGTGGCCGTCGCGCCGCAGGAAGAGTTCGGGCGAGGCGCTGGCGATCTCGACGCCGTGGTCGGGCAGCCGGATCGTGCCCGCGTGCGGCGCCGGGTTGCCGCGGGCCAGCACCGCGGAGAGCGCGTCCACGTCGGCGCGGGCGGGGTCGGGCAGCGGCGCGGTCAGCACCCGACAGAGGTTGACCTGGTAGACGTCTCCGGCCGCGATGTGTTCACGGACGCGCCGTACGCCGCCGGTATAGGCCGTGCGGTCCAGGGAGCTGGTCCAGGCACCCCGGGCGGGGCCCCGCCAGCCGTCGGGCGCGGGCGCATCCGCCGCGGTGGCGGGCCGTACGTCGGCGAAGCGGGCGCAGACCACCGCGCCCTCGAAGTCGGCGGCCACCGCCCACCAGCCCGTGGAGTCCAGGGCCGCGGGATCGCTGGTCACATCACGCAGGTCGGTGGCTATCAGGCCGCCGAAGCGGGCCATGGGAGCGAAGTCGTGCACGTCAGCGAGTCTATGGCGGCGGCCCGGGACCCGCCTGTGCCGAGCGAGCAGCGCAGCACGCTGCACAAACGCGTTTTTGTACTGGCCCCGGAATCCGCTAGAGTTCAACACGTCGCCGGGACGCGGAAGCGCCCCGGAGGCCAGGTAGCTCCCGGACGTAGTCTGGGAGAGACACCTGCGGACGTAGCTCAGTTGGTAGAGCACCACCTTGCCAAGGTGGATGTCGCGAGTTCGAGTCTCGTCGTCCGCTCGATGTGGGGGATCTTCCCGAACCCCCTACACTCCTGGTGGAGTGGCCGAGAGGCGAGGCAACGGCCTGCAAAGCCGTCTACACGGGTTCAAATCCCGTCTCCACCTCCAAGGACGATTAGCTCAGCGGGAGAGCGCTTCCCTGACACGGAAGAGGTCACTGGTTCAATCCCAGTATCGTCCACTGGTCCGGTTCGTCCGGATCCCCGCGCGATTAGCTCAGCGGGAGAGCGCTTCCCTGACACGGAAGAGGTCACTGGTTCAATCCCAGTATCGCGCACGCAGCTGCGGGTCCTTGTGATCCGCGGTCCCGAGGACGATTAGCTCAGCGGGAGAGCGCTTCCCTGACACGGAAGAGGTCACTGGTTCAATCCCAGTATCGTCCACACCCAAGCCCGAGGGCCGGAGCATCTCGCTCCGGCCCTCGGGCTTTGTGCGGTTCCTCCGGGAGTCCGCGGGGAGTCGTCCGGGAGGACGGTGCGGGTCCTCCCGGACGGCGTTCAGGAGGAGAAGAGCATGTGGCCGAAGCTGCGGTGGTGGTGACCGTGATGCCCGTGGTGACCGTGGTGGCCCTGATGCGGGGCGCCCCAGGCCGGGGCGGCGGGGTAGGCCTGCGGGGCGGGCGGCGGCGGAGCCTGCTGGACCCACTGCGCCTCAAGGCGGGTCAGCGCCTCCAGCTCCCCGTAGTCCAGGAAGATCCCCCGACAGCCGGAACACTGCTCGATCTGGACGCCGTTGCGGTTGTACGTGTGCATCGGCGCATGGCACTTGGGGCACTGCATCGTCGCTCAACTCCTGTCACGTTCACTGCTGCTCACTGCGGCGCCGCCGGAACGGGCTCCCGGCGGCGAGGTGTTCACCCTACGGTGCGGCCGGCGGTCGCCAACTGCGGCGGTAGGGACGTCATCCGGGCGCAGGCCTCGACGACCGCGGACTCGACCTCGTCGAGGGGGCGGGACGCGGCGGCGGCCTTGGCGACGGCGAGCGCGGCGGTCTGCACGGTCAGGGCGCGGGCCGGGACCTCCAAGGCGGGCCAGGGATCGTCGTCGGGGCCCGCGGCGGGGCCGCCGGCGGAGCGGTAGGCGGTCAGGAAGCGGGTCCAGACGTCCGGGGCGAGCAGGCCGCTGGCGAACCAGGCGGCGGGACGGGCCAGGTCCCAGGCACCGTCGCCGCACCCCAGGTCGTCGATGTCTATCAGCAGCCACGGGCCGTCGGGCGCCGGGTGGCGGACCAGCTGGCCGAGGTGGAGATCGCCGTGGCAGAGGGTGTCGGTGCGCGGCGACGGGGCCTCGTCGCGGGCCCAGGGCGGCAGCAGGGACCAGGCCCGTTCGACGGCCGCGGCGGCGGCCGGGAGGGAGCCCGGTGCGCCGGGACCGGAGGCCGGGACCGGGGCGCCGCGCAGTCGGGCCAGGGCACGGGCGGCCTTGGCCGGGCCGCGCATCGGCGGCACGGGACCGGGGAGTTGGCGCGGGTCGAGGGAGTGCAACCGGGCCAACAGGCGGGCGGTGTCCTCCCAGGGCGCGGCGTCCGGGTCGTCCGGGGGCACCGGGCTGCCGTACGGCCAGCGGCTGACCGCGCGGCCGTCCTCGCTGCGGGTGAGGAAGCCGTCGGGTGCGGTGATCGGGAGCGGGGGCAGCAGGGTGCCGTGCAGGAGCGGGTGGGCGGCGATGCGCAGCCGGGCGGCCAGGTCCTGCGGGTCGGCGTCGCGGGCGTGGGTCTTGGTGACCGTACGGCCGCTGCGGACGACCGTGCCGTCGGGGCGGTCGGCGAGCACCTGCCGGGACGGGGCGTCCGAAGAGGCGGCGACCGTGGACCGGAGTGCCGGGGCGGCGGGATGGCCGGGCGGCGGTGTGGTCATCGTTCCCCTCTCCGGGTGTCGGCGGCCGGTGCCCGGACGTGGTGGACGGACGGGACCGGGCGGTCCGTCCCGGGATCGTACGCGCGCAAGGGGCCGGTCGGGGCGGGCGGTCCGGGAAAGCTCGAAGGCCGGGCATCTCCCCAGATGCCCGGCCGTTCGTGCCGTCCGCCGCACCCCCGTCCCCACGGGGTTGGGCCGGAAGTCCCCGTCCCGGGCCGCTCTCCCGGGACTGGGGCGCCGCTCAGCGCCCCAGCATTCCGACCACGGACGACGCCTGTGTGATGACGGCTTCCCAGCCGCCGAAGACCACCGCGAGGACGGTGGCCAGCGGCAGCACCATGGCCACCGCGACAAGGGGATGGCGCGTCCCCGAGGACTGCTGGCCACCGAGCGCCGAGGCGAACCTGCGCCCCTGCGCCCGAAGGGCCGTCCGTCCTGAGGTCCGCTCCATCGTCCCGCTCCTGTCGTCTCGGAGCGGCGGGCGTCTGACCTCGGGGGACGAGTGCTGCGCCCGCCGCTTGAAGACAACAGTAGGCATCCGGCCGACGCCGGACGTCATGCCGTCGTACCCATTCGTCGGCCTCCAGGAGGATGAGGGAACCACGTCCCGCGTACTCCCCTGGGTGGAGAGGAGGCACCGGAGACCTGGGGATATCCCCCAGGGGGCGCCACCCGCCCGTCGGCCCGCGGCCCCTCGGGGTGACCTCGCTCACGTCGACCGCTCCCCCGCGGAACCCGGCCACGCCCCTTCCATGCGCCCCTCGTACCCCCACTGCGCCCGTCGGGGCCGCGCCCCCAGTGTCCCCGTTCCTCCCGTCGTGCACACCTTTCATGGCGTCAATCCCCTTTCTTCGGTGGATCATTGGGTTCCCGGACGGGAAGTCGAGCCGTACCGCGCCCCGTTCCCGCCGGCTCTTCGAGGATCGCAGCCGCCACTGACAATCCGGTTGCCGACGCATGCGCGGCCTCTCAGCACAGCGAGCCGTCAATCCGTAAGCTGTGCCACGTCAGACGGTTGGCAGCGGAGGGGCCTCCCACCGCAGGTAGGGGACGGACATGGCGATGATGCGGCTCCGACGCGAGGACCCGCGTGTCGTCGGGACGTTCCGGCTGCACCGCCGGCTCGGCGCCGGCGGGATGGGCGTGGTCTACCTCGGCTCGGACAAGCGCGGTCAGCGGGTGGCGCTGAAGGTGATCCGGCCGGACCTGGCCGAGGACCAGGAGTTCCGCTCCCGGTTCGCGCGCGAGGTGTCGGCTGCCCGCCGCATCCGCGGCGGGTGTACGGCCCGGCTGGTGGCGGCCGATCTCGATGCGGACCGCCCGTGGTTCGCCACACAGTACGTACCCGGGCCCTCGCTGCACGACAAGGTCAACGAGGACGGACCGCTGTCCCCGGCGCAGGTCGCCTCCGTCGGCGCCGCGCTGTCCGAGGGGCTGCTCGCCGTCCACGACGCGGGCGTGGTGCACCGCGACCTGAAGCCGTCCAACATCCTGCTGTCGCCCAAGGGCCCGCGGATCATCGACTTCGGCATCGCCTGGGCGACCGGCGCCAGCACGCTGACGCACGTCGGTACGGCCGTCGGCTCGCCGGGCTTCCTGGCGCCGGAACAGGTACGCGGCGCCGCGGTGACACCGGCGACCGACATCTTCGCGCTGGGCGCCACCCTGGCGTACGCCTGCACCGCGGACTCCCCCTTCGGGCAGGGCAGTTCGGAGGTCATGCTCTACCGGGTGGTCCACGAGGAGGCACAGCTCGCCGGGGTGCCGGACGCCCTCGCTCCGCTGCTCGCCACGTGTCTGTCCAAGGACCCGGCGGACCGCCCCAGCACCCTGTCGCTGTCGCTCCGGCTCAAGGAGATCGCGGCCCGCGAGGCGCACGGCCTCTCGGGCGGGCCACTGGAGAACGGGGCCGGGGCCGGGGCCGGTTGGGGACGCGTGGAGCGCCGCCCCGCGGAGCGGCCGACCGGCCAGCGGGCGGACGAGTACGTGCGGCAGCGCACCGAGCGCGGGACGGCGGGCCACTCCGCACCACGTCCGCACCCGTCCCGGCCCACGGCCCCGCGGGACTCCGGGTCCCGGCCGGCCGGGCCGGCGTCGGGCACGGGGAAGAGCCCGAACCCGGGGACCGGTGGACGCGGTCCGCGCCGGGCGCCGTCGTCGCGGCCCACGGGGCGAAACGGTTCGCGTGGCCCGGTGCGGACGTCGTCGAACGGGCGGCGGCCCGGTCCCGACCGGCGGCTGCTGCGCCAGCGGGTCATCGTCTTCGTGGTGGTGACGCTGCTGGTGGCGCTCGGGATCGCGGCGGCACAGGGCTGCCAGGGTCCGACCCGTGGGCTGGGGGTGGAGCGCCCGGTTCCGGTCGCGCCGTCCGGGGGCGGGGAGAGGCCTTACGGGGTGGGGGAACAGATCCCCTAGGGGCGATACCGGTGATTTAGGGCTTCTTCCGGTGGGTCGGGGTGGTTCTGGTCGGCTTGGTGATCGTGATGCTCGGTGTCTGGGGGCAGGGTGGGTTGCG
>NZ_JBEZIX010000072.1:0-40072 GCF_040651315.1 Streptomyces sp. NPDC048506
GCGCTCGTGGCCGCCGTCGCCGCCTCACACGACGGCACCGTACGAGCCGAGAACACCGGCCGGGGCGCGGTGGTCACCCTGGACATCCCCTGCTGGCGGAAGAGCGCACAGGGCTCCACCACCGCCTCGCCACGTGCCCCACGAGCCCCCACAGGCAGGGCCGACCACCAAGCCGGGTGGCGCTGAGCCGGAAGGAGAGCACCACCCGGCGTGACCCAACACCCTCGATCGGGAATGCGGTCCCGCTCCTCAGACGCCGACTGTGGTCGCGTATGTCATGGCTCTGCCCCGGCAGGGACATCCGTCGCGCAAGCAATCCGCGTCCCGTCGGCGTCCGACGACGGCCCCGGCCGGGGACCCGGTCTGCGACTGGGGTGGTGACGGCTGTTCGGTGGCAGACACGGGCGATGTCTCCGACTGTGGGTGGAGTACGTCAGGTGGGCCGGCGGTGGCTCCGGTTGGAGTCAAGGCCCCTGTGCAGCGCGGGGACGCGCGTGTCGGTGTTTCGCCGGCCCGCCCGCCATGCGAGGTGACCCCGGTTGCATCACCTGGATGGGCGAAAGAACGGAGACCGGTAGTGACGAACGTGAAAAGTACGTTGCGGCTGATCGCCGCGACCGGCGCAGTACTCCTGGTCGGTGCCTGCGGCGCAGCCGGCGGCGAGAACGCAGGCGAAAGCCGGAGCACCAGCCGTGCGGAGGCGCACGACACGCAGCAGCCGCTTCCCACCAGCCCGCAGGACTGGAGCGGGGTGGCCGAAGCCCTGGGCCGGGAGGGCAAGGTGATGGGCGGCGCGGTCTACCGGGTCAGCTTCCCGCGCAGGGACCTGAAGGTCACCTCGCACGGTGTGCAGGTCAAGCCCGGTCTGGCTCTGAGCTCGTACGCGGCCTTCGCACGCTACGGCGACGGCACCACGACAGCGATGGGCGACCTGGTGGTCACCGAGGACGAGCTGCCGAAGGTCACCGACGCGCTACAGAAGGCCGGCATCGACCAGACCGCGGTGCACAAGCACCTCCTCGCCCAGGACCCGCAGGTCTGGTGGACCCACTTCCACGCCGAGGGCAAGAACGCCCGGAAGATCGCAACGGCCCTCAAGACCGTGCTGGACACCACCAACACCCCGCCGCCCGCCAAGCCCAGCACACCCGGCCCCATCGATCTGGACACCGCGGCCATCGACAAGTCCCTCGGCGCCAAGGGCACGAATGACGGCGGGATCTACAAGTTCACTTTCGCCCGCACCAACACCGTCACCATGGACGACAAGGTCCTGACACCGGCGTTGGGCGTGAACACGTCCATCAACTTCCAGCCCACCGGGGGCGGCAAAGCCGCCATCAACGGCGACTTCACCATGACCGCCGACGAGATCCAGAACGTCATCAAGGCCCTGCGCGCCGGCGGCATCGACATCGTCGAGCTGCACAGCCACACCCTGACCGAGAACCCACGCCTGTTCTACATGCACTTCTGGGCCAACGACGATGCGGTCAAGCTGGCCAGGGCACTGCGCCACGCCGTAGACCAGAACCACGTCACACCCGCAAGCTGACCGCGGACCGGCACCTCAGGCCCCATCGCCCCCTTGGGGAGCCGGAGTGCGTCGGCGTTGCCGTCGACGGCGGCCTTGTTGCCGCATTCGACCACGATGATGCGCTGTCAGGTGAAGTCGGCCGGGTGGCGGTATCCCACGGTGTGGAGCTGCCGCCCGGTGAAGAGTTCCCGGCCGGGAACGGCGGGCAGGGAGGGGCATGACCAGGTGCCGGTGGCGCTGATGACCGCACGCGCCCGCCGGCTGCCGGAGTCGGTCTCCACCCGCAGAGAATCCCAGGTCCGTTGCCAGGCGCCGCCCCGCGTGGACTGCGTGTCGAGGATGACGAAGTCCACGCCGAGCGGCGCAGGTGGTAGCTGGCGGCGAGCCCTGCCTGGCCGCCGCCGATCACCACCACATCGGCCCGCTGGGTCATGCAGCGGGCTGTCCGGCGTCCGTGTCGGCCTTGCCGTTCATGAAGATCACCGCGACCAGGGCCAGACCCACCACGACGCCGGCGAGCTGGGCACCGATGAAGCCGGCGACCGAGCCGGGGGCGATGCCCGCGACGGTGTCGGTGAACGCCCGGCCGATGGTCACCGCCGGGTTGGCGAAGGAGGTGGAGGAGGTGAACCAGTAGGCGGCGCCGATGTACGAGGCGACGGCGACCGGCGCGAAGCGGAGGCGGTCGGTGCGTGCGAGGCCGAAGATCAGCAGGATCAGCCCTGCGGTGGCCACGACCTCGCCCAGCAGCAGGTTCCCGTCGGACCGGTCGTGGGTGGACCACTTCACCAGCGGCTCACCGAACATCGCGTCGGCCAGCACAGCGCCCGCGATGGCGCCCGCGATCTGGGCGGGAAGGTAGACGGCCGCCTCGCGGAGGGTGACCGCGGAGCCGCCGCCGCGGCGAGCCGTCCACCACTCGGCCAACGTCACGGCCGGGTTGAAGTGCGCACCGGAGACCGGGCCGAGCAAGGCGATCAGGACGCCGAGCCCGAAGACGGTGGCGATCGAGTTGGCCAGCAGCTGAAGGCCCGCATCCCGGGTCAGCTCGGTGGCCTGGACGCCGGAGCCGACCACCACCGCGACCAGGGCGGCGGTACCGACCAGCTCGGCGGCGGCCCGCGCAACCAGCGGGGGCGCGGCGGCCGCCGGGGCTGCTTGGGATCCCGTGGTGGATATTGCGGTCTGCGGGGTGGCCTCGGAGGAGGCTGCCTCGGTGGCGGTCAACGGGACTCCTTGGTGCTGTCGCGGCGATGCGGCGCGGGGATCAGGGGCAGGACCGCTTGAGGTTCGCCTCGGCGGTGGCACGCGCGGTCTTGGCGAGGTCGGCGAACTGACCGGCGAGGGAAGCGATGGCGTCCGGGCGCAGCTTGTAGTAGGTGTACCTGCCGCACGGCTCGGTCTCGACCACGCCCGCCTCGCGCAGCACCCGGAGGTGGTTGGAGAGGTTGGTCTGCTTGGCACCGGTCTCCTGGACCAGGTGCGTGGTGCAGAGCGTCTCCTTGGCGAGCAGGGTCACGATCTGGAGCCTGAGCGGGTCGGCCAGCACCCGAATCAGGTCAGTGTCGACTGACGTCATCATGGACTGATACTGTCACATCACCCCGAGCTGATACCAGCCTGTGCTGATCTTTCGAGCCCGCGGAGGATTCGCATGACCGCATCCCCGTCCCCCGCCCTACCCGACGAACGCCTCCCCGCCGGGGCAGCCCGCCTCGCCTGCCAGCACTCCGGACGCTTCTGCGCAGAGACCGTGCAGCGACTCCTGGCGGAAGCCGACGTCGACCTCGCCGATGCCTACCCCAAGCCGCTGACCGACGAGGGCCAGTCTGCTGAGCCACCGCTCCCCCGCTCCTTGATCCCCGTTGCGCCGTCGCTGAAGGAAGAACTCATGTCGTCCGCCCCGCTCGCCTCCGTGCTGTTCGTCTGCATTCACAACGCCGGGCGCTCGCAGATGGCCGCCGGATTCCTCTCCCACCTCGCGGGCGACCGCGTCGAGGTCCGCTCCGCCGGCTCGGTCCCCGCCGACCAGATCAACCCGGCCGCCGTCGAGGCGATGCGGGAGCTCGGCATCGACATCTCCGAACAGAAGCCGAAGGTGCTCACCACCGAGGCCGTCCAGGCATCCGACTACGTCATCACCATGGGGTGCGGCGACGCCTGCCCGATCTTCC
This sequence comes from Streptomyces sp. NPDC048506, assembly GCF_040651315.1. Taxonomy (NCBI): domain Bacteria; kingdom Bacillati; phylum Actinomycetota; class Actinomycetes; order Kitasatosporales; family Streptomycetaceae; genus Streptomyces; species Streptomyces sp. NPDC048506. The sequence goes on from NZ_JBEZIX010000072.1 coordinate 3,712, forward strand.
CCGGCAAGAAGTACCTCGACTGGGCGCTGGAGGACCCGGCGGGCAAGGGCGTTGAGTCCGTCCGTCCGATCCGCGACGTGATCAAGAAGCGCATCGAGGCCCTGATCGCCGAGATCGACGCGAAGCAGGAGGCGTGAGCCCGGTGGCCGATCCCGCTGAGGTACGTGAGGTCATCGCCATAGGCTCCGGCCCCGCCGGATACCCCGCCGGATACGCCGCCGCCCTCTACGGCGCCCACGCCAACCTCAAACCCCTCGCCTTCGAGGGTGCCGCGACCGCGGGCGACGCCCTGATGAACACCACCGAGGTCGAGAACTTCCCCGGCTTCGCCGACGGCGTCCAGGGCCCCGACCTCACAGACGCCATGCGCGCCCAAGCCGAACGCTTCGGCGCCGAGCTGATCGCCGACGACAAGATCTCCTTCGCCTTCGACAGCGAAATCGCCGAGATCAAGGAAACGGACGGAAAGCTCGCCGGCGTCGTCCTGCGCGACAGCCGCACTGGTGCCGCACGCGAACTGGCAGCCACCGGGCTGTTCATCGCCATCGGCCACGGCCCGGGCACCGAACTGTTCAACGGCCAGCTGGAGCTGGACTCACCCGGGAACAACCCGACAACCCACTACTGCACGGCCGCATCACCCCGGGAAAACTCCACCGGCTGACCGACGCCGGACTGCTCGACCTCACCGACATCGACGAAGCATTCCTGTGCGGACCCGAAGCCATGGTTCATGACCTCGCCGATGCGCTGACGGCCCAGGGCGTGGACCCTGCCGGCGTCCACCAGGAGACCTTCACCGCGTCACCCACGCCGCGGCCCTCCGCACCCCAACAGAGCGGCCACGATTCCGTCGTCACGGTCATCCTCGACGGAGCGGTCACCGAAGTCGCCGCCCACCGCAACGAGCCGATCCTCAACGCCGCGCTCCGCGCAGGCGTCCCGGTGCCGTACTCCTGCCGCTCCGGCGACTGCTTCACCTGCGAAGCCCGTCTCCTGGCCGGGCAGGTCACCCACCGGCAGGCCACGCCGGGGCCGCCGGGCACACCGGCACGGGTGCTCCCCTGCCAGAGCCAACCAGCGGCCAACAGGATCGTCCTCGACTTCGACCACGCCTGAAGCTGCCCGTTCTACGGCGTGCCGACAGGCTTGCGGGCAGCGAGCCGCTCCACGACGCCGAGCTTGAACCGGACGGGTAGTGGGGAAGGTTGCGGCCGGTGCCGATGGCGACCTCCAGGACGCCGCCGCTGGCCTGGGAGCAGCCCCAGACGCGGCTGTGGCCGAACAGGGTGCGGTCGAAGAACCGCATCTGCCGGTCGTACGAGAGGGCGTGCTTGTCCCAGTAGTGACACAACCGCTCGGTGTTTCTCGGTCCAGGCACACCTTCGTCCTCCCGGCCACCGGCGTCTCTCGCACCCGAGACCACTACGGCGAACGGCCCGGCCGGGGAGGGATTCCCCGGCCGGGCCGTCGTCACTCTCCGGTCAGCCTGCCGGTCGGGCCTTGTACTCGCCGGCCTGCTGCACTGCGGCGACGAGCGCGGCGACATCGAGGTCGGCGCCTTCCTCAAGGCGGACGGTGGTGCGTCCGGTCTTCATGTCGGTGGCGGACGAGCGGACGCCGGGGATGTCCTCCAGCTCGTCGTCGATGAGCAGGCCGCAGCTGTTGCAGTGCATGCCCTCGACGAGGAGTTCCACCTGCGGGCCGTCGGCCTCGGTCTTGTCCTTACGGCTGAACAGCTTCATGTCTGACCTCTTTCTGGCTTCTCTCCGACCTCGTCAGGAGAAGTTGATGGCGCCGGTCTTCATGCCCATGGCGCAGGAGAATCGGAGGGTCCCGGGCTTGCGTTTGCCCAGGTCGATCTTGGTGTCGCCGTCCTGCTTGACGATCTCCCGGACTCCGAGTTCGGGGATGGTGAAGGCGCGGGCGCAGCCGTTCGCGCCCTGGCCGTGCAGCACCAATGTGGTGGGCACGCCGGCCTTGGCGGTGATCTGAGCAGGCGCGTAGAAGTCCGTCACGGTCACGGTGACGATCTGCTTGCCGGACGCGTCGTTACGCACCGGAGCACCAGGGGCCGACGCACTCCCGCCGCCCCCGGAACCGCCCTGGTCGCCGCCCTCGACGGTGAACGGCGCGCTCGCCGCCGACTGCTGGTCAGGACCGTCGAAGGTCACCCAGCCGCCCGCCTGCAGCGCAGAGGCCATCGTCCAGACGGCGATGCTCAACACCACCACGCCGGTGAGCGCGGCCAGCCTTCCCGACAGTGCCCGACTGGTGCGGCGGAAGACGTAGCCGAGCACGGCGAACAGCGGCGCGGTGCCGAGCACGAACCCGGCCATCACCGCGCCCCGGCCGCAGGGGACCCCGAAGTGATGGCGAGCAGCTCCATCGACAGCGTCACCCCGCACGGCACCAGCACCGTCGCGAAACCGATCAGGCCAGGCGTGGCGACGGAATCGGTCTTGGCACTACGCCGCATGAACCGGCCGAACGACGCCGGAGGCCGGGGCACCAGCCGGGCCACGGCATGCACGCCGAACAGGTCCAGCGCGAACAGCACCATGAGCAGCCCGGCCACCAGCAGCAGCACCGCCTGCATACGAGGGCTGGGCTGCAAGGCGTCGCCGAAGACCCCGAGCAGGGCACCGAGAAGGGTGTGGGACAGCAGCTTGCCGGCGAGGAACGCGCCAACCGGTGCCAGGTTCTTGGCGCTGAGGTCCAGGGATGCGGCGGAAGGGCCGCGCCGGGTGGCCGCGCCCGCACTGCGCGAAGCGACCGGCCGCTTCACGGATGACTGGGAGGACGAGGGGGACTTGGAGAAGTCAGCGCGGGCGGCAGCGGGGTCCGAGGACCGATCGCGGCGGGTGACCGCACCGGCCAACAGCCCCCCTTGAACGGCGGCGCACGAGGCACCACCGGCAAGCAGACCGGTGCTCACACCGGTGATGAGCAAGGTGATGGACGACGACATGCGTCGTGACTCCTGTTCGGATACGACGGCACGCGCACGAAGTGACGGGATGACAGGCGTGCCAGGCGGACGTGAGGAAGATCGGCGTCCCGCAGGGCAGCAACAACTGCTAGCCCCGCAGGCGTCGAACCATCACGTCCGCGACACGCACAACCGGTGGAGATCAGGAGGAGGCAGCGCCGGAGGTGGCGCATTGGGCTGCGCCACCACAGCAGCGAGAGAGCAGGCCATCGCGGCCGGCAGGCCGGCAAGCGCCGGGCCAGGCGGAACATCGTGGAGAAGGGTGGCCTTGGGGGCGCTGCACTGCTGATCAGACATCGGACAGTGCGGCGCGCCGTCCGCCACCCCTGACGTGATCGGCGCCGCGGACGGCCCGGAGCCGTGGGACGACGGGTGCCCGGCCATATGCCCACCGACCATGGTGGAAGGGGTCGAAGGCATTTCCATCGGTCCCGGCATCGCCATCGCCATTGCGGGACGGGCCAGCCCTCCCAGGCAGAGCATGAGCGCGCACACCAAGAGCGCCCCGGTCCAAACCCGGAGCGCCGGACGTACGCGTCGCGTCATGCAGGCAATGCTAAAGCACGTCCATAACCCCGCATCGCACGCCCGTCCGGACCCTCGCAGACCCGCCTCGGCGACCGTATCCCGCCCGCTGACCTGCGACTTCATTCGCCCTTCGGCCAGTTGTAGCTGCTGGGCACCTTGGCCTTCTGGCCGGCCGGCCCATAGACGAGCGCGATCTCGTCGTGCGCCTTGAACTCGACCGCGGCCGGGTTGCCCGGGATCTCCTTGCCGTTGACGTAGGCATGGAACTCCTTGCCACCGCCGGCCTTCAGCCCGCCGATGGAGTTCCGCGTCAGGGCGACATTCCACTCGGTCATGAACTGGCCGAGGGAGAAGGTGGCCTTGACCGGGGACTCGATGTGGATCACGCCATTTGTGTCGTGCGTATGCAGCGGGCTGATCTTCTGCGCCTGCTGGTCGATGCCGATGTCAGCGGGCACGGAGACCGGCTTGCCGTTCACGAGAACGTCCAGGTGAGCGTGGATGTGTTCCACGTTCCCCTCCGCGCCGAGCATGGGCAGCCCAGCGGCCTTCACCCGCACGGAAGGATCACCCGGCGCATCCCACGGCGGAGGCGTCGTACGGCCCGAAGCGGTCTTCATCGGGGTGGAGGGGATGCCCACCTCGGCCGGCGGTTGGTTACGGGACGGACCGCCGCCCGACGAGACCACCGCGAGCGTGATGCCGACGACGACCGCCAGGACCACAACGCTCACGGCGAGCATGATCAGCACACGCCGCCGCCGTTCTTCCCTCGCCGCCTGCGCACGCATCGCGGCAGCCCGTGCGCGGGGGCCCTTCGGCACCTTCTTGGCAGGCTCATGGGACATTCGGAGATCCCTTCTCTCCCCTACCGGCCCCACTCACGTCGACGCACACGCGGCCTTCGGGGAAACACCACGCTCCTCAAGGCTAGGCACCGGTCGGCGACGTCCGCACCACCGAATCCCTTGACCTTGCCCCAGGGGGAAGGTTCTAGCGTCGCCGGCGTAGGAACGAAGCCGGAAGCCGCGGACTCTCGATGGAGAAGGTCCGCTCAAGAGCTGGCCCCGGGCCCGGGAGGTCCCTCTCGGGCTCCTCTCGGGCTCCTCGACGCCGCGCGCCTCCGCCCCGCCCCGCCCCGCCCCGCGAAAGACCCTGAAGGACCTGTGATGGACCAGCTGCTTTACGTACTCCCGACGCTTGCCTGCCCCGTCGGCATGGGCCTGATGATGTGGTTCATGATGCGCACCCGGCGCCCGGCAACCGACCAGTCCTCGCACGCCACGCGCGAGCAGGAGCAGGAAAGCTCCGCCAGCTCCGCCAGGAGGTCGAGGCCCTTCGCGGTGCGCTCACCCCGAAGGCCAGCCTCCGCAAGGCCCCCACGCCATGACCGGCGCCTGGCTCCCCCTGGCAGCGACCGCGCTCGCCGCCGCCCTCACCTACCTGTGTTGCGTCCGCCTGCGGTAGGCCCAGCCGCTCATCGACTGCTCGCCTCACCGGTGGGGCCACAGCACAGGCACCCCTCACCGCATCCCCAACCCGCCTCCTCTGCCTTCGAGATGGCCTTGAGAGGCGGCGCACAGCAGTTGCCGCCCTGCCACGCCTCCCACCCCTCCTTGGCGGCCACAGCAGCGATCACCAGAGCAGCGATCGGGTCTGCTCAGGACCAGCCGAGTAGGGAGTTGGCGAGCAGGCCGGCCAGCAACACGCCGGAGAGGTAGGTGCACAGCAGTGTCCGCTGGGAGTCCGCGACGACCGAGGCGGAGCCGAGCTCGCGTCCGGCGTGCCGCTGGGCAGCGGACAGGAAGGGCATGATCGCGAGCGACACGGCAGCCAGGACGATGCCCGGCGTCGAATGCCCCACCTCACCCGTGCCGGTCAGCGCGCGCCGAGTCCACGGTGACGTAGGCGGCCAGCGCGAGGAAGGAGAGGGCGATGATCGGCGAGCGCGCGACCGAAGCGAGCCAGTGCGTCGATACCAGAGGCGGTGGAGAGCACACCTCGACGATGCAGCGAGTTGCGAAGTCGCGGTGTCCGGCGCGCCATTCCCGAGAAAGCAGACAGCCAGGCCGCCCGCTTGCGTAAAGGCTCACGCGGCGGGACGGCCACCGGGCCTCGACGAGGAGTGCCACAAGAGGCGCAACACCGTCGAACGGACCATCAATCGCCTCAAGCAGCACCGGGCAGTCGCCACCCGCTGCGACAAACGCCGTTACGTCTACCTCGGCACCGCAACCGCCGCAGCCCTCACCATCTGGCTCCGAAAAAAACATGACCGGCCGGACAAGTCCTAGCTAGAGGAATCGCTCGGTGATGGCTTCGGCGATCACGCTGGGCTCGTGTTCGGGGATGTAGTGCCTGGCGTTGGGCAGCTGGACGACCTTGTGATCGGCGAAGGTGTCGCGCATCCGCGGCAGGCACGCCGCGGGGCGGAAGGCCATGTCCTTCATTCCCCAGACCAGCAGGGTCGGTTTGGTGCCGAGTCGAGCAGGCACGTCCGTAGCCAGCTGCTCGAGCAAGGGGCGGGCAGTCAGGATCTGTTTGGGCATGACGGCGATGCCGCGCCTGGCTTCGGGTGACGGCTGCACCTTGCGGTAGTGATCGGCCTCGGCGGCGCTGAGCTTGTTCCGCAGCTCACCGAGCAGGAAATGCTCGACTATGAGGTTGTTGCGCAGGATCTGCCGCTGCATCGGCGGGCTTCCCATGACCCGGCCGAAGGCCTTCATGGTCCAGGCTTCCGCCGGCCAGAACAAGGTGTTGCCGAGCACCAGCCCACGAACCCGGTCGGCTCGCTCGGTGGCTACGGCGGTGCCGATCGGTCCACCCCAGTCCTGGCCCATGATCACGAACTGGTCGAGCCCGAGATGATCGACGAGTTCGCCGGTGACAGTGGCGTGTTCGGCGATGGTGTAGCCGTAGCTCGGCGGCCGTTCCGACAAGCCGAAGCCCAGATAGTCGACCGCCACGCAGCGGAACCGGTCGCGCAGCTCACCGATGATCTTGCGATAGAGGAAACTCCACGTGGGGCTGCCGTGACAGAACAGGATGGGGATCCCGGATCCCTCGTCGATGTAGTGGATCCGGCCGGCGGATGAATCGAACCAGCGGGATTCGAAGGGGTAGAGGGCTTGATCCGGGGTGAAATCGATCAGCATCGCGTCGTCCTGTCCGAAGGCTTCGGACCAACCCTACGGCCGAATCGCCTGCGGTTCGGTGCCTTCGGTGAATGCAGGTGAATGCAGGTGAATGCACCAGTGAGATGCTCACGACGGGCTGACGGTTTGGGAGCCTGTCACCGCCGAACCCGACTACGGCCGCTGGATGGCAGCACCTACGACGAGAAGGGCGCCGCCGTCCTCGGCTGACCCCGCAACCAACCGGCCCAGCCCCACCACTCTGCCAGGGCCCCCGGCACAGGCCGAGGTCCCTGCCCGTTCAAGCCCACTTCGAACACGCCGTCCTGTTCGACCCCGCTGTGGTGGGCTGATCGTCGCAGGGCCAACTGCACCGTTTACTGGGGAACGGGTTCCCCATGCCCCGGACAACGCTCTGCGCAAGGCTGTCACATGATCGGCCGGCTGGACGGGGGCGGTCCACGTACCCGGCCGGACCGCTTGTGTGCGGACCCGGGCCTTTGGCTCAGGCCGCAACCGTCGCTGCTTGCGCTGCCGGCAGATCAAGCACACCATCTCCGAGCCGAAGAACCAGCGGGCCGACCGTCGACGCCGCGGCAGCGCGGGCGGCCGGCCCTGTCCGTTTGACCAGCGAACCTGCCGTCGCAGGAAGGAAGTTGAGCGCACGATCTCGGCGCTCAAGGTGTCCGGGGCCATGGCCACCAGATACGAGAAGCGGGCGTACGACCCACGCCGCCGCCGACACCGCCGCAGGCACCACCGGCAAGACCCCCTTCGAACTCCTCGGCGCAGCCCTCGACGGCCTCGTCGAGGCCGGACTCCTGCCCGAAGACCGCCGCCCCGGTGCCGAGTTCCTCGCCTGGTCGGCCGTTCACGGCCTCGCCGCCCTCCTCGTCGACGGCCCCCTCCGCGACCTCCACCCCACCCAGGCCCACGACGCCGGCCAGCACGTCATCGACATGATCGAACGCGGTATCTGACCCCACCAAGCGCGACAGCAACTCTGAACACTCTCGACCCGTCAGACAGGCACTGGTGCACCAGGCGTAGGACGGGGTGCTGTTCTTGGAATCCGAGTAGTCCCCGTACTCGCGTAGTTGGCCAAGCCAGCTCATGTGCCAAGGCAGCGACCGATAGGCCTGTCCTGGTAGGCCAATTCGAAGGCTTGCCGCAGGAGGGACGGTTGTTCACCGGAAAAGTCGGCTGCTACTGACTCACCTGTGAACCCGGGCTGGCCCTGCAAGGCGCGAAGGCGTCGCTCGGCGTGGAGATCGGCTATGTGTACACCCACCACTACGACCCGGGGGAGAAAACCTGGTTCGGGTCGGTGGCCGCCACTGCCACAGCCCTGGGCATCCCCGTACGCCATGCCGATCCGGGTACCGCGGACGCGCCGGACCGCATCCGCGCGCTCGCGCCACGGGAACTGTTCAGCGCGTACTGGCGTCACCTCCTGCCCGGCGCGGCATGCCGTCCCGGGGAAATACACGTCGAGGCCGCGGGGCGTACGTGGTATGCGGCGACGGCCGCCGCCTGCGCCTGGACGAGGTCGAACTCGGCGGCCGCCGCAGAGCACCCAAGGACCTTCCGCACGCCTTGCGCCACGGAGCCGTACTCACCGCAGGCGGGGCGGACCACCGATGTACATCCTCGGCATAGGCGGCTTCATCGGCAGCCACCTGATCCGGGCCGCACTCCAACGCACCGACTGGCCACATACGCGGCCTCGACCTGAACACCGACCGCCTCGCGGACGTCCCCGAACGCCCTCGCCTGACCCTGCGCACCGGCGACGTGGCCAAGCACAACGACTGGATCTAGGAACAGCTGCGCCGGGCCGACGTGCGCCTGCCCCTGATCGCCGTCGCCACCCCGGCCGCGTACCAGCCCACTCGCCTACGGGCCCGTCGACACCTCCCGCTGGATCTACGCCGCCTCCAAACAACTGCTGGACCGCGTCATCCACGCCCTCGCCCAGCACCGGGACCTGCGCTACACCATCTTCCGCCCCTTCAACTGGACCGGCCCCGGCCTCGACAACCCCCGCAACTCCGGCCACGATGCAGATTCCGGATACGCGGGAACAAGACCGCAGGTTCGCGTCCTGACGACGCCGCGGTGCTGGTGCCAAGCGGGCTCGTAGCCGCCTCCCACCGAGCCATGGACGAAGTCGGCACCGACTGGTCCCGGTGCCGAATGAGGAAGATGCATGCAGGGTGAAGCAATAGCCGAACGGCACTCGAAGATCTACCGGTTGTGGCTCTTCATCCCCGCATCAGGGATGGCAGCCGTCTGGCTCGCCCTCTATGAGCGCGCACCCGCCGCGGTTCCGTCGCCCCAGTTCTACATCCTGTGTCGAACCCCAGGATCCCTGACGGCGTCCACCTTGGCTTCGATCCTGTTCATCGTCACAGCCGCGGCCGTGTCCGTCACCGGAACGGTCCGGGCCATCAGAACGCCCTCACGTCGTCCCCTGCGCCCGATGCTCCACCTGGCCGTGGCACTCATGCTCCTTGTGGGAGCGGACAGCATGGCCTACCTCGGAAGCGGGATCGCCTACCGCACGACGCTGCACAACGGCCCGGACATCGCCACCTGCGAAGGTTCCTACCATGTCACCCCGGGCTGGTTCTTCTTCCTCGCTCCGGAAGACCGCGGGCAGTGGTCCAGCAACGCAGTCGAGCCCGGGTGATCCATTTGCCGGTCGCCTCTCATCCACCCCAGCAGGTCAAAGCCCTGACTCGTTTCCCGAGACACTTCGGAGAACTCCGAGAAGAGACCTTGGGCCGGGGGTAACGCCCGGGAGCTGCGGGCGCTGGATGAAGCGGCATTTCCGCCCGTCGACATCCTGATGAACCGAGGCAGTGCTCATCACCTGCTCCTCAGAACACTAGAGCCTGTCCGATGGGTCGGCCGGGCGGTTCGCCGTGACCAGCCACGACGTGCTGCGCAGCCGGACCGTGCCGTCCGCTGCCTGCTGGGCGCGCAGATGGTCCGTCAGGATGCGGCGGGCTTGCGCCCGCGCGGCCGGATCAGCCTGTTCCATCAGGTGGTGGCCGGGGCCGGTGCCCAACAGAAACTCCGCCGCGTCCTCGGCTCCGTGTCCCCATGTCCCGTACGCCTGCGCCTGGTTGATGCTGATGCCGGTGAACCCGGATGCGGCCAGGACCTCGCGGATGCGGTCCGGGGCAGCCAAGGAGAACATGCCGGGCAGCCCCGGTCGCCCGAAGTCGCCGACGGGCAGGAAGCCGCGCAGGGACGCCATCGCCACCACCCACCCGTTGAGCGCGGCATCGGCCGGGCAGACGAACGCCAGGCGCCCGCCAGGCCGCAGCGCGCGACCGACGTTGCCGAAGGCCGCTACCGGGTCGGCAAAGAACATCACCCCGAAGCGACTGACCGCCACGTCGAACGCGCCTGCTTCGAAGGGGTACACCTGGGCGTCCCCTTGCGCGAAGGAAGCGTTGGCGATGCCCTCCCGTTCCACGCGGGCCCGCGCCGCGGCCAGCATGGGGCCGGACAGGTCGAGGCCCAGCGCATGCCCTTGGGGCGCCCTGACCGCGGCAAGGCGCGTGGTCTGCCCGGAGCCGCAACCGAGGTCGAGGACCCGGTGGCCCCCGGTGATCCCGGCGGCATCGAGCAGCGGCTCGTTGAAGCCCTCGTTCACAGCGTTCCAGCGGTCCTGGTTGCGGGCCCAGTGCGAGCCTTCGGGGCCGTTCCATGCCTGTGACTGCTGGGTGTTGACGACGTCCGGCACGGGTTCCTCCTGTGGTGGGTGACGGAGAATGGGCATTCGCCCAAACAATATGGGCACTCGCCCAAACTGGCAATCCCCGCTACCATCCACGGAGTTGTGCCCCTTGAGGGCGGCGGCAGCAGAACGAGAGAGAGGCCCATGTCACCGCGCGGAGTGGCGACGCCGGACGTACGCGAGCGGCTGTTCGCGGCCGCCGAGCGCGTCGTGGAGAGGGGCGGGCCCGGCGCGCTCACCAGCCGGGCCATCACCACCGAGGCGGGCTGCTCCAAGGGGCTGTTGCACGCGCACTTCGCGGGGCTCGATGAATTCGTGGCCGACCTCTGCCTCGACCGGTTCGCGCGGACGGCGGCGAAGGCACAGGAACTGTCGGGGCTCGCCGGGCAAGGCACGGTGGCGCAGAACCTCAACGCCGTCGCCCTCATGTTGTTCGACTCCGCCGGCCCGGCCCTCTCAGGTCTCGCCATCAGCCGCCCCGCCACCACGCTGCGCATCCGCGAGGCCCTGGAAGGCGGGGCATCGGGCCTTACCGCGATCCAGGAGGCCATCACCGGCTATCTGAAGGCCGAAAGGAGGCTCGGCCGGGTGGCAGAGACCGTCGACCCGGGCACCGTGGCCCTCGCCATCGTCGGCACCGCCCACCACCTCCTGATGACCAGCTGGCCGGAGACACCCGACCCACGGCCCTCCATGACGCGCCTGGTGGCCGCGTTGGTGGACGGCTAGAAACGGTCTGGGGGTCATGCGCGGAGCCAGAGACGGCCCCGCCGATCAGCCACAGCGCCTGACCCACCGGACACCACGGAGCAGCACCGGAGCGCAGGGAGGTGACTGGCACGATCCCGCCTGGCTACGTCCACCAGCGGGCACGACGCATTCGACGACTTCACTCGATCAGGTGAACGCGATCGAGTCGGCGCCGAGGCGCCCTCGATGACCTCCTCGCATGGGCAGTTGGCTTGGAATGCTCGGGCGTTGCCTCGGGTGTTGCCTCGGGCAGCTCCTTCGACTGCCGCTCCAGTACAAGCCGAGTTGCAGCGCATGGGCATGGTGCCCGAAATGAGGAATCGGCTGCTTCGGGCGCCCGTGGCTGGATTCGCACGTCAATGGGTGCTGGCTGAAGTTGCCCTACTGCTCGGTAGCGAGCTTTACACGCCTCCCCCAGCTCTGTGGAGTTGCTGCTCCGAATGAGTGACAGGGGAGAGTTCGTGAGCGAGCTGCTGGAAGGCAGTCAGTACCTGATCAAGAGCAAGAAGACCGGGTTGTGCCTGACCGGGAAACCCAACCCGGACCGCCCGGAGCACGGAACCGTCGAAATGCAGCCCCTGCGGGAGGGTGAGGAGCGCCAGACACAGCTGTGGGAGTTGCGGCAGGGCAACGCCCAGGGACGCTTCATGCTGCGCAACATGCAGCGGCGGCAGTCGTACCTGCACCCCGCCGGGCACAGCGGTGATGCCAGCACCCGGCTGGAAGAGTTCGTCTTCGAGCAGGACCACGCAGACAGCTACATGTGGGAGCTGGTCAAGGAGACCGCCCCGGACGGTGATGTCTGGACGCTGAAGTGCGTGGCCGGCGGGCGCTGGCTCAACGTCGTGGGCCACAGCGACGCAGCGGGCGCCCTGACGGAGATCTACGACGACCCGCAGGAATCCCACGTCTACCGGCAGTGGACGCTGGAGCGGGTGCCGTCGATGGCCTCCGGGGTCGAGCTGCCGCTGACGTTCTCCGTCCCCCAGGAGTTCCAGTCCCTGGATCTCCTGGCCTCCGCGGAGGAGAACACCAACCTGCTGCTCGAACGGCTCGGGCAGCTCGATCCCCCGCCGTCGCAGGAGGAACTCGCCCACGCTGTCCTGGCACAGCAGACGATGTACGAGATGCTGACCGCGGCCGGGGCCGTCTACGCCGGCGTGCTGCTGGCGAAGACGCCGGGGGACGCCCCGCCCGAGCAGCAGCGTTTGAGCTCGGCGATGCTGACGGTCGTTGCCCGGCCCAGTGAGCTGAACAACGAGGACACGGTCACGCGCCTGGCACGCACGCTGGGCGCGATCCATCCCGAGGCCGAGGTCGGTGTCTCCCAACTGCCCACGGGGCCCGTGGTGCTGCTGACCCAGGAGAGCAAGGTCGAAGAGCCGGTCAACCTCCTGGCCAACGGCGGCCGGCCCACCGTGGTGCGCCAGTTGCATGTCTTCGTGCCGATCCCGGGCCGGCTGGCGATGGCGGACTTCTCCATCTCCACCGAGAACATCGCCGAATGGGACCACTACGTCGACATCCTGGCCGGCGTCTGCAACACCATCGCCTTCACCTAAAAGCCGCCCGCCGCCACGGAACCTTGAGGACCTCACCATGACGAATCCGCTGTACACACTGGAAAGCGAAGCCGACACCGAGCTGACGAACCTCGGTTACAACGCCTCCGTGCACGACCTGGTCGTGCAGGCGGCACACAACGAGCTCAACCGGTTCGTCGAGCACGAGGGCGAAGCGGTGCAGATGTGGGGCTGGGATCCGGGCTCTCTGCACGACGCGGACCGCTACCGCATCACCCAGCTCCTGCGCTCCTTCATCTTTCAGGAGCAGCGCATCATCGGCGCCCTGAAGCGGCTGGACGAGCAGTACCGGGCCTACGTCGACGCCTCCCCCCAGAACCGCGAGCGGGCGGAGGCGTTCGTCGACTCCCTCAACCATGCCGCCGCCCTCCGAGCGGTCGAGCACATGGCCGGCTCGGCCGCCTGGCTCACGAAGGACATGCGTGACCGCTTGGCCAAGGACGTGGTGGCCAAGTGGAAGCAGAAGGCCCCTGATGCCGACGCTCACGCCCCCCACACAGGACGTGATGAGGACCTTGAGGACCAGGGAGACGAGGAGAACCCGTTCCGCACGTCCAAGAGACAGGTGCTGGAGCAGGGCGAACTGCTCGTGGCCGGTGTGATCGCGGACTGCCTCAAGGACATACCCGCCCTGTCGCATATGGCCGAGGAGTTCATCGGTACGGACAAATGGACCGACAAGGACGGCAATGAGGTGGACCACGACTGGGAAGGGGACGAGAGTGCGGACAGCTATCTGCCGCCGCCCTTCCGACGCCTCCATGCCCTGGACAGCATCGTGGACTTCCACGACCCCGAAATCGCCCGCGACCTCGGCCAGCGCGAATTCACGTACTCCTCATCCCCCTTGGATTCACAAGGGAACGAGAAGCCCGACGACACGTCCTTCAAGGGATCGGGCTTCGGCATGGAGCTGTGGCGCCTGAAGGACCACGGCTACCCCACCGAGCGCATCCCCGACGGGCAGCTGTACGACCTGGTGGACATTGCCCTGGCCGTGCAGGCGGAGTACCAGTTGCAGTGCTTCTTCGTGGACCGGGAACTGGCCAAGATCATCGAGACCCGCGGCAAGGAAGAGCAGTGGCTCTACCAGAAGACCGCCGCTTGGGCCGCCGAGCTGGCCGCGGCGAAGCAGAAGGAGATCGACCGCTGGAGCTTCTGGGGTGACGTCCTCGGCATGGTCAGCGCCGTCGCGGGTGTCTTGACGTTCATCCCGGGAGTGTCCGTGATCGCCGGCCCCATCGCTGTCGTCACCGCTGCCGCGTCGCTCGGCTTGCACGCCAAGGCCATCTCCCTCAAGGGGACGGTGGACGTGGCCGATGGCATCACCCTCGCAACGGATGTGCTGTCCGCCCTCCCCGTCCTCGGCGCCGTGGCCAAGGGCGCGAAGGGCGCATGGGCCGCGGCCCGCTTGAACAAGGTCGCCAACGTGATCGTCAGCAATGGCGGACGGGCCTTCGTCGGTGCGATCGCCAGCAAGGGCGCATCCGATGCCGCCCGGGTCTTCGACTACCTCGGCAAGAAGGGCGCCCAGGTGGTCACAGGCACCGTCATCCAGAGCAAGATCCCCGGGAGGGTGCTGCAAGGGGCAGTCGCCCTGACCACCCAGGTGCCCACGGCCGTCTCCTGGGCCACCCCTGTGGACCAAGTAGCGAAGGACACGGCCGCCGGCGCCGCGCTGACCGCCAATATCGGCCAGACCATCGGCGAATGGGACACGGTCGGCGCCTTCACGAAGAAGGTCGGCACCCTCAGCATCGAACGCTTCAGCAAATTCTTCCGAAGCCTCCACTGAAGCACCCCTCGCCCGGAACATCACGTCCTGCACGGAGCTACCTTGAGCCGGCGCCGGGCCCACACGGACCCGGCGCCCCTCCACGGCACGTGACCGTTACATCGATCCGGCTCCGCCTCCGCTCGTGATCCGCCGGATGGTCGTCAAGGGGTGTAGACGGCGTCGCTGCCGTACAGCTCTCGGGTGAAGCTGGAGATGTAGTCGTGCTGGTCGGAGCCGTTCAGGTTGTAGGTCAGGTACACGCCATACCCTTCACTCATGGTCTTCTTGGCGAGGTTGGCCGCAGTGTCCGCAGGCGTGCCTCCGATCTCGACGGCTGCCGGTGACAGGCTCGACTTGGGCAGCGAGATGCGCGGAACCTCCCACTGCCCGTACCACGGGTTCCAGGCGTAGTTGAACTTCGACGAGATGTCCACACCGCCGTAGGACAGCCTCTCCGCCGACTCGCCGATGTCGTAGAGAGAGATGAGCTTGTTGGGCATGTAGTCGCGCAACGCGGAGACCAGGTAGACGAACGAGCTCTCGTTGACTGGAGCGCCCTTGTCGTACTCGGCGTACTCGTCGTCAAAGTCAATGCCGTCCAGGCCGTACTTGCTGACGGCGTCGGACAACTGCTTGGCGAACGCCGAGGCAGCACCCTTGGACGGGAAGTTGGCGAAGCCGGCCCCTTGATGGTTGCCCAGCACCGACAGCATGACCTTGATGCCCTTGTCCTGCAGTGGACGGATCTGGGTCGCCGCGTTGTCGAGGACGCGCTGCACGTTCTCGTTGAAGTACAGATAGGCCGACTTCTTGGCAGGGTCGTAATTGATGTTGGCGGCGAAGATGACCGCAACATCGAACACATTGCCGCCACCCTTGGCCAGCGTGTACTTGCCCACATTGAGCATGCTGTTGTTGTTCACCTCGATATAGGCCACCGAAGTTGGCCCATCCTTGGCAGGCACCGCCCCCGCAGGGGTGGTCGCCGTCGCGCCGACCATGAGTGCTGCTGCGGCCAGAAACGCAAGCACAGCCGTGCGCACGCTGCCCCGGCTGAAAGCAAAAGTCATTGACCAGTCTCCCGTCGATGGGATGGCGTCCTGAACTTGCTGTAGAGCACCAGCAGCACACTCGTGCCGCCCCAGAAGCACTCACATCCTCGCCTGTTGGCACCGGCACCAAACGCAAACCCGACAGCACCACGGAACCTGGGTGGCCAGCATCCTGTTCGGCCTTCGACTGGGCGACAGTGCCGCACCCGGCCCGGCGCCGCGCAACAGTGCCTGCCCAGGGCGTGCCCGCCATCGCGACCGCCGGCAACGAGCAGGGAGAGTGTTCCTGCTACCCGGCGGCCCTGCCCGAAGTCCTGGCGGTGGGGCCCACGACGACCACGGCAATTTGACAGGCCGAACAGCTACTCAAAGTGAGATATCGAACACTCATGGTGCCATGATGGTCGAGTGCCGCACTCTCCCTTCGGCACGTGCCGCGCTGCCGGACGCAACGGGAGCGGGCATGGGTCGGGGAACCTGTTCACAGGCGTTCGGAGCTGCTCACACACGACATGCGGCCCGACCGCACCCCTCGTACGATGATCCATGGAGGCTGACGCATGGATGAATCCCCCGTAAGCGACATGGTGTCACAACGGTAGGACGGTCCATGATGTCTGAGTCCGCTGACCGCTACCCGTACGCCTTTCACATCGCCCTCGACGGCAATGGTTTGAACGGTCTGGAGGGTGCGGCCGGTGTCTGCGTCTTCCGCTACAACCCGGACAGCGGCGAGTACGCCTACCGCGTGCAGTACTACGACGGTGTGGCCGGAGGCCATGCCGTCAGCATCACACCCGACCGGAAATTCGGGTTTCTCGGCAATGCCGGGCAACAGCTCTTGTTCTACGACATCCACTCGCTGGACGAGTGCGAGCGGGTCTCCACCCTGCGGTTCGAAACCCCCGACGCGTCCATCAAGAGCAGCACGCACATGGTGTGGCTCGACAACACCCAGGGTGTCACCGCCATCGGTGACGGCCTCTGGTTGGTGGACCTCGACCGCCCGGCCAAGGCCGAGCGCATCGGTGATCACCTGCTCAAGCTTCCGCATGCCATGAGACGCACTGCCTCCGGCCGATACCTCGTCTACGGCGGTATGGACCATCCGGGTCAGGGAGAGGCTGCCGAGGTCGGCATCTTCGACCTCGAAAAACGTGTCGCCCGGCGGATCCCTCTGCCGACGACCTGCTGGCACGTGGCCTGCCATCCGTGTGAGGACGTTTTCTACGCACTGTCCTTCCGGGTCCATCCTCAGGAGGGCCGGGACTGGCACGAATGGGCCATGGCCTACTTCAAGGAGTACGTGTTCGAGATCGACGCCCGTACGGGTCAGATCCTGCGGCACTGGACCTGCGGTCAGAACGTGCCCGCACACATCAACTCGGACGTCTGTATCTCCGACCGCGAGCTGATCTACTGCAACGGCGGCAGCGGCACCATCGTCATGATCGACCTCGACGACTTCACCTCGTACCGTGTCATCGACGAACGACCACGGTTTTCCGCGCAGATGCGCTCCGCCCGGCAGGCCGCCCGGCAGGTCACCGACGCTTTCACCCGGGGGTCGCTGGTCCCGAGCAGCAGGCATTTCGTCGGCGCACTGCGTGTCACGCGTGGTTCGCTGATCGACTCGGTCTACGCCTGCCAGATCTCCGCCGACCAGAAGCTGCTGTTCACCGCCAACCGCGGGCTCAACACGATCACCGTGTACGACTACCCGTCCAATGCCGTACGGCTGCGGGCCGAGATGCCGGAGCTGCGCGAATACCTTCCCGGTCTGCCTGTCTGGACCGACCCCCGCCTGGGGTTCCACCACAGCACCCTGTTGAGCCCGGTCCCGGCCCCTGCCGGGGCTCGACCTGAGGAGTGTCCATGAGCACTGAAACCACCGCAGAGCTGACCGCCGAACTCCGGCGAAGCTGGGAACACTTCCGGACCGCAGCCGTCCGGATTGCCGAGCTCCAGACCGCGATGTGGGGTGACTATGCGGAGTTGATGACCGGGCTGCTCAACGGCAAACCCACCTGGGGCGACGTCAACAGGGCGTACTGGCAGTTCGTCGGCGACGAGGGCATGAAGTTCGCCTCGGCGCTGAGCGGACTGGGCATCGACTACGCCCGGAACGTGGCGGAGCTGAGCCGCGAGCATGAACAGCGCTTCTGGGAGAAGTTGCGGGTGACCGCAGAGGAAGCCGTGCCGGACGCCAAGAGCAGCGGTAGAGCCGAGGACGCAAAAGCCGGGCCCTCGCCCCGCTCCAGACGTACGAAGCAATGACGGCGGTCTCCGGGGCGACCGGCGTACGGTGGTGACAGGCTCCGGCACACTCAATGTATGCCGCCTCTGCACGAGTGCTTCGGTCAGTTCAGCGCTCCGGCTTCCCCTTCCAGCTGCCGCGGAACCAGCTCCCGCGTGCCCGCCACCTCTGGATGCAGCCGCAGCCCGGACCTGACCCGGTCCGGCACATGCGGGCTGGTCACCAGCCAGCCGAGCGCCTCGGCGAGCGCCTGGCGCGCGGGCCGCGGCGTGTATCCCAGGGCAGCGGCTTTTTCGTGCCGGTACCAGTAGTACCGGCCCATCGTCCGGGCCTCCGCGCGGGTGGTCGAAGGGGGCCGGGCGCTCAGCACCGCCCGGATCTCCGCCAGCGTCGCCGCCAGGTACGCGCCGGTGTGCGTGGCGGTGGCCCACGGCCCGTGGGTGCCGCACAGCTCGGAGACGGTCTGATGGATGGTCCGCCACGCCCAGTTCTCACCGCCCAGCAGATAGCGTTCCCCGGCGGTGCCGCGCTCCGCGAGGAGTACGTGGCCGTCAGCGACGTCCCGGACGGAGACGATGTTGCATCCGCCCGGGTAGGTGGTGCGCAGTGGGTCGGTCAGATAGCGGGTGAGCAGCGCGTTGCTGGGTACCAGCCGCCAATCGGGCCCGCCGACGACGATGGTCGGGCAGGCGGCCACCACCTCCAACCCCAGTTCGGCGCCCAACGCGAGCGCTGCCCGTTCCTGCTCCAGCTTGGTGTCGAAGTAGTCCGGCAGATACTCCTCGCCGGGCATCCCGTTCTCGTCGCGGGGCGCCGGGCCGTCCGACGAGCCGCAGGTGACGGACGACGAGGTCACCACCACCCGCCGGACCCCTGCCGCCGCTGCCGCCCGCAGCACCTCACAGGTCCCCTCCACATTGGCCCGGGCCAGTTCCTCCCGGGTGATGTCCCAGTACGCGAACACGGCGGCGCAGTGGAACACCGTCTCGCAGCCCTCGAACGCGGGCCGCAAGGTGGCGGGGGCACGGAGGTCCGCGTGGACCACGGGGACGTCGAGCGCGCGCAGTTGCCGCGTGTCGCTGCTTCGGCGGACCAGCGCCGTCACCTCATGGCCGGCGCCCAGGAGGGCACGCACCACCTGGGCACCGACGAGTCCGGTGGCTCCGGTCACACACGCTTTCACAGTGACTACCTCGATCGCCTGTCCCGGGCCACGGCTTCGCGCAGCCCCTGCCAGAAACCGCTGACCGCGGGACGCAGCTCTTCCCGGAGCTCCTCCACCACTCCGAAACGGGACGGGACGTCCCCGGGCGCGACATGCCAGAAGCCGTCCGGCCCCAACCGTCCCGGCAGCCTCGACACGGCCACGGCCTGCGCTGCGACGCTCCGTACGAGCCGGGCGGCCTCGGTCAGACGCTGGGTGGGCAGCTCGGCGGCCAGCATGTCGTCATGCTCCTCCCAAGGGCGGCCAATCCGGTACGGCCGCCCCTCATACTGCGCCTCGAAGTTGTCGATCGTGCGGGTGAAGAACCGCTGGTAGGAGTCCTGCACCAGCGGGTCCCTGAGCTTCGGCCGGGTTTCCGGACGGAACACCTGCCAGGTCAGCGGCAACGTGAACCGCTGGCGTACCCGGACCACGATCCGGGTACGGTTTCGGCCGTCCGCCGGGAGAAAGACCACCGAACCGTCGTCGTACTCGGCGGAGCCGTTCGGGCTGTGGACCGTTCTCCAGGCGATCCGCTGCGATTGTTCCTCGTAGCGGATCGACTCAAGCTTGCAGACATCGATGGGTGGGCCGCCGTAGAACGACATGTAGTTCGGCTGCGCCAGATACAGATTGCGTTCGATCTGGCGGGTGGGCCGCCCCTGCGCGTCGCGGGACACCACGTGGACCCGTCCGCCCAGGTAGTCGGTCATGTAACTGATGGACTGGCTGATGTCCACCCGGCGCACGAACTCCGCGTACGGCGCATTGACGGTGCGTTCGCAACCGAAGAGGACCGAGCTGCCCAGGTGTTGCCACCGCATCAGCCAGGCATCCACGGGAAGCGCGTCGATGATCTCTTCTAACGGCTGGAGGAGACCGTTGATCCGGTCGAAGTCACGGTGGCTGTAGGCGTCCGGATCGATGGCGAGGGAGACGTCCCGGCGCCGGATCTTCTCCTTCCCGTACCCGGTCCGCCACGCACGTACGGTGGATGACGCGGAGGCGGCCGCCCCGATCACCGTGCAGAGGGCGGCGGAAGCCGCCGGGTTCTCGTCCGCGACGCGGATCAGCGTGGTGAGGAGGCGAGAAAGCCGTGCGAGCGCGGGATCGGTGATCTCCGCCGCGTCCGGAGCCACCTGCCAGGAGGCGATGCTGAACAACCGGTGGACCCGGCCGTCCGGGGCGAGTCGGCGCACCGCCTCGACCAGTGCTCTTGGAGGATTGCGCCATCCCTGGTACGGCGTCAGGTCTCCGTCGAGGTGATAGCCGTCCGGCAGCCCGCGTTCGCTGAGTACCCGCGCGTTGAGTGGCGATGAGACGGGATCGACGCGCATGAGCAGTGCCCCGACCATGTCCGCCAGCGCGCCGTCCGGCGCGGCGATGACCGTACCCGTTCCCAGTGGTTTGCCCACGTACGATCCAGCACACCCGTGACTGCTCACCACCGCGTCGATGATGTGGAAGTCCGGTGCGTAGGAACTCAGCAGATCCACGATGACCTCGGCGCCGTCGCGCCGTGCCCGGTAGTGATGGTGTTTGTCGGTGTGCGGCAGCACGCCCAACAGATTGGCCAGGCAGAGGGCGTACCCGAACTCCGGGTGGGTGCTGTTCTTGGCGATGTTGATGCGGAAGTCCGCCTCCAGCCAGGTACGCGCCATTCCACTGCCGTGCAGCACACTCGAAGCGGGAAACCCGGCCGGTTCGATGTCCTCGGACAGGTCCACGATCCGGTAGGCGTTGCCCCGTTGGGTGCGCTCGCCGTAGCCGAGCCGGCGACAGGTCTGAAGGAGCCCGGGGCCCTCGATCCACTCGTCCGGACCACAGCGGGCGGCTCCGACGGTGATGTTCCGGTAGCCCCTGTCACACAGCAGGTCGATGAGGTGCTCCACGAGCACGGCGCTGGCTGCGGTCGTCGGGTCGCCATAGGCGGATGCCCCCGGCGTCAGCATCACCGCCAACCCACCCGGATCGCCGGCCGCACGTTCGGCGAGCCGCTGCCACAGCCCGGCCCGGGCGACCGCGTCTGCCAGCAAACGCGTGGGCGGAAGCGGGCTGGTGCGGGTGGACCGGACCACGGCGGCGACGGTGGTCATGTCGTCCTTGGTGCTGGTGGACGAGACCGCACGCGACAGACCTACCGCGCCCTCGTCGTGGGAGATCCTCTCCATGGCCTCCGCCCAGGGGCGCGTCGTCCAATGGTGCACCCCGTCGACCCAACACCATCTGCCACATAACGACCAAACAGGTTCAAACATGATGCTACTGCATAGAAGGTAGATACATGGCGGGACGCGCTTGCGCCAAACGCGAATCATCGTCAGGCCAGAAGTGCGCGAGCGTGACAGGCGCACTGCGACTTGCGCGGCGCCGAGGTGAGGCCGTTCGCCGTCGCGGACGTAGGTGACCGGCTCACCGACGCCGAACGCCGGCAGGACCGCCGCGCCTTCGGCGTTCCGGCAGCGGAGGCGGCCGGGCGCCTGGTCCACGGCGAGGTGCTGGCGCGCTGGAACACCCTGCGGAGAAGGAGTGCGTCGCTCGCCGCGCCCGGTGGCGGCGATGCCTCACGCGCCTCTTCGTGGCCCAGCGGTTCCCGCGCCGCCGGGCCACGCACGGGTCAGGCGAGGCCGATCTGCTGGTAGAAGGTCAGGTTGTCCCAGAAGAGGAACTCCTCCTCCATCACTCCGCGCTTGTTCCAGATGCCGACCGTGGCCATGTTGATGGAGAACTTCTTGCCCGTCGGCTGGACGAAGCCGCCCTTGCCGTCCGGCATGGGACGTGTGAAGGTGCCCTGCATGACGCCGGTCACCGAGGTCAGGTTGTCCTTGGCGATGCGGATCGGGTGCTCGGTGATGCGCGTGTCCGGCGCCCAGACGAACTGGCTCTTCATGTCGGCGATGTGCCGGTCGATGCCGTCCGTGTAGTGGCCGTCGGGCCAGTGGACGCGGATGTTCTGTGCGTGGCTCTCACTGAGCCGGTCCCACTGCTGACCGGAGTAGACGACGAAGTCCAGCTCGTCGAACACCTCAAGGTGCTTGCGCTCCGTATCAGTCAGGTGGGTCGGCCAAAGCGATTCGGCCTGCGGGGTGGAGGCCGGATCGCCGAGCAGTTCCCGGCTGCCCGTGGCCGCGGCTGCCAGGGCGGTTCCGCTGGCTACCGCGGTGATGGCGAGGACGCCCAGGGCGGCGCCTCCGCCTCGGAGGACGTTGCGGCGGTCGATCATGTCGATTCCTTGTCTACAAGATCACGCTAGGGAGAGGGGGGACGCACTGTTGAAACTTCAACCGCATCGACCATAGGTGAATGTAGTTGAGAGTTCAAGCATGTCGGCTGTCCCGGCTCTCCCATGCGGTCAAACGCCTGGAGAAGGAGGGCCGGCTTCACCGCACCGCTGATGCCGTCGATGGCCGCTTCACCCTCGCGGTCCTCACCGACGAGGGCCGGGACAAGGCCGTGGACACCGCCCCGGCCATGTCGCGGAGGTGCGCCGCCTGGTGTCCACCCCGCTCGCCAAGGCCCAGCGGAGGCAGCTGCGCGAGATTGGCCGTCGCATCAACAACGCCACCGTTCGCCGGCTTCATCAACCACCCCACCGAGCGGTGGCACCGGCCCTATGGCGACCGGTACTGGGCACTGATCACCGAGGCCGACAGCGCCATCTACGGACCGGCCCGACCACCGCGAACCAGCGAGACCTCAGCACACGGTCACCGACACCCCCGGGAATCGAGAGTGTCACCGTCCGGCCCCGGTCACCGTCCGGCCCCGGTCACCTTCCGGCCCCGGCCGCCATGCGGCGTGCCGCATCGTGCACCGACTGGGCGTGCAGTTCGAACATCGCCATCAAGTTGATGGCGCCCCCGGTGATCTCCCGCTGCACGAACAGGCCGTCGGCGCCCGCGATGGCGTACGTCGTGAGCGTGTGGATCTCGGCCTCGTCCAGCTCGGGGAAGAGGGTCTGGAGCGTCTCGGCGATCTTCCGGCGCGCGACTCCCCTGACCTGGAGGAACACGGTCCGGCCTCGGGGCTCGGTGGGGCGCCGCTCCAGGGCGAGCATGAGCCCGAGGCGTAGGAAGTCGGGCGCGTCGACCAGTGACTTGGCCACGTTCGCGGCCATGGAGGTGAGCCGCTCCAGGGACGTGCCAGTCTCCTCGCCCGGCAGTTCGACCGCGGCGAGCCAGCTGTCGAAGCTGCGCTCGATGACCGCGGCGATCAGATCGTCCTTGTCCTTGAAATGCCAGTAGATCGAGCTCGCGGGCAGCCCGCACTTGGCGCTGACGGCCGCGATGGACGTGCCCTCGTACCCGCGCTCACCCGCGATCTCCACGGCGGCGTCGAGGATGCGCTGTCGCGACTCCATTCCGTTCGCCCGCTTCCGGCGCGTCGTTTGGGGCCCGGTCATGGCACTTCCCTCCTGTTGTGCCGGCCCTTGACCGTATCCGGCGTCGAGCTTACTGTAGCGTTCATTCCAATTGGAGTGAACGCTACAGTAAGAGTCACGAGCGAGACGGCGACAGTCAGATGGCTGGTGAGAGAAGTCGGCGCCAGAAACGGCGGCGGAGACGCATGCCTACGACGTTGGCGGTGATCGGGTACCCCACGGGGTGACCGCACCTGCTGGGCATGGGCCCCAGGATCGTCGTCCTGGGGCGCGATGCCGGGGTTTCGCCTCGCGCCCGGTCCACCTCACCGGAGTCCGGCAGCTGGATCCCCGGCCGCGGATCACCAGGGAAAGCGTCCTGCTGCCCTGGACGACCACCCGCCGCACGGCCGCCTTCGCCCTGCGACCCCACGTCTACGTCTGCGCAGCCGCCTCCGCGCACCCGACACCCGCCGCCCCAGCGGGCTCGGCCCAGCCGCCGCACCCCGCCCGACCGCGACACCGCCCAGTGAGGACCGACACCATGACCCCGCAGACCGGCCTGCCGACGATGCAGGAGACGACGTACGACATCGGCGGAAAGAAGATCTTCACCGCGGAGACGGGCGACGGCCCGCCCGTGCTCCTGCTGCACGGCGGCGGCCCCGGCGCCTCCGGTGTATCCAACTACGCCCGCAACATTGCCGAGTTGGCCAAGGAGTACCGGGTCATCGTGCCCGATCTGCCCGGCTACGGGCGCAGCACCAAGGGCGTCGACGGTACCGACCCCTTCGGCTACCTGGCCGACGGCATCCGCGGCCTGTTGGACGAACTCGGCCTGGACAAGGCCCATCTGGTCGGCAACTCCTACGGCGGTGCCTGCGCCCTGCGGCTGGCCCTGGACACCCCTGAACGGGTCGACCGCATGGTGCTGATGGGCCCCGGCGGGATCGGCAACACCCGCGCCCTGCCCACTCCCGGGCTCAAGTGCCTGCTCGACTACTACACCGGCGACGGCCCCTCGCGGCTGAAGCTGGAGAGGTTCATCCGCAACTACCTCGTCTTCAACGCCGCGGAGGTCCCGGACTCCGCCATCGAGGAGCGCTACCAGGCCAGCATCGACCCGGACGTGATCGCCTCTCCGCCGCTGCAACGCCCCGCCGGGCTGCGCACCTTGTGGAAGATGGACTTCACCCGCGACCCACGCTTGAACCGACTGCCTGTGCCCACCCTCGTCCTGTGGGGCGCGAAGGACAAGGTCAACCGGCCGTCCGGCGGCCGGATGCTGGCCGACCGCATGCCCAACTGCGACCTGTACCTCGTCGCCAACACCGGACACTGGGTGCAGTTCGAACGCACCGACCTGTTCAACCGCCTGTGCGCCGACTTCCTGGCCGGCCGCCGATGACCATGCATGACGCCCCGTCCGTCTTCGGCGCCGTCCACCTCGGATACATCGTCATCGAGACCAGCCGCTTCGCCGACTGGCGCCGCTTCGGCACCGATGCCATCGGCATGCACCACGACGCCCTCTCCCGCGACCTGATGCGCTTCCGCCTCGACGACCGGGAATGCCGCTTCCTCATCCGGCGTGGCCCCGCCGAGGACGTCGTCGCCACCGGCTGGCACATCGACGACCACACCGCCTTCGAACGCATCGAGGCCCGCATCCGCGCCCATGGCGTTCCCCTCACCGTCGGCACCGATGAGGAGGCCGCCCTGCGCGGCGTCGAGCGTCTGCTGCGTTTCCCCGGCCCCAAGGGCATCACACAGGAGATCTGCACCACCCCGGCGAAGTCGGCCCAGCCGCTGCGCATGCTCGCCTCAGGCTTCGTCACCGGCTCCGGCGGCATGGGTCACATCGCGCTGACCTCCACCAAGCCGGCGCAGACTCGGGGTTACTTCAACACCGTCTTCGACGCCCGCCTGACCGACTACATCGACGAGACCATCAGCGGCGTCAAATTCAAGATTCGCTTCCTACGCGTCAACGAGCGCCACCACTCCATCGCGGTCGCTGCCACCCGCGGCCTGCCGATCGACCCGATCCAGACCCGCGTGCAGCACCTCAACATCCAGGCCGCCACCCTCGACGACGTGGCCAAGAGCTACATGCGCGTGCACGAACTCGGCTTCGACATGGCCCTGTCCGTCGGCCAGCACACCAACGACAAGGAACTCTCCTACTACGCCCGCACCCCATCGGGCTTCGAGTGGGAGGTCGGCTGGAACCCCGTCGTCATCGACGAGACCACCTGGGAGCCCACCACTCACCAGGGCATCAGCATCTGGGGCCACCTCCCGGTCGGCCGGACCATCATCGACAAACTCGCCCAGTTCCAGGCCGGGGCCCGCTCCCTGGGCCGTCCGGAGAGCACGGTTCCGTCGTTGAGTGGCGCAGGCATTCCCGGCGACTGACGAGTCCACCGCCCGATCACGTGCCGGAGCGCAACGCACGTGACAGCCCCAACGCGGCGGTCCGTACCGCCGGAGCGAGCTGGGCGGGCCGGAAGCGGCTGCGGGGCACGGCGACCGACAGCGCCGCCACCGCCACCGCCCCGTCGAAGACGGGTGCCGCGATGCAGCTGACGCCCAGGGTGGCCTCTTCCTCCTCGTAGGCCAGGCCCGCGACCTGAGCCTGCTCGATGGCGGTGCGCAGCCGCTCCGGATCGGTGACCGAATGCGGCGTGAGGCTGGGGAGGGGGGCGTCCAGCACCTCCTCCGCCAGCGCCGCGCCGGAGAAGGCCAACAGCGCCTTGCCGACGCCGGTGCAGGTCAGGGGAAGGCGACCACCGATCCGGGAGGGCAGCTGTAGGGCGCCATGACCGTGGATGCGCTCCACGTAGACCACCTCGTGGCCTTCGCGCACCCCCAGATGGACGGTCTCGTGCGTGGCCTCGAACAGGTCCTGCAGAAAAGGCAGGGCCGCCTCGCGCAGATCATGCCGGCGCGGCACGAGCGAGCCGAGTTCGAAGAGCTTGCCGCCGAGCCGGTAGTTCTCCGCATCGCGTTCGAGCAGACCGAGCCGGACCAGTTCACCACACAGCCGGAACGCCGTGGTCTTGGTCAGACCTGTACGCACGGAAAGTTCCGTGAGACGGAACGATCCGCCGTCCGGTCGGAAGCAATCCAGGATCGCCATTGCCTTGTCCAGCATGTTCCCCTGCGCGCTGTTCCGTGTCATAGAACATATTTTGCCGTTGCTCATGATGCGCGTCTATACCTGGCATGCGTCACAGCGATGGCCGGCACACCCGTATCGAGCCCCTCACCAGCTCCGCTCCCTTCCGGAGGTAACCCGCATGCCCATCCCGCAGTCTCTTCGCACCGCTCCCGGCAGGGGCGAAGCATGAGCGCCCACGAGTCCGCCGGTGCGGTGGCCGAGGTGGCGGCCGTCCTGGACGAAGCCGCCCGCGCCGGCGTCCCGTGCCCCCCGGTGCGTCATCTGCTGCCCGAGGCGGACGTCGAGGCCGCCTACGCGGTGCAGCGCCTGAACGTCGAGCGAGGCATCGCCGCCGGCCGGCGTCCGGCAGGCCGGAAGATCGGCCTGACCTCGCCCGCCGTGCAACGCCAACTCGGTGTCGACCAGCCTGACTTCGGCGCCCTGTTCGCCGACATGGCGGTGGCCGAAGGGCAGCCGATCGCCCCCGGCCGGCTGTTGCAGCCGAAGATCGAGGCGGAGGTCGCCCTGGTGCTCGGCGCGGACCTGCCGCACCGGGACCCGACCGTCGCCGACCTGCTGCGTGCCACGGCGTTCGCCCTGCCCGCGCTGGAGATCGTCGACAGCCGCATCGCCGACTGGGACATCAGCATCGTCGACACGGTTGCCGACAACGCCTCCTGCGGCCTGTTCGTCCTCGGCGGCACCCCCGTACCGCTGGACCGGGTCGATCTGCGCGACGTACGGATGACCCTGACCAGGAACGGCGAGACGGTCTCACAGGGCACCGGCGCCGACTGCCTGGGCAGCCCGCTCACCGCCGCCCTCTGGCTCGCCTCCACGCTCGTCGGCCTGGGCGACCCACTGCGGGCCGGCGACATCGTCCTGACCGGCGCGCTCGGCCCGATGGCCGTCGCCGCCGAAGGCGACGAGTTCACCGCCCATATCGAAGGACTCGGCACGGTCTCCACCGCGTTCGCCACCTCCGCCACGGAAGGAATCCGAGCATGACCACGAAGGTCGCCGTCATCGGCTCGGGCAACATCGGCACCGACCTCATGATCAAAATTCTGCGGCTCTCCGACTCTCTGGAGATCGCCGCCATGGCCGGCATCGACCCCGGCTCCGACGGCCTGGCCCGCGCCCGACGACTGAAGGTTGCGACCACCCACGAGGGCGTGGACGGCCTGGTCGAAATGGACGAATTCGCGGACGTGTCCCTCGTCTTCGACGCCACCTCCGCCGGCGCGCACAAGCGCCACGACCAGGTCCTGCGCACACTGGGACGCACGGTCGTCGACCTCACCCCCGCCGCGCTCGGCCCGTACGTCGTGCCGCCGGTCAACGGCGACGCCCATCTGAACGCGCCCAACGTCAACATGGTCACCTGCGGCGGGCAGGCCACCATCCCCATAGTGGCCGCCGTCGCCGCCGTGACCCCGGTCCACTACGCGGAGATCGTCGCCTCCCTCTCCTCCCGCTCCGCGGGCCCCGGCACGCGGGCCAACATCGACGAATTCACCGAGACCACCTCGTCGGCCATCGAGCAGGTCGGCGGCGCGGCCCGCGGCAAGGCCATCATCGTCCTCAACCCCGCCGAACCGCCCCTCATCATGCGGGACACCGTGCACTGCCTCGTCGGCGACTGCGACGACGCCGCCGTGACCACCTCCGTGGAGGAGATGGCCGCACGCGTCCAGACGTACGTCCCCGGCTATCGCCTCAAGCAGAAGGTGCAGTTCGAACGCGTCGCCATCGACGACCCACTGCGCTCCCTCCTCCCGGCCGCCTCCCGGTCCGGCCAGGCCGCCAAGGTGTCCGCGTTCCTCGAAGTGGAGGGCGCCGCCCACTACCTGCCCGCCTACGCCGGCAACCTCGACATCATGACCTCGGCCGCCCTGCGCACCGCCGAGCGCATGGCCGCCCATCACACCACGAAGGTGGTTTCCCCATGACCGCGCCCCAGCCGAACACCCTGTACATGCAGGACGTGACCCTCAGGGACGGCATGCACGCCGTCCGCCACCGCTACACCGTCGAACAGGCCCGCACCATCGCCGCCGCACTCGACGTCGCCGGGGTCGCCGCGATCGAGATCGCCCACGGCGACGGCCTGTCCGGCTCCAGCATCACCTACGGCGTCGGCGCCCACACGGACTGGGAGTGGATCGAGGCCGTCTGCGACACCGTGACCCACGCGGTGCCCACCACCCTGCTCCTGCCCGGCATCGGCACCCTGCACGACCTGCGCCGCGCACATGCGCTCGGCATCCGCTCGGTGCGCGTCGCCACCCACTGCACCGAGGCCGACATCTCCGCCCAGCACATCGCCGCCGCCCGCGACCTGGGCATGGACGTGGCCGGCTTCCTGATGATGTCCCACCTGGCCGACCCCGCCGAACTGGCCCGGCAGGCCAGGTTGATGGAGTCCTACGGCGCGAACTGCGTCTACGTCACCGACTCGGGCGGCCACCTCACCATGGACGGCGTACGCGACCGTGTCCGCGCCTACCGCGACGTCCTCGCCCCGTCCACCGAGCTGGGAATCCACGCCCACCACAACCTCGGGCTGGGTGTGGCCAACTCGGTCGTCGCCGTCGAGAACGGCGTCACCAGAGTCGACGCCTCCCTCGCCGGCCAGGGAGCCGGAGCGGGCAACTGCCCCCTGGAGGCGTTCGTCGCGGTCGCCGAGCTGACGGGCTGGCAGCACGGCTGCGACCTGTTCCCCCTGATGGACGCCGCCGACGACGTCGTACGCCCCCTCCAGGACCGCGAGGTGCGGGTGGACCGCGAGACCCTCACCCTCGGCTACGCGGGCGTGTACTCCAGCTTCCTGCGCCATGCCGAGACGGCCGCCCACCACTACGGCATCGACACCCGCGCAATCCTCATCGAGGTCGGTCGCCGCAAGCTGGTCGGCGGCCAGGAAGACATGATCAGCGATATTGCCCTCGACCTCGCCGCAACCCGCAGCACCGCCTGACGGCGACCCGCAGCAGAGGACGGCAGATCCGGACGATGCCGGCGCTGCCCCACCACAGAAACCCCACATGCATATCGAGCGCATCCGAAAGATCGCGTCAGCCTCGATCCACCGAGCAACGGCCGCTCCAGGACCTGGACATGAAGGCGACAACAGCGGCGGAGTGAACCCGGCCACGAAGGTGATGCCGCTGGTGACGGCGGTGTGCGCCTCGGCGACGTCATCGAGGACGCCGACCGATTGCGGCACGGCGCGGTGCCCCGTCGTTGTCCGCGAGCCGCCGTCCCCTCTCGCATCGGGCGCCAAAGGCACCCGCGGGGACGGTCGTTAGGGTGGCTACGGACAGGTCAAACGCCTGGAGCAGGGAAACCCGCGGCCGGGTGAGACCCTACGATCAGCGGCTGAAGCGCAACATTCGCTCTGGTCCCGGATCGACGCCATGAGGGAGTCCATGCGCTGTGATCTCGGTGCAACCGACGAGCTCCCGCACTCGGTCATCCCGAATCGTGAGCAGCTTGAGGCTGTGCGTCATGATTTTGGCGTGTCTGAGGAGCCATGAAGGTGATCTCGTATCGCCCTGTTCGGGCCTGAGCGAGTGCGAGGTTGTGCACGTGGGCGACACCACCGGCCGCGGCCACTGACCTGCCGGCCCCGGCTCTCACGCGCGTGCCGGCAGCGGAGGGCCTGCGGAGCGGAGGTCCCTCCGCTCCGCAGGCCCTGATCCCTTGTCGCCGCCCTCAGCTGTGGCTCAACCGGCTTGGCCGTGTCCCAGCGGTCGACTGCCGGAGTCGACTGCCGGAGTCGTTCCGACCTCCACCGGCGGGCGTCAAGCGTCCAGTACCAGTTGCAGCAGCTCACGCAAGGAATCGCGCTGCTCCGTGCTGAGCTGGGCCAGCGGGGCGGCGGCGAAGGGCATCCGGGTGCGGATGTCGGTGACGACGGTGCGGCCGGCCTCGGTGGCGGCGACGCGCTTGACGCGGCGGTCGCCCGGGTCGAGGCTGCGCTCGGCCAGGCCGCGGGACTCCAGACGGTCGATGATCGCGGTCACGTTGGAGGGCTCCGCGTGCAGCCGGTCGGCGATGCGGCGCGTCGGGACCGGCTCTTCGGCGGCGAGCAGCGCCTTGGCCTGGAGCGGGGTCAGCCCGTGGACGGTCGCGGCGGCCTCGGCCTCCTGGGTGTAGCGGCGGGTGATGGCCGCGAGGAGGCCGACGATCTCCTTGGTCAGCTCATCCGGTGCTTGGGACATGCCGTTCAGTCTACCGACGTGCTTGACAAAGTGAAATAACGGCTCCCATAGTTATGAGCAACATTAGTTATGCTCCATAAGTAGATGGGTCCGAAGATGAGCACCAAGACCGTCCTGATCACCGGCACCTCCTCCGGTATCGGTCTGGCCACCGCCGTCGCCGCCGCGCGAAGCGGCTGGCACGTGATCGCCACCATGCGCGACACCACCAAGGCGAGCGCGCTGCGGGCGGCGGCGGAGGAAGCCGGAGTCACCGTCGACGTCCGGGCCCTGGACGTGACCGACCCGGCCTCGGTCGAGGCGTGCCTGGCCGGCCTCGACCGGCTGGACGCGCTGGTCAACAACGCCGGCGCGGGCCACCTCGGCACCCTTGAGCAGGAGAGCGTCGAGGACGTGCGGGCCGTCATGGAGGTCAACTTCTTCGGCGTGCTGCACGTCACCAAGGCCGCCATGCCCCTGCTGCGGGCGAGCAAGGGCCGTGTGATCACCGTGACCAGCGTCGGCGGAGTGATCGGCCAGCCTTTCAACGAGGCATACTGCGCCGCCAAGTTCGCGGTCGAGGGCTTCATGGAGTCCCTCGCGCCGGTTGCGGCGACGGCCGGCGTGTCCGTCAGTGTGGTCGAGCCGGGGGCAGTGGCCAGCGAGTTCGTCAGCAATGTGGGCGTCCGCGACGACGTGCTGGAACAGGCCGGGCCGTACGCCCCCGCGCTGTCCGCCTACCTGACCCGCACCCGCGGTGCCTTCGCCAACGCACAGACGCCGCAGGACGTGGCAGCGCAGATGGTCGAACTGCTGGCGGCCGAGCGGCCCGCCTTCCGGCTGCTCACCTCGGACGCCGCGCGAGACTTCGTCGGACCGAAGCTCAAGGACCTCGATGGTGCGTCCGTGCAGACGATGACCAAGGGTTGGGTGGCCTAGGAACTCCGGCAGGGCACATTGCCCGCTCGCTCGACCGGGCAGTTGTCCGGCATCGGGCGGGCGGCAGTGGCCACGCGCCACCGTGCCGTCGGCCTCGTACACGCCCACGGTGTGGCCGGGGAAGCCGTTGGGCGCGCTGGCTTGTGACGATGCGCAACCCTTGGCGAGCAGGCGCGAAGCGGGCCTCTGCCCGTAGTGACAGGCTGAGGCCCGCTTCGTTCCCTCGGGAAGTGCGCCGCGCCGGGTAGTCCCCGTAGGCGTTATCCGGCACCGGCGGTCGCCGGAGTGCCCAGGGCGGCGGATTCGTGCAGGGCCAGGCCACGGGTCTCCGGAGCCCAGCGCATCGAGAGGAGGGCCCCGAACAGCGTGATGGCCGCCGCGGTGAGCATCGTCGTGCCGATTCCCCACGAGGTGAGGGCGAGCGGGACGAGATACGTACCGACCGCCGCGCCGATCCGGCTCAGTGAGGAGGCGAGGCCGACGGCGGTTCCCCGGATCTCGGTGGGAAACAGCTCGTTCGGGTAGATCCACTGGAGGTTTTGGGTGCCGCCGATGAGGACGGCGTAGGCGGCGAACAAGGTCATGATCACGGGGGCTGGGGCGGAGGGGAACAGGCCGAGCAGCAGGAGTGCCAGACCGGACCAGGTGAAACTGTGGATGATCAGGGCCCGCCGGCCCATGCGGTTGATGACCACCATGGCGAGTACGCAGCCGACCACGAAGAAGACCGTGATCAGGGCCGAGCCGATGTTGGCCAGGCTGCCGGCCAGGTGGAGCGCGCCGAGGATGCGTGGCCCGAAGGCGTACACCGCGAAGAGGGGCACGATCGAGCACGTCCAGAAGGCGCTGACGAACAGCATGCGTCCCAGGTATCCGGACCGCCACAGCAGCATCAGGCCGGCGTTCTCGCCCTTTTCCTCGGGAAGGTCCGCGATGCCGGCCTCGCTGCCGAACACCTTGCGCATGACGGCATTGGCCTCGTCGACGCGGCCCTTCTTGGCCAGCCAGCGCGGCGACTCGGGGGTGCCCAGCCGAAGCAGCACGATGGCGGTGGCGGGCAGTGCGGCGCTGGCGAGCATCCACCGCCAGCCGCCGTCGCCGACGGACAGCAGGGCCTCGCCGACGACATAGGCGGTCGCCGCGCCGACGAACCACATCACCATCAGCCCGCCGAGCAGCGGTCCCCGGTAGCGGCGCGGGGTGAACTCGGCCAGCAGCGAGGTGGCGATCGGGTAGTCGGCGCCCACGGCCATGCCGATCAGCAGGCGCAGGACGAACAGCCACACCGGATCGGAGGCCCAGAACTGCGCGACGGAACATCCGATGATGGCGATGAGGTCGATGGTGTAGAGCATCTGCCTGCCGAACTTGTCGGTCAGGTACCCGCCGAGGAAGGCGCCACAGAAGATGCCTACGAGGGCAGAAGCGCCGATCAGGCCCTGGGCGGTGTCGGAGAGGTGCATCTGCGGCCCCAGTTGCACCAGGGCGACGCCGACGATGCTCAGGACGTAGCCGTCGAGGAAGGGGCCTCCCGAGGAGTACAGGGCGAGTCTTTTGTGGAATCTGCTCAGGGGGGCGTCGTCCAGGACACTTGATGCGGTCATGGTGAACTCCTGTGCCGGTCCGGGCGGGTCGGTCGATGGGGGGGAGGCAGGGGTGGGTGGGGCGGGGTACTTCGGCGGTGTCTCGTGCGGGGCCTGGTGGTTCGGCGGTTCGGCTCGGACCGGGGACAGGCCGGGCTGACGGCGGCATGGCCGGGGACGGATGACATGCCGACCGGCCCGGCACACCCGGATCGGGCGAGGCGGCCCTGCCATGGCCGGCGATATCGGCTGAGGGATCGCGTCCCTGAACGCGGCAGGTGCTCAGCGGCACGGCCCCGGTCTCCGTCGCCCGCCCACCCGGAGGTCAGAGGGGGAGCCGCAACCCGACACCGCGCTCCAGCGCGCGGTGCATGATCGCGTGACCCACCGCGATGTCGCAGACGGCCATGCCGATGTTGCTGTTGACGATGATCTCGTCGGCGTTCTCCCGGCCGGGCTTCACCCCGGCCAGCACCTCGCCGGTCTCGGCGACGACCTCGGGCAGGCCGTCGGGGAAGTAACCCATCGACGCGAACAGCTCGTGCTCCTCGACGCTGTCGACGATGTACTTGTCAGCGCGGTGGGAAGTGCGGGGATCCCAGAAGGTGTTCAGGTCGCACGGGAGGATCGTCTGTCCGGCGGTGACCCACTCGTCCTTCACCACCGCGAGCGGCTCCCGCAGGATGACCGTCGCCGAACTCAGCACTTCCGCACTCTTGGTGACCGCCTCGGCCGACTCACCCTTGATGATCCGCACGCCCAGTTCGGGCTGGAGTTGCGTGATCAGGGCATCCGCGGCGGCCTCGTTGGCGTCATGGACGTAGACCGTCTCCAGCCTGGGCAACGCCAGGGCCGCGTAGCGGACGTGTTCCCTTCCCTGCACGCCACAGCCGAACATCCCGAACGTGGTGGCGCCGGGGTGCAGCGCCGCGGCGGCCAGAACCGTCACCGCCGGGGTACGCATCGCGGTCAGCCACGCCGAGTCCATGACGGCCAGCGGCACACCGGATTCCACATCGTTGAGCACAAGCAGCCCGGTGGTCTGCGGAAGACCGAACCTGCGCGGGTTGTCCGGGTAGCACTCGATCCACTTCGCGCCCACGATCCCCGGCCCCGGCAAGTAGGCCGGCATGGCGTGGTAGAAGACGTTGTCGT
Organism: Streptomyces sp. NPDC048506; assembly: GCF_040651315.1. NCBI lineage: Bacteria > Bacillati > Actinomycetota > Actinomycetes > Kitasatosporales > Streptomycetaceae > Streptomyces > Streptomyces sp. NPDC048506. The sequence goes on from NZ_JBEZIX010000072.1 coordinate 38,145, forward strand.
ACGGGTGGACACCGATCTTGGCCGGCATCTCGTAGCGGCGGTGACCGTGCTCGACCAGGGCCTGGCGGGTCAGCTCCACAACGGCGTCCCGCGTCAGTTGCAGGTGTTCAACGTCGTGTCGGGACAGGTAGAGCAGCTCCGAGCCGAGGTTCAGCTGGTCAGCGATGCGCTGTCGGTCCGCGGGGAAGGTCATGTGAGGGTTCCTTCGCGATCGATCCTCACCCGGGGCCATCGCCCGGGTTCGGCGCAGTCTCCAACCGCCCGGCCCCCGCCCACATCGTCGCGGGTTAGGAACTTCCCCGCTGAGCGTCCTCTCCCTGTAGCAAAGCCGGGATGCCACTGTTGAGGAGGCGCTGCATCTTCAGACCCAGGTGCAGGGTCAACCGGTCACGGCCGTTCTTCAGGTCCCACCCGGTCTTGCTCTCGACCTGGGCCAGCCGGTAGTAGAGCGTCGTCCGGTGGATGGTCAGTTGCTCGGAGGCGGCCGCGGTGTCCCCGGCGGCGTCCAGGAACACCTCGGCGGTGTGGGCCAGGGAGTCGGTGCGTGCGCCGGTGCTGAGATCGGCGATCTGCGGCGGTACCACCAGCTCCGGAGAGGTCATCGCGGCGAGCATGAGCGGGCCGTAGACGCCGGTGTCCCGCCAGGAGACGACCGGTGCCAGCTCCGGCAGCTCGGCAGCGGCGAACGCCGCCAGCACCGCCTGACGCAACAGATCGGGAGCCTCGTCGAGCCGGCCGGCGTTGCTCAGACCGATGAAGACACCGCCGTCTTCCGCACCCCGCTGCCGCGCCCCCTGCCGCACCTCCTCGGCCCACCATGCCGCCGCCCGCTCCACCCCCTGTCGGCCGGCGACGAGGACCACGCCGCGCTCCCCCACCGCAGCCGTGAGGGCCCGGCACGACGGCTCGTCGCGGCCGCGCCCACTGGTGACATCGGCGATCACGGCGGCGACCGCCTCGGGGTCCGTGGTCGCCTCGGCGACGATGACCACGACCTCGTCCTCCGCACCGACAAGCCCCTGGTCGACCAGGTCTCCCGCGGCGCGGGCGGAGCCCTCTCCCCCGCGCAGGAGGCCGGTCACCAGGGCCCGGCGCCGCTGCTCCTCCTCAGTCACCTGGAGCGACCGCTCCCGAAGGCGCGCCGACAACTGCACCACGCAGTCGCCCACCACCTCGTCGAAGCGCTCTGCGTGCGCGTCGATCAGCCACAAGTAACCAAGCAGCCGCCCATGATCACGAATCGGATAGCACCGCCGGTCCTTGAGCCCGAGAGACGGATTGGCGGGAATCGACCGGGGTGTGGCAGAAGTGGCGATGCCGAAGCCGTTGAGGTACTCGGCAACGGGGGTCGGCAGCCGCCGGGACAGCACCACGTCGATACGGAGCCGGTCCTCGTCCCCGTAGTGACGGCTGCACACGATGAGGCTGCCGCGCTCGTCATCCACGGCGACCGAATGCTGGATGCGGGCGGCGAGCGAGTCGACCAGCCGCTGGATCGCGTCGGTGTAGGGCAGGACCACTGCAACTCCCGCTATGGATGAACGTCGTACACAGGTGCAACATAGCCCCTGAAGAAGCCCCCTGGTCGCCGTGAAGCGCACGGTCGGCCCCTGAACCGGGTGGAGTCACCTGCGCCGGTGCAGACCACGGCCGCGACCTGAACGCGGCCGTCCGCAACTCCTGGGTCGCCGGCCCCGGCGCCCGCCGGCATCGCATGACCGGCGGCATCGCATGACCGGCGGCATCCACGACGCGTACGACCTCGCGCCGACCCTGACGACCGCCGCCCGCCGCCCGCCGCCCGCCGCCGCACCACTGCCGCACCACCGGTGACACAATGACTGCCATGTCCAAGCCCCCCGGAACCCGGCAGAGCATCATCGACGCCGTCCTGCGCATCATCGGTGAGGACGGCGTCGCCGCGGTCA
>NZ_JBEZIX010000073.1:0-39271 GCF_040651315.1 Streptomyces sp. NPDC048506
GGGTGTGGGACGTAAAGCGAAGCAGTCCCACACCCCTGCCCCTCCGGCCCGTCACCGCACCCGACAACCCACGCCCGCCGCAGGCGCAACGGCGAGCAACACCCACGGCGGGAAAGCCAAAAACGTGGGAAGTCAGCCAAGCGCAGCCGGATTGGCACAGTGGACCAACGACTCCCCCCGCAAATACCGCCCGACCTCCTCCGCAACGATCCGGGCGGCCTTGTGGGCGACCTGCTGGCTGCCGCCGGCGATGTGCGGGGTGAGCACCACTCCGGGGGCGGTCAGCAGACGGGAGTCGGCCGGCAGCGGCTCCTCGGGGAAGACGTCGAAGCCGGCACCGGCCAGCTGTCCGGAATCCAGCGCGTCGCAGACCGCGTCGTAGTCCAGCAGCGCACCGCGGGCGCAGTTGACCAGGATCGCGCCACGGGGCATCGCGGCGATCTGCGCGCGGCCGATCATGCCCCGGGTCTCCTCGGTGACCCGGGCGTGCAGTGAGACGATGCGGGAGCGGGTCAGCAGCTCGTCGAGGGAGACCTGCTCGGCGATGCCGGCCAGCGCCTCGGGGCGGACGTACGGGTCGTGGACGAGGACCCGGGCGCCCATCGCGGCCAGGACCTTGGCGACCCGGCTGCCGATGGCGCCGAAGCCGATCAGGCCGACGGTGGCGCCGTCGATCTCGATGCCGCAGTTGTCGTAGTCGTAGTAGTCGCCGCGCCAGACGCCGCGGCGCAGATCGGTGTGGGTGTCGCCGACGCCGCGGGCGGCGGCCAGCATCAGGGTCAGGGTGTGCTCCGCGGTGGCGGTGGCGTTGCGTCCGGGGGCGTAGCAGACCGGGACGCCGTGCCGGGTGGCGGCTTCGAGGTTGGCGTTGACCGGTCCGCCGCGGCTGGTGCAGAACAGTTTGAGGTCGGGGCAGTGGGCGAGGATCCGCTCGGTGAGCGGGCCGTGTTCGGTGACGCAGATCTCGACGCCCTGCAACGCCTCGATCATCTCCTCCTCGCTGCCGGACGCCTCGATGACCTCGGCGACCGGACCGAAGGGGGTGTGCGGCCAGTCGAACCGGATCTCGCGGACGTCCAGCGGGGTGTCCCCGGCAGCCGCGCGCACGGCCTCGGTGAACAGGCGCGGGTCGATGAAGTGGTTGCCGGCGGCGAGGACGGTGGTGCTCATGGACGGGGTCTCCTAGGGGGCGGGGCGCGGGCTGCCGTGCGGTCAGTACAGGGCGGGGGTCTGGGCGAGGGCCGGGGCGTTGAAGCTCAGCAGCGCGGTCCGCCCGTGCGCGAGGCGGATCTCGGTGAGGGCGCCGTTGTGCAGCTGGGGGAAGACCCGGCGGTAGTCGGCGAGCGGGATGCCCAGCAGGTGGCAGAGCAGGACCCGGAGGAGGGTGGAGTGCGCGACCAACAGGACCCGGCCGTGCGGCTGTTCGCGGGCGATGTCGGCGAGGCATGCGGCGGCGCGTTCGGCGGCGCGTTGGGGGTCCTCGCCGCCGGGCAGGTGGTCGGCCACCGGGTCGGCGAGGAAGGCGGCCAGCCGCTCGGGGAAGCGGGTCCGCATCTCGTCCCTGGTCAGGCCCTCGCCCTGGCCGAAGTCGAGTTCGTAGAGCCGCTCGTCGATCCGCGGCGTCAGCCCGCAGGCCGCGGCGGCCGGGGCGGCGGTGAGCCGGGCCCGGGAGAGCGGGGAGCTCCAGACGGCGGTGAGACCGGCGGTGACGGCCCAGGTGGCGAGGGTGGCGGCCTGCGCACGTCCGTGGTCGGTGAGCGGCACATCGGTGCGGCCGGCGTAGCGGTTCTCCGCGTGCCAGACGGTCTCGCCGTGGCGTACGAGGATGAAGTCGGTCACGGTGTTGCCCTCCTGCGGGCGTGGTCGGCCACTGCCTGGTCGAGCCAGCCGCGGCGGGTGAGTTCGTCGATGAAGCGGAGGTGGACGGGGGTGTGGCGGGCGGTGCGCTCCGGCCGCGGCGTCAGCTCCCGGTCGATGCGGACCATGGCGTCGGCCGCTTGCAGCAGGCCGGCGCCCGAGGAGGTGGCGGCGAGAACGGCCATGCCGATGGCGCCCTCGGCCTGGGCCGGCAGCCGGACGGGCCGGCCCAGGACGTCGGCGCGCAGCTGGCACCAGTAGGCGTTGCGGGCGCCGCCACCGGTGAGGGTGAGCGGGCCGTCGACCGGTGCACCGAGGTGGTCGAGGTAGTCGAAGCAGAGCCGTTCCAGGCAGGCGACGCCGAGGAGGTAGGCGTGGAACTCGGCGGCGCGGGTGGGGGCGTCGCCGAGCAGGAAGGGCTCGGCCGCGGGAGCCCGGAACGGGAAGCGTTCGCCGCCGCTGGAGACCAGCGGATAGGCGACCGCGTCCGAGTCCAGGGCGGCCGCCCGTGCGGTGAGCGCGTCCAGGTCCTCGCCGCGGAAGTGCCGGGAGAGGGCGCCGGCGCCGCTGCTGGACGCGCCGCCCGGCAGCCAGCTGCCGCCGGGGCCGCGGTGGCAGTAGACGACGCCCGCCGGGTCGCGGACCAGGTGCGGGCTGCTGCCCTTGAGGACGAGGGTGGTGCCCAGCACCGCGTTCCAGGCTCCCGGTGCCAGCGCCCCGGCGCCGATCTGCGCGGCGCAGCCGTCGGTCATCCCGGCGACGATGGTGGTTCCCGCGGGGATGCCGGTGGCCACGGCGGCCTCGGCGCATACCGCGCCGAGCACGCTGCCGGGGCGGACCACGTCGGGCAACAGCCCCTCGGGGACGCCGAGTTCGGCCATCACCCGGTCCGGCCAGCGCTCCTCGACGAGGTGGTAGCCGGTCTTCAGGGCGTGGCTGGCGTCGCCGGCGACCTGATGCCCGGCCAGTCGCCAGGTGACCAGGTCGACCTGGTGCAGCAGCCGGGCCCCGGCCGGGAGGCGGGGCAGGTCCCGCAGCACCGAGACGAGTTTGGGCAGCGCCCAGGACGGCTGCATGCTGCGGTAGCCCAGCTCCTGCCAGACCGCGGCCCCGGCGGCGTTGACCGCCGTGGCCTGCTCGGCGGCGCGCCCGTCGTCGTACATCAGACCCGGGGTGAGCGGGGTGCCGTGGGCGTCGGCGAGCAGGATCGTCCCGGAGGTACCGTCGACGGCCAGCCCGCGGATCCGCCGTGGGTCGAGGTCCGCGAGGGCCTCCCGGCAGGCGGCGGCGAGCGCGTGCCACCACTCCTCGGGGTCCTGTTCGTGCCGGGCGCCGTCGCGCCGGCTGGTCAGCGGGCGGGCGGCGGTGGCGAGCACCTCTCCGGTGCCGTCGACGGCGACGCAGCGCGCGCTCTGGGTGCCGAGGTCGAGGCCGAGCCAGATGCCGTCGAGGGTGGGGGCAGGGGTGCCGCCGGGGCGGTGCGGGTCAGACAAGGGTCCCTCCAGGGGCCGTGCCGGTGGGGTCGACGGGGTGTCCGGTGGCCTCGGCGGGCCGGACGGCGCTCCCCCGCCAGACCGCGCCGCCCCGCCAGCCCGTCTCCCGGGCGAGCCCGCGCCAGGTGAGGAAGTCCTCGTAGAGCGCGGCGTAGAACGCCGAGCGCTCCGGTTCTGGCTCCCAACTGCGGTGCATCCGGACGTACTTGGCGGCGGCGCTGTGCATGCTGGTCTCGGCGCCGGTGCGGACCAGGCCGGTGAGGAAGGCGCCCTTGGCGCCCAGTTCGGTGTCGCCGGAGCGGGCGGTGGGCACGCCGGTCGCATCGGCGATCAGTGCGCACCAGGCGTCGCTGTTGGCACCGCCGCCGCACAGCCGCAGTTCGCTGATGTCCGTACGGGCGGCGGCCAGCGAGTCCCGCAGGACCAGCGAGAGCCCGTCGAAGACCGCGCGCGCCAGGTCGGCCGGGGTGTGTTCCAGCGACAGGCCCCAGAAGGAGCCGCGGGCGCCCGGGTCGAGGAACGGGGCGCGCTCGCCCGCCGGGGAGAGGTACGGCAGGAACATCAGGCCGCGGGCGCCGGGCTCCGACTCGAAGGCCAGCTGCGCCAGCTCCGGCGGGCCCGGCAGATGGAGCAGCCGGGCCGCCCAGCCCAGCACCTCGGCTCCGTTGAGCGTGGGGAAGGCGCGCAGCACCCGCTCCCGCCCGCGGTAGGCGATGTTGATGCCGGACGGCTCGCCGGTGGTGTCGATCTCGGTGCGGACGATCTCGGTGCACAGCGTGGTGCCGAGGATGCTGCACGCCTGGCCGGGGTTGACGACCCCGACCCCGCGGGCGGTGGCGGCGATGTCGTACGGCGCCATCACGACCGGCAGCCCGGCCGGCAGCCCCAGCTCGGCCGCGGCCGTCGCGGTGATCTCGGCGATCCGCTGCTCCTCGCCCAGGACGGTGGGCAGCAGCCGCCGGTAGGCGGTGAGCCCGAACAGGTCGAGGATGTACGGGTCGTAGTCGCCGGTGGCGTGGTCGAGGAACGGGGCCGAGGCGTCGGATTCGTCGCTGGCCAGGACGCCGGTGAAGCGCAGGAAGAGCCAGCCGGCGGCGGTGAGCGAGGTGGCGCTCCGGGCCAGCCGGTCCGGGTCGTGCGCGGCGAGCCAGCTGAACAGGGCGTTGGGCATCCCGGCGCAGGTCAGCGAGCCGTTGCGGCGGAAGGCCGCCTCCAGCACCCCGTCCCGCTGCCAGGCGGTGAGCTGGTCCCCCGCGCGGCCGTCGGACCACAGGACGGCGGGTCCGGTGGGGCGGCCGCGGTCGTCGACGAGCCAGGCGCCGTCGCCCTGGGCGGTGAAGGACACCAGCCAGACCGGGTCGGTGAGCCCGTCCAGCACGGTGCGGACGGTGCGGACGACGGCGTTCCACACGGCGTCCATGTCCTGTTCGGCCCAGCCGGGGTGCGGGCGCAGCACCTCGGTGGCCTGCCGGGCCACGGCGATCTCGGTGCCCCGGTCGTCGAAGACGACGGACTTGATCACCGTGGTGCCGACGTCGATGGTCAGTACGGACATCAGTGGGGTCCTCTCACGCCGGTGCCGAGGCGGTGCCCGCCGCGGCCTCGGCGGTGGCCGCGACTGCCGTGTCCGACTCGTCCGGCAGCTTCAGGAAGTGCGCGAGCAGACAGCTCACCGCATACATCCCGGCGAAGATCCAGACCACCCCTTCGACGCCGAGCGGCCCGACGAAGACCGCGACGACGGCGGGGCCGACGAAGGTGCTGGCCCCCGCGCCCAGGTTGAGGGCGGCCAGCGCCTGTCCCCGGTGCTTCGGCTCCAGGGTGGGCACCAGCGCCGAAAGGGGTACATATCCGGCCAGCGTAGCGCCGTAGAACGCGGCGACCAGAAGGGCCAGCGGGAAGTTCGCGCCCGCGAGGTGCGGGACGTAGAAGAGCAGCAGGGTGCTGACGGTGCAGCCGGCGCCGCCGAACCAGGCGATGGTGCGGCGCCAGCCGAGGCGGTCGCCGGCCACCCCGAACAGCAGGTTGGCGAAGATGTTGGTCGCGAACATCGCGCTGAGCAGGTGCAGCCACTGGGTGAGGCTGAAGCCGACCGTCCTGGTGAAGTGGATCGGCATGATCACGAAGAAGCCGAACTGCGAGGCGGTGTTGATGACCCGGACGAGCGAGCCGACCCCGACCCGCGGGTTGCGCCAGAGGATCGTCACGCTGCCGACCAGCGTGGCCACCGGCCCCTCCCCCGCACCGCGCGGCCGCTTGCCGCCATGGTCGTCGCGGACCAGCAGCAGGGCGACCAGTCCGCCGGCGACCACCAGGGCCAACGCGGCCCAGAGGGTGCCGTAGGCGCCGATCTGCGGGATGAGCCCGCTGGCGACCAGTGAGCCGAGCGTGGGCAGTCCGCCGGTGAAGGCGAACCAGAACCACCCCATGGCCGTACCGAGCCGGGCGCGCGGCGCCACCCCGGCGATCCAGACCAGGAACCCGTAGGCGAACAGCGGATAGCCCAGGCCGCGCAGCCCGTAGCCGAGCATCATCAGCGGATAGCTGGACAGGGGTATCGCGGCGGTGAGGAAGAGCAGCTGGAAGACGGCCCAGACGGCGAGGCCGGTCCACATGACCCGGCGCGGGCCCCACAGGTCGGAGAGCACCCCGGAGAGCCAGGCGGCGATGCCGGCCGCGATCCCGTAGACGGTGAACAGCAGCGCGACCCGGGACTCCGAGAGGTGTCGGTCGATGAGGTACGGCGAGAGATAGCCGGACTCGACCCCGTCTCCGATCATGAAGAGGAGGAGCCCGAGGTATCCCCAGGCGAGGGTCGGCGGCATGCCCAGGCGTGTGATCAGCGAACGCGGCGGAGAGTTCGTCATCGAATCTCCCTTTCTGCGGCGGCGAAGCAGGAGGGGTGAGGGGTGGGGGTGGGACGGAGTGATGGAACAGCCGCGCGGAATCGGGCGTCAATGACCTGCGGAATCTTCGCATCACGCCCGCGACCAGCCGTGTTGTGTCGTACCGGAGCCGCATGTGGACAGCCCGGCCGCGGCTGGTGCAGTGTTAAATCCGTGCGAACATAACGCGGCGAATTCACGCCGGATCGAGGAGAACCGGGAGGGCGGAGCGCGATGGACCGGGTCGAGGCCCAGGAGGAGCGGCGGCGCCGCATACGGGAGACGGTCATCGCCCGCGGCTTCGTCCGCACCGCGGACCTCGCGGAGGAGTTCGCCGTCAGCCTGATGACCGCGCACCGCGATCTGGACGCCCTCCAGGCGCAGGGCTGGTTGCGCAAGGTGCGCGGCGGTGCGACCGGTCTGCCCTCGGCGCAGTTCCACGGCAGCGTCGCGGAGCGGATGGCCACCATGGCGCAGACCAAGCAGCAGCTGGCGCGGGCCGCCGCGACCCAGCTGGTCCCCGGCCAGTCGGTGCTGCTCGACGACAGCACCACCTGCCTGCTGCTGGCGCACCAGGCCGCCGAGCACACCCCGCTGACCGTGATCACCAACTCCCTGCCGGCGATCACCACGCTCGCCAAGGAACCCGGCATCTCCCTGATCACCCTCGGCGGCGCCTACTTCCCCGCCTATGACGCCTTCATGGGCCCGCACACCGCCGATGCGGTACGGGCCTTCCGCGCCGATGTGCTCTTCATGTCCACCACCGCCGTCACCAACGGCCGCTGCTACCACACCTCACCGGAGACCGTGCAGGTCAAGCGGGCCATGATGGAGAGTGCGGGCCGCCGCATCCTGGTGGCCGACCACACCAAGTTCACCAAGGGCGGCCTCTACGCCCTCGCCCCGCTCACCGACTTCGACCTGCTGGTCGTCGACGACGGCCTGGCGGCGGACCAGATCCGCCACATACGAGCGGCCGGCACCGAGGTCATGGTGGTACCGACCAGGCCGTAGGCCCTGCTCCCTCCCCGAGCAGGCGCCGGGCGTCCGAGGCCGCGCGTCAGGTCTCCCGGGAATCCCCCCGACTCCACCCCGTTGTGTCCTCGACGACAGCCACCGGTCAGGGGCTGCCCGTCTTCAGCAGCAGGTTCCACTTGGCCAGCGGCGCGGCGACCGGCTGGAAGATGGTGATGGTGTCGTCGCCGTCGTCGTCGCAGTGGGCGGCGCCACCCCCGGAGTGCACGCCGATGGCCATCGGGGCGTTCGGCTGGGTGACGTACGAACCGCCCGAATCACCGGCCGCGGAACAGGCGTTGGTGTACGAGAGCCCGTCGATGACCGTGCTGCCGTAGTCCACGGTCTGGTCGACCCGGGTGATCTCGCCGCAGTGCCAACCACTGGTCTGCCCGGAATGGCAGATGGACATGCCGGACAGCCCCTCCTGCGAGCCGGTGACGGTGACCGGCGCCCCGCCCTGGCCCGCCACGGACGAACTGACCGTCCACCCCGGCTGGTCGACCTTCACCAGCCCGAAGTCGCCGCCCCGACCGTTGACGCTGTGGTTGCCACCCGGGTTGGAGGTGCCCATCCGGCTGCCGTCCTTGCCGTACGCGGCCTGGTTCGGAGTGCGGGTGCAGTGACCGGCCGTCAGGAATCCCTGGAGTCCGTGCGGGCCGGTCACCGAGAAGCCGACGGAGCAGATGCCCTCGTCGCCGGGCATCCACCGCTCGCCGCCGACGACCGTCCCGCCCTGTTGGTGCGGCGACTGGTTGCTCCGCTCGACGGTGACCGGGACCTCCGTGCGCGCACCGAGGGCGCGCACGGACCGCTCGAAGGCGTCGGTCTGCGGGGTGGACGTGGTGCGGTCGACCCGGATCAGCACACCGTTGGCACGCTCGTCCACACCCCAACCGGTGACGCCGGGCACGCCCTCGCCGGCCAGGCCGTCGATCTGCCGCACCATGTCGGTGAGCACCGCGTGGCTGTGCGGCACGGTCCTGGGCACCGCGCCGGCGGCCCGTACCCGCTGGGCGTCGGTGGCTCCGGTGACCGCGACGATCAGTCTGCCGCTCGACTTGTCGAACCACATCCCGGCGGGCGGCGTGCTCAGCGCCCGGCGTACGGCGGCGGCTGCTCGGTGGGCGTCGACCTCCTGCGCGAGCCGGGTGCGCACCTGCTCCGCGGTCATTCCCAGGTCCCGGCGCATCGCGTCGAGCATGCCGCGCGGCGAGGTCTGCGGCGTCGGATCGGGCTTCGGCACGGCGCGCGCCGGGCTGAGCGGGCCGGCCGCCGCCAGGACGGCGGCGACGGCCGCGCCCCAGAGAGCTGCCTTGCGAGTACGGCGTTTCATCGGGGGTCTCCCTCGCGGTGTCGGGTGCACGTCGGATCCGATGTGGTGAGCGTGCGTGACACCGGGGAGCGCGGCACGAGGAAGATCCCTTGCATCATGGCCGTATGACCAGCGACCCCGGCTCCCAAGTCCCGGCCCACCACGGCCCCGTAGCGTTCCGGGCGCTGCCGGCGGCGCTGCGCAACGTGACCTACTCGGCCGCCCGCCATCCGGGAGCCGCGACACCTGAATGCCCCTCACACGGGCCGGGCGAGTCGGCCGGCGCCGGTGGTCCCGGCGCGGACGACGCCTACGAGGACCTGGCGCAGGGCGCCAACTGCCAGCGCTACGCCTATGCCGTACTGCACCACTTCGGCCTACTGGTACCGCCGTTGCGCTCGGCGGAGCTCTGGGCGGACGGGGCGGCGACCCGGCGGGTCGGGCGGCCGCGGCCGCTGGACCTGGTGCTGTTCGACGGCGGGCCGGTCGCCGGCCGTCCGGAGGGGTACGGCGCCCATGTGGGCGTGCACCTGGGGCCCGACCAGGTGCTGCACCTGTGCCGGGAGGTCGGGCGACCGGTGGTGTGGCGCTATGCGGACTTCGCGGTACGGGCGCGCTATGCGCGGCTGCTCGGCACGAAGCGGGCGGTGCACACGACGGGCCGGTGAGCGCTCACCCGTGGTGCGCGCTCACCGGCCCGGTGCGTTTCAGAAGCCGCCGTCGCCCCCGCCGAAGCCACCGCCGTCGAAGCCACCGCCGTCGCCGAACCCACCGCTGAAGTCATCGGGGTTGAAGTCGGCGCCGGAGAAGTCGCCGCCGTCGGCGCCGGCCGGGCCGCCGAAGTCCGCGCCGTAGGCGTGCGGTGCCGTCATCAGATTGCCGAGTACCGTGCCGACCAGGAGGCCGGGCAGCAGGCCGCCGCCGAAGTAGCCGCCGGCCCACGGCCCGTAGGCCGGGCCCGCGTCCCAGTAGGGGCGGTCGCCGCTCTCGGTGCGGACCGTACGGGCCAGTGGCTCCCGTCCGTCGTCCAGCCGGCTCTTGTCGGCGGCGCAGACCGGTACGGTGCGCTCCGCGCCGCCCTGCGGGGCCCAGGCCACGTCGACGACGGACGGGCCGTGCCGCGGGTCGAAGAAGCAGGGCACCCGGCGCTCGGGCAGCGGCCGGCCCTCCCGTCGTGCGGCGAGCGTGGCCAGCGCGAACCGGCCCTCCTCCAGTGCCTGGGTCACCGCCTGCACATCGCCGGGGTGCCGGGCCGCCGCCATCGCCGACTTGGCGTTCTCGTAGGCGTCCAGCGCCAGGCTGTAGTCCGTGCGCATCGCCTCGTCCGCGCCCGGCTCGCCGGGGCTGAAGTCGAGCCGGTCCAGCTCCTCGCCGAAGGCGGTGATGTCCTCGTCGACGACGACCCGCAGGTCCTCCAGCGCGGCCCGCTCGGCCTCTTCCCGACGCCGGCGGTTGCGGCGGGCGAGGGCGTAGGCACCGCCGCCGCCGACGACGACCAGCACGCCCAGGCCGACCGCGGTACCCGTGTCGAAGCCGGTGCCGCCGGTGCCGCCCCAGGAGTCGGGGGCGTAGCCGTTCGCCGACTGGTCGGCCGTGTCGACGAAGCTGTTGAGCCGCTGGGCGACGGTCGGGTACTGGGACCGCTTGACCGCACCGACCAGGTTCTGCACCGAGCTGCGCGACATCACCCGGGGGTCGGCGCCGGCGTTGAAGCCGTTGCCGAGCTCGACGGCGTAGACGCCGCTGATGCCGACCTTGGTCCGCAGGTCCCGCAGCAGGGTGCCCGGCTGGTACTCGGCGGCCCGCGGCAGCACCGCGACGAAGATCGGCTTGTTCGCGTCCTTGATCTTCTTGGCCAGCGCGTCCGCCTCGGCGGTGGAGAGCTGGCCCGAGGCGCGCGGATCGACGTAGACCGGGCCCTTCTTCAGGGCGGCCGCGGCGTCGTCGAGGCCGCCGGCGGCACGGGCGCCGGGGGCCATCGCCGCGGCCACCGCCAGCAGGGCGGCCACCAGCAGCAGAACCGGTCCGATCAGCGCACGACGGGTTGCGGTGTTCATGGTTCGACGCTACCCGAACAGCACTTTCCAGACAGCACCGGTCCGGGGGTCGCCGCGATCGGCCGGGGGGATTCTCGCCCGCTCCGGGCGTGCTGTCACGCCGGGAATGACCATCCAGGTGGTCGCTCAGCGCGTCGTTTTTGCGGGTCGACGGTCCGGGGATGTTCCGGCTCGTCCCCTCCCCCGAGGAAACGAGGAGACGATGTCCAGGGCAGCCTCGATAGCCACCAATCTGGCCGTCGCCGTCGCCACCACTGCCGTCGGCTGCATGGTGGTCATCACGCTGGCTCCCAGCCACCCCCGCACCGGGAGCTGGTCGTCGGCGGGCACCACCACGGCCTTCTCGGCCGGGCACGGGGGCTCCGCCGCCCGCGCCGCCACCTCCGCCCTCGGCGCGCATCCGGCGCGCCCCGACACCGCCCGGCTCACCGCGCCCGTGACCGGACGGATCGAGGTGACCGCCCCCCGGGACGGCGTCGGCCTCCGGTCGAACGGCAGCTTCGCCGTGGCCTGGCGGAACAGCACCGGCGAGGAGGTGAACATCTGGCTGCGTGCGGACACCGGCCACGGCCGCTCGCAGCGGATGGGGCTGGTCGCGACCCAGGCGAGCGCCCGACCGACCGGTGAGGTGATCGCGACGCTGCCCCGGGTGCCGCCCGGGCCGCACTACTTCCTGGAAGTGGCGACCACCGGTGACGGCGGGGTCCGCGGGTTCAGCGGGACCATCGCCATCACCGGCTGACCATTCGGAGCGACGGCCCGGGACGCGGCCCGGGCCTCGCGCCGGACGTGCCCCGGGCCGCGGATGTCGCGGCCTCCCTCAGGGGCGGCGCGCTCAGGGCGCGGCGAGATCGACCAGTCCCGCCAGCGCCTGCCGGTGCCGCCCCGGCGACCCCAGCGCGAGCTCGTCGCTCTTGGCCCGCTTGAGGAACAGATGCGCCGGGTGTTCCCAGGTCATGCCGATACCGCCGTGCAGCTGGATGCACTCCTGGGCGGCGCGCACCGCCACCGGCGCGCAGTACGCCTGGGCGACCGCCACCGCCACCGCCACGTCGGGGCTGTCGGTGGCCAGCGCGTCCGCGGCGTTGCGGGCGGCGGCCCGGGCCGAGGCGACCTCCAGCCACAGCGCCGCCATCCGGTGCTTGAGCGCCTGGAACGAGCCCACGGGGCGGCCGAACTGGGTGCGCTCGGTCGTGTACCGCACGGTCTCGGTCAGGCACCATTCGGCGATGCCGAGCTGCTCCGAGGCGAGCAGCCCCGCACCGGTCAGCAGGGCGCGCTCGACGGCCGCGCGGGCGCGGTCGCCGGTGGCCAGCAGCCGGCCGGGGGCACCCTCGAAGGTCAGGTGGCTCAGGGGTCGGGTGAGGTCGAGCGGGGTGACGCTCTCGGCCCGTACGCCGTCCGCCGAGGCCTCGACGGCGTAGAGCGCCGGGCCGTCGGGGCCCTCGGCCGGGACGAGCAGCAGCTCGGCGGTCGCGGCGTCGGCGACCGAGGTCACCCGGCCGGTCAGCGCGCCGTCCGGCTCGGCCCGTACGGTCGCGGCCGGCAGCCCGCCGGGGGCGGTGGGCAGCGGGACCGCGAGCACACCGACGGTGCGGCCCTCGGCGAGTGCGGCCAGCGGCGCGGCGACCTCCGGCCGGCCGTGGTCGCAGCCGAGCAGCGCGGTCACCGCGATGACGGCGCTGGTGAGATAGGGCACGGGCGCAACGCAACGGCCCAGCTCCTCCAGCACGACAGCGGCCTCCCGGGCGCTCGCCCCGGCCCCGCCGAGCGGCTCGGGGACCAGCAGTCCCGCGGTGCCGATCTCGGTGGCCAGCGACCGCCACAGCCCGGTGTCGGTGTCATGGGCAAGGTCCGACTCCAGTCCGGCGAGCACGGTGGCCGGATCGCTGCGGTCGGCGAGCAGCGCCCGTACCGCGGTGCGCAGCGCCTCCTCGTCCTCGGAGTACAGCAGGTCGGGCTCGGGGTCGGGCGTGGGGCGGGTCTCGGTGGTCATCGGGGGAGGTCCTTCCACGCGACGTCCTTGTCGGTGCGCGGCTCGGCCGGCAGCCCCAGCACGCGTTCGGCGACGATGTTGAGCAGCACTTCCGAGGTGCCTCCCTCGATGGAGTTCCCCTTGGCACGCAGATAGCGGTAGCCGGCCTCGCGTCCGGTGAAGTCGACGCGCTCGGGGCGGCGCATCGTCCACTCGTCGTAGGTCAGTCCGCCCTCGGCGAGGAACTCCACCTCCCAGCCGCTGATCTCCTGGGCGAGCCGGGCGAAGGCGAGCTTCATCCCGCTCCCCTCCGGGCCGGGCTGGCCCTTGGTGAGCTGCTGGCGCAGTCGCTCGCCGGTCAGCCGGGCGACCTCGGCGTCCACCCAGTGCGTCAACAGCCGCTGGTGCAGGTCGTGGGTGCGCAGTTCGGGGTGGGCGCGCCAGTCGGCGGCGGCCACGCCGATCATGCCGCCCTCCCGGGGGATGCGAGTGCCGCCGATGGCGACCCGCTCGTTCATCAGGGTGGTCTGGGCGACCTTCCAGCCCTCGCCGACCGCGCCGAGGCGGTGGGCGTCGGGGATCCGGACGCCGGTGAGGAAGACCTCGTTGAACTCCGCCTCGCCGGTGATCTGCCGTAGCGGCCGCACCTCGACGCCGGGGTCGGTCATATCGCAGACGAAGTAGCTGATGCCGCGGTGCTTGGGCACGTCGGAGTCGGTGCGGGCGATCAGGATCGCCCAGCGGGCCAGGTGCGCGCTGGACGTCCAGACCTTCTGTCCGTCGACGATCCAGTCTCCCCCGCTCTCGGCTTCGCTCGACCGGGAGGTGCCCCCATCCTCCCGAACCGCGCGGGTGGCCAGAGCAGCCAGGTCCGAGCCGGCGCCGGGCTCGCTGAACAGCTGGCACCACACCTCCTCGCCGGTCCACAGCGGGCGCAGGAGGCGCTGCTTCTGCTCGTCGGTGCCGAAGCGCAGGAGGGTGGGGGCGGCCATGCCGAGTCCGATGCCGATCCGGCCCGGGTCGTTGTCGGGGGCGCCGGCCGCCGCCAACTCCTCGTCCACCACCGCCTGGAGGGACCGGGGCGCGTCCAGTCCGCCGAGGCCCACGGGGAAGTGCACCCACGCGAGCCCGGCGTCGAAGCGGGCGCGCAGGAACTCCAGCCGGTCGGTGGCAGACCAGAGGTGCGGGCCCGCAGGGCCCTCGTCCGAGGGTGTCGAGGGGTGACCGGTGGGCGGGTGCGCAGCGAGCAGCTCGGCGGTGCGCCGGCGCAGGTCCTGGGCGTCGATCATCGGGCCTCCTCCGCTCCGGGGACCACCACGAGCCGTCCGACGGAGGCGCCGTCGGCGACCCGCTGCACCGCGTCGGCGGCCTCCGCCAGCGGCACCCGCCCGCCGATCAGCGGCTTGACCACGCCCTGCGCGGCGAGCTTGGTCAACTCCTCGTGGCAGGCGTCCACGGCGGCCGGGTCCTTGGTGTTGTACAGGCCCCAGTGCAGGCCCAGGATCGCGTAGTTCTTGACCAGGGCGTGGTTGAGGGCCGGGCTGGGGATGGCCCCGCCGGCGAAGCCGACCACGACGATGCGCCCCTCGAAGGCGATGCACTTGGTCGACTTGGTGTACGCCTCGCCGCCCACCGGGTCGTAGACCACGTCCGCGCCCCGGCCGCCGGTGGCCTCCTTGACGGCGGCGACGAGGTCGTCGGTGCGCCGGTCGAGGACCAGGTCGCAGCCGAGGTCACGGGCGATGCGGGCCTTGTCCTCGCCGCCCACCACGCCGATGACCCGGGCGCCGGCGGCCTTGCCGAGCTGGACGGCGGCGCTGCCGACGCCCCCGGCCGCGGCGTGCACCAGCAGCGTCTCGCCGGCCTGGATCCGGGCCCGGCGGTGCAGTCCGAACCAGCCGGTCTGGTAGCCGATGTGCAGCGCGGCGGCCTCGGCGTCGTCCAGTGCCTCGGGGGCGGGGCGCACCGTCGCCGCGTCGACGACCACGCGCTCGGCGAAGCCGCCGTCGGGCAGCGGGGGCTGGGCCAGGACCCGCGTGCCGACCTCACCGGCCGCCCCCTCCCCCACCGCCAACACCTCACCGCAGATCTCCACGCCCGGGGTGAACGGCAGCGGCGGCCGCACCTGGTAGTGGCCGCGGCACAGCAGCGCGTCCGGGAAGTTGACGTTGGCGGCCCGCACCTTCAGCAGCAGCCGGCCCGGCCCCGGCTGCGGGTCCGGCACCTCCTCCAGCCGCATCACCTCACGCGGCTCGCCGTTCGCATGCACGCGCCATGCCTTCACCTGGTGCCTCCACAGACCTCGGGTACGCGGGTGGGGCGAGGGCGCACGACCCCCTCGCCAGCGGCATACTAAGCGGTCGGTATCCCCTGAGGGAACCGTCTCGAAAGGTCTCCGGCGAGTCTTGGCCACGGTCCACCGCCGGCCGCACCCCGGGCTGCCCGACCACCGACCCCACCCGGCACCCGGTACCCAGCACCCCGGACCCCGGACCCTGGTACCGACAGGGTCAGGCTCCGGCGCGCCGGATGCCGGAGACTGACCGGCATGGACGCATCTCCGATGGACGCCCCCACCGCGTTGGGGGACTTTCTGCGCACCCGGCGCGCCCGGCTCCGGCCGGAGGACGTCGGCCTGGTCTCCTACGGGACGCGCCGCCGGGTCCCGGGACTGCGCCGCGAGGAGCTGGCACAGCTCGCCGGCGTCAGCGTCGCCTACTACACCCGCCTGGAACAGGGGCAGAGCCACAACGCCTCGGAGGGGGTGCTGGACGCGCTGGCCCGCGCGCTGCGGCTGACCGGCGACGAGCGGACCCACCTGCGCGCGCTCGCCCGTCCCGCGAGGGCGCAGCGGCGCCCCGCGGTGCGCCACGAGAGGGTGCGCCCCGGTGTACGCCGGCTGCTCACCGCCATGGACGGGGTACCGGCCGTCGCACTCGGACCGCGCTTCGAGATCCTGGGGTGGAACCGCCTCGGGCACGCACTGATCGCCGGGCACCTCGACGTCGACAGCCCCGACCGTCCGCTGGACCGCCCCAACGCCCAGCGGCTGCTGTTCCTCGACCCGCACACCCGCGAGCTGTACCCGGACCGCGACACGGAGGCCCGGCGCGCCGTCGCCGCACTGCGGGTGACCGCGGGCCAGTACCCCGACGACCGTCAACTCGCCGAGTTGATCGGCGAGTTGACGATGAAGTCCAGTGAGTTCAGCGGTCTGTGGTCCCGGCACGTGGTGGACAACTGCACCTACGGCACCAAGCGGTTCCACCATCCACTGGTCGGCGAGCTGGAGCTGGACTTCGAGATGATGCGGACGCCGGACGGGTCCGGGCAGGGCGTGTTGATGTACACCGCCGCGGAGGGTTCGCCGTCGGAGGCGGCGCTGCGGCTACTCGCCGCGGAGCGCGGCCCAGAAGTCCGGGTCCTCGAACCCGAGCGCCCATAGGCCGGTGCCCCGCACCCCGTACTTCCGCAGCAGCGGCAGCTGGGCCCGGACGCCCTGTGCGTCCTGGTACCAGACCTCGTGCTCCACGCCGTCCTTCTCGTAGAGGAAGTACGGGGTGCCGGAGACCTCGTCGAAGCGGTACTCCGCGCCCGCCTGTTCGCGCAGCGCCTCGGCCTGCTTCCAGGTGAGGTGGCCGGCGTGGCCGGTGGTCCCCACGGTCCAGTCCCAGCCGTAGCCGGGGAAGGCCACCTCGATCTTGTCCCTGGGGATGGTGTCGGTGGCGTAGCGCAGGAACTCGTCGTACCAGGCCGAGGAGGACAACGGGCCGGCGTCGCCGCCCGACCAGTGCAGGTCGTAGCCCATGATGCGGATCCGGTCGGCGTACCTGCCGAGCCGCTCGTAGTCGAAGGCGGTACCCGAGCCCCGGACCCGGGCCATCACGGTGACCACGCACTGCTTGTCGCGGTCATGGAGCCGTGCGCACAGGTCCTCGACCAGCGCGTCGTAGCCGGTCCGCACCTGCTCGCGGGCCGCCGCGTCGCCGGTGACCGCCATCGTCTCGTAGTCCAGGTCGATCCCGTCGTACGACTGGCTCGCCACCAGGTCCAGCAGCGTGTCGACGTGGTCCCGGCGCCACACGGGGTCGTGCATCATCTCGGCCATGTCATCGGCACCGAGGGTCTCGGTCACGGTGGGCACGACGTCGATCCCGGCATCGTGCAGCCCGTCGATGATGCTGCGTCGGCCCGCTCCCGGGTGCGCGTTGATGGTGGTGTCGGAGGTGGTCTCGTACCAGAAGGGGCTGACCGTGTGCAGTTGGGAGGCGTGCCGCAGCGCGTCACGGTAGGCGGCGTCGACGTCGCCCCAGTAGGGCAGCCAGGCCGAGGCGGTACGCCCGCGCCGCCCCGGGGAGTCGGTCGCGGCGGCGGCCGGGGCGAACGACGTGGTGAGCACGGCCACGGCGAGCAGCAGCGCAAGCCCGGTGCGCGACCGGGAGCGTGAAGGGTGGTCCATGCCCCGAGCATCACCCGGCACGATCACTGACGCACCGTCAACTCCGCCGAACGGGGCGCCGCGGACCGCCGGGCCGACGCCTTCCTACGTCCGCCCGGATCGCTGCTGTGCGTCCCGCAGGGTCTCGGACGGCGTCGACCACCGGGCCCGTATCACCGTGAAGCCGGCCTGCTCACAGGCCACGCAGACCAGCTCGTCGTCGTCCACGACGTGGCGGATCTCGCGGTCGCGGGCGAGCCGCCGCAGGATCTCCAGCTTGGTGTGCCGGGCCGGGCGCCGATCACTGTTGGGCCGCATCCACAACCGGCCCTTGGGGAGGCCGTGTTGGGCGAGCCAGGCCAGCGTGTCGCGGCGACAGCGTTCCGGACGGCCCGTCAGGTAGACCACCTCGCTGTCCTCGGTGCTGCGCAGCGCCAGCGCCACCCCCTCGGCGAGCGGCGGGTCCTCGGTGGCCGCCGCGAAGAAGGCCTGCCAGTCGCGCGGATTGCGCTGCAACCAGTGCTGCCGGTGGCCGGAGTCCGCCAGCGTGCCGTCCAGGTCGAAGACCGCCAGGGGGCGCGTCGTCATGCCGTCGTCATCCTCTTCCGTCGCTGTCCATCGCCGGGCGACTCGGGTGCGGTGACCGCGATCCGACCGGATTCGATCCCTTGTGCGAGGGAGAGGCGATCGTACGCGATGTCGGCACAGGTCGTGGCATCCATCCGCAAACGGATGTCGGGGCGCTCGGCGGGGCCGTCCGCATAGCCCGGCCCGTCGCCCCCGAGGAGCACATGGAACTCCCCCTCGTCCAGGGCGATGTCGACCACCTCGACGTCGCCCTCCGCGAAGTGCCGGGCGAGCCGGGTGAGCAGCGGTACCGCGAACCAGTGGGCCCGCACCGCGTCCGTCGGGCGCCGCTCGTCGAGGGCGGGCGCGCCCCAGTCGGCGAGGGCGGTGAGCGCGGGCAGCAGGGTGCGACCGCGGGCGGTGAGCTCGTAGACGTACGCGGCGCCGGGCGGGGCGAGGCGGCGGCGGGTGACCAGGTCGTCCCGCTCCATGTCCTTCAGGCGGGAGGCGAGCATGTCCGTGCTGACGCCGGGCAGGTCGGCGTGGAGGTCGGTGTAGCGCCGGGAGCCGCCCAGCAGTTCCCGGACGATCAGGAGCGTCCAGCGGTCGCCGACGGCGTCCAGGGCTCGGGCGACGGCGCAGTACTGGTCATAGCTTCGGCGCGGCATGGCACCAGCATAGACAGAAGTTGGACTTTCCAAGTCCCCACTTGGTAAAACCAAGTACGTTGTGACGAGTGCTGCCGCGCCGAGCGGTGAGCGAGGGACCGGGAGGCCACCGCATGCAGTTCAAGCAGTCCAGCAAGTTGGCCGATGTCTGCTACGAGATCCGCGGGCCGGTGATCGAGCACGCCGACGCGCTGGAGGAGGCCGGCCACAGCGTGCTGCGGCTGAACACCGGCAATCCGGCGCTGTTCGGCTTCGAATGCCCCGAGGAGATCCTCCAGGACGTGATGCGCAACCTCGCGCGCGCCCACGGCTACACGGACTCCCGCGGCATCCTCTCGGCCCGCCGCGCCGTGGCCCAGCACTACCAGCAGGTCGGGCTGCCGGACGTCGGCGTCGACGACGTCTACCTCGGCAACGGCGTCTCCGAGCTGGTCACGATGGCGGTGACGGCGCTGCTCGACGACGGCGACGAGATCCTCATCCCGGCGCCCGACTTCCCCCTCTGGACGGCGGTCACCACCCTCGCCGGCGGCAAGGCCGTGCACTACCTGTGCGACGAGTCCGCGGACTGGCTGCCGGACCTCGACGACCTCGCCTCGAAGATCACCGACCGGACCCGGGCGCTGGTCATCATCAACCCCAACAACCCCACCGGCGCGGTCTACCCGCGCGAACTGCTGGAAGGCATGCTGGACCTCGCCCGGCGCCACCAGCTGATGGTCTTCGCCGACGAGATCTACGACCGGATCCTCTACGACGACGCGGTGCACCACCACGCCGCGGTGCTCGCCCCCGACCTGGTGTGCCTGACCTTCAGCGGACTGTCCAAGTCCTATCGCGTGGCCGGATTCCGCTCCGGCTGGCTGGTGGTCTCCGGCCCCAAGCAGCACGCCGCCGACTACCTGGAGGGCCTGGGCACCCTCGCCTCGATGCGGCTGTGCCCGAACGCGCCCGCCCAGTATGCCGTCCAGGCGGCCCTCGGCGGCCGGCAGTCCATCAAGGACCTGGTCCTGCCCGGCGGCCGGCTGCGCGAGCAGCGCGACCGGGCCTGGGAGCGACTGAACGAGATTCCGGGTGTCTCCTGCGTCAAGCCCAAGGGCGCGCTCTACGCCTTCCCCCGTCTGGACCCGGCCGTCCACAAGATCCACGACGACGAGAAGTTCGTCCTGGACCTCCTGCTGCGGGAGAAGATCCAGGTCGTCCAGGGCACCGGTTTCAACTGGCCCCGCCCGGACCACTTCCGCATCCTCACCCTGCCGCACGCCGACGACCTCGACGCCGCGATCAGCCGGATCGGCCGCTTCCTGGCGGGCTACCGTCAGTGACGGCGGCCCCGCGCCGGCCACCGTCTTGACGTCACCCGAACGGCGGTATCCCGAAGGGCCCTTGAGCGCAGGGCCCGCACCCTAGTTAAGTGGAGGGCGGCAATCATGCCGCCATCCCCACCAGGGAGAGGGGTTCCATGCCCGTACGGCCTGCGATATCGGAAGCCGAACTGGAAGCTCACCTACGCGGAATCTGCTTCAAGACGGGTCCGCCGCGCCGCATCGGGGTCGAGATCGAATGGCTCGTCCACGATGCCCGCAACCCGCGATGTCCGGTCACCCCGCACCGGCTCGACGAGGCGGCCACCGCGCTCCGCGCGCTCCCCCTCACCTCGCTGCTCACCTTCGAACCCGGCGGCCAGCTGGAGCTCAGCTCGCTGCCCGCCACCTCGCTGACCGAGTGCATCGCGGCCGTGACGGCCGATCTCGCACTGGTCCGCCCCGCCCTGCTGGCCAGGGGGCTGGGCATGGCCGGCCATGGCCACAACCCGTGGCACCCCCCACGCCGGGTCCTCGACCAGCCGCGCTACAACGCCATGGAGGCGTACTTCGACCGCTGGGGCTCCGCCGGCCGGTCCATGATGTGCGCCACCGCGTCCGTCCAGGTCTGCCTGGACGCCGGGTACGAGGAGCCGGGGCCGCTCGGGCTGGGCCGGCGCTGGCTGCTGGCGCACCTGCTCGGGGCGGTGCTGACCGCGGCGTTCGCCAACTCGCCGACCAGCGAGGGCTGCCCCACGGGCTACCGCAGCACCCGCCAGGTCGTCTGGTCCCAACTCGACCCGGACCGCACGCTGGCACCGCCCCAGGCGGCCGACCCGCGCGAGGCCTGGACGCGCTACGTCCTGGACGCTCCCGTGATGTGCATCCGCACCGAGGAGGGCAGCTGGGACGCGCCGCCGGGGCTCACCTTCCGCGAATGGGTCCGTACCGGCTCGCCCAGACCGCCCACCAGGGAGGACCTCGACTACCACGTCACCACGCTCTTCCCACCCGTCCGGCCGCGCGGCCATCTGGAACTGCGCATGATCGACGCGCAGTCCGGCGAGGCCGGCTGGGTGGTGCCGCTGGCCGTCACGGCCGCACTGTTCGACGACCCGGAGGCCAGCGAGCGCGCCTACCGGCTGGTCAAGCCGCTGGCGGAGACGGCCGGTGCGCGGCCGGCCCCGCGCAATCCACTGTGGCGGCGGGCGGCCCGCTGGGCGCTGACCGACCCGGAGCTGCACGCCGCGGCGGTCGGCTGCTTCGCCGCCGCGCAGGAGGCGCTGCCGCGGCTCGGCGCGTCCCCCGAGGTGCGCGCGGCGGTCGCGGAGTTCACCGAGCGCTATGTGGCGCGCGGTCGCTGCCCGGCCGACGACCACCTCGACGCCCTGCACGCCGCGGAGGGCGCACTCGTTCTCGGCAAGGAGAGCACGTGACCATCGACCCCGAGCTCCTTCGTGAGCGGGCGGCCTCGGCGCTGCTCGCCGCCCGCGACCGCACCCGGCTGCTCACCACCTGTGTGGAGCACCCCGACCTCGTCGCCCAGCACTCCCCGCTGATGTCGCCCCTGGTGTGGGACCTGGCGCACATCGGTAACCAGGAGGAGCAGTGGCTGCTGCGCACCGTCGGCGGCCGGGACCCGCTACGGCCGGACATCGACTCCGTCTACGACGCCTTCGAGCATCCGCGCGCCGAGCGCCCGTCGCTGCCGCTGCTGGGGCCCGACGAGGCGCACGGCTACGTCGCCGAGGTCCGCGGCCGGGTGCTGGACCTCCTGGAGCGCACCCCGCTGCACGGCGGTCCACTGCTGGACTCCGGCTTCGCCTTCGGCATGATCGCCCAGCACGAGCAGCAGCACGACGAGACCATGCTCATCACGCACCAGCTGCGCCGCGGTCCGGCCGTGCTCACCGCTCCGGAGCCCCCGCCCGTCCCCGACGCGATCCTGCCCGCCGAAGTCCTGGTCCCGGGCGGCCCGTTCACCATGGGGACGTCCACCGAGCCCTGGGCGCTGGACAACGAGCGGCCCGGGCACACCCGGGTGGTGCCCTCCTTCCTGATCGACACCACACCGGTCAGCAACGGCGCCTACCAGCGGTTCATCGAGGCCGGCGGCTATCACGACCCCCGCTGGTGGGCCCCGGAGGGCTTCTCGCAGGTCCAGGAGCACGCGCTGCGTGCCCCGCTGTTCTGGAAGCGGGACGGCAACCAGTGGCTGCGCCGCAGGTTCGGGGTGACCGAACCGGTGCCGCCGGACGAGCCGGTACTGCACGTCAGCTGGTACGAGGCGGACGCCTACGCCCGCTGGGCCGGGCGGCGGCTGCCGACCGAGGCGGAGTGGGAGAAGGCCGCCCGGTACGACCCGGCGACCGGCCGGTCGATGCGCTACCCCTGGGGCGACCGGGACCCCGCGCCGGAGCACGCCAACCTCGGCCAGCGGCACCTGCGCCCCGCGCCGATCGGCAGCTATCCGGACGGCCAGTCACCGCTCGGCGTACGGCAGTTGATCGGCGATGTGTGGGAGTGGACGGCGAGCGACTTCCTGCCGTACCCGGGCTTCGTCGCGTTCCCCTACCGGGAGTACTCGGAGGTGTTCTTCGGCGCGGAGCACAAGGTGCTGCGCGGTGGGTCGTTCGCGGTCGACCCGGTCGCCTGCCGGGGCACCTTCCGCAACTGGGACCTGCCGGTCCGGCGGCAGATCTTCTCCGGGTTCCGGACCGCCCGGGACGCCGAACCGGAGGTGGGGGCATGAGCCGCGTACAACGGGAGGCGGACCACTGATGTGCCGTCATCTCGCCTATCTGGGGCCGGAGATCCCCTTCGGCCAGATCGTGCTCGCCCCGCCGCACGGCCTGTACCGACAGTCCTGGGCGCCGCGCCGCCAGCGGCACGGAACGGTCAACGCGGACGGCTTCGGGGTCGGTTGGTACGCGCCCGGCGACCCGGTGCCCGCCCGGTACCGGCGGGCCGGGCCGATCTGGGCCGATGAGCAACTGCCCGACCTGGGGCGGGTGGTGCGTACCGGCGCGCTGCTGGCCGCCGTCCGGGACGCCACCGTGGCCGGCCCGGACGCCGAGGCGGCGGCCGCGCCGTTCGCCGCCGGCCGCTACCTCTTCAGCCACAACGGCGCGGTGACCGGCTGGCCCGAGGCGCTCGCGCCGCTGGCCGCCGAGCTGCCGCCGGTGGAGCTGCTCCGCCTACCGGCCCGTTGCGACGCCGCCTTCGTATGGGCGTTGGTCCACCACCGGCTGGCGCGCGGCGACGAGCTCGGCGAGGCGCTGGCCGACACCGTCACGGCCGTCGCCGCGGCCGCGCCCGGCTCCCGGCTCAACCTGCTGCTCACCGACGGCACCACGATCGCTGCCACCAGCTGGGGCGACACCCTCTTCCATCTGGCCGTCCCCGGCGGCGGCCGGGTGGTCGCCGCCGAACCGTACGACGATTCCCCCCACTGGACCGAGGTGCCGGACCGCACCCTGGTGCGCGCCACCCGGAACGACGTCCACCTCACCCCGCTCAAGGAGCCCGCTACGTGAGCCCCCTCAGCATCACCCGCACCCTCCCTGCCGACGCCACCACGGCCGCGCTGCGCGCCGACGTCTCCCAGGGCCTGTCCCGTACTCCCAAGCAGTTGCCGCCCAAGTGGTTCTACGACGCCCGCGGCAGTGAGCTGTTCGAAGAGATCACCCGGCTGCCCGACTACTACCCGACCCGCGCCGAGCGGGAGATCCTGCTCACCCGCGCCGACCAGATCGCCGCGGCCACCAACGCCCGCACCCTGATCGAGCTGGGTTCCGGGTCGTCCGACAAGACCCGTCATCTGATCGGCGCGCTCACCGGACTGCACAGCTATGTGCCCGTGGACGTCAGCGAGTCCGCGCTGGCCGCGGCCGGCGAGGCGCTGCTGGCCGACCACCCCGGACTGACCGTGCACGCCCTGGTCGCCGACTTCCAGCAGGGCATCGAGCTGCCGGACACGCCCGGCCCGCGGCTGCTCGCCTTCCTCGGCGGCACCCTCGGCAATCTGGTCCCGGAGGAGCGCGCCGCGTTCCTGCGCTCCGTCCACGCCCTGCTGTCCCCGGGCGACGCCCTGCTGCTGGGTACCGACCTCGTCAAGGACGAGGCCACGCTGGTCGCCGCGTACGACGATCCGCAGGGCGTGACGGCCGCCTTCAACAAAAACGTCCTGCATGTCATCAACCGCGAGCTGGGCGGCGACTTCGACCCGGCGGACTTCGACCACGTCGCCCTGTGGAACACCGAACACGAGTGGATCGAGATGCGGCTGCGGGCACGCAAGGAGCTGACCGTCAAGATCCCCGACGTGGACCTCGCGGTGACCTTCGACGCGGGTGAGGAGCTGCGGACCGAGGTCTCGGCCAAGTTCCGCAAGGACGGCGTGCGCGCCGAACTCGCCGCCGCGGGAATGGAGTTGACCAACTGGTGGACGGACGGCGCGGAACGCTTCGCGCTGTCGCTGTCGTTCCGCGCCTGACCCGGGGCGCCTTCCCGGCCGGTGCGTCCTCGCGGGCGCGCCGGCCGGGTGCCATGTTCACGGCCGGTGTGGTTCGATGCCCCGACCACACGTGCGCACGGGACAGGCGTGCCGCGCGCAGACTTGAGGGGCAGGGGAAGCAGTATGGGGCTGGGGCTGGACCGACGGGGATTCCTCAGGGGCGCGGCCGGACTGTCGGCCGCCGGGCTGCTGGCAGGCGTCGGCAGTGCGCAGTTCACGGCCGGCGCGGCGGAGCGCGGTGCGTCCCGGCGCTCCGCGCCGTCCGTGCTCTCCGTACAGGACTGGATGTCCGCGCTCGGCGACGGCACGCCCGTCCAGCGGCTGACGATCCCCGGCACCCACGACTCCGGCGCCCGGATCGGCGGCCCCTGGGTCGCCTGCCAGAACACTCCCGTCGACGCCCAGCTGAACAGCGGCATCCGCTTCCTCGACGTCCGCTGCCGGGCCGTCGACGGCGTCTTCGCCATCCACCACGGCGCGTTCTACCAGGAGCTGATGTTCGGCGACGTGCTGGACGCCTGCCGGGCGTTCCTCGGGGCACACCCCTCGGAGACGGTGCTGATGCGGGTCAAGCAGGAGTACTCGGAGGTCAGCGCGGAGGAGTTCCGCGGTATCTTCGTCCGCTACCTGGACGACAAGGGCTACCGCTCCCTGTTCCGCCTGGAGGACGGCCTGCCGACCCTCGGCCAGGCCCGCGGCCGGGTCGTCCTGCTGGCGGACTCCGACGGCCTCGGCGGCATCCGCTACGCCGACCCCCAGCTCTTCGACATCCAGGACGACTACAACGCGGAGCCGTTCGGGAAGTACCCAAAGATCGAGGCCCAGTTCCGCAAGGCCGTCACGCAGCCCGGCAAGCTCTTCGTCAACTACGTCAGCACCGCCGCCCTGCTGCCGCCCCGCTCCAACGCCGACCGCCTCAACCCCCAGGTCAAGAACCTGCTGGAGGGCGCCGAAGGCAGCGCATGGACCGGCCTGGGCATCGTCCCGATGGACTTTCCGAACGAGTTCGGCCTGGCGGAAACGCTGATCCGACACAACCTCGCGGGGCGGTCGGTGCGTCTGACTCCGTGAGCGGGTCGCGGTCGGTCGGGGCCGGGCGCGGCCCGCTCACCCGGTTGGAGCAGTCGGCCGCTCGGCGAGCTGCCGTGGGCGTCCTCGGCCGCGCCGGGCCCGTGGGCCCGGCGCCGGCACGGGGCGGCAGCACGGCTCCGGGTGCGGCCGGTGCCCGGAATCCTCGGCGGCGGTGCGCGCTGATCCGCCCGGGTGATCCCACCAAGACCGCCCGCCCTGCCGCAGACTGGGTGACATGTCTGATTCCGGTGCCGCCCCCACGTCCGACGGGGCACCGCCGGCTGATGCGGCGAGGCGGCTGGTGGTGGAGACGAGCACAGACGGGACCGCACCTGCGCACCCTGTGGACGGGGCGGCGGCCGGGACCGTCGGGGCGCCGGCGGCCGGGCGCCGCGCCGGCCCCGTCGGACCGACCTGTGCGGGCCGCGGCCGGGCCGGCGTTCCGCTGCGGACGAGCGTGGCGCTCGGTGTGCTGGCCGTCGTGGTGGGCAGCACCGCGCTCGCCCTGGGCATGCCGTCGCGCGACCCGTTCCTGGCCGCCGGAGACCGCGCCACCGGCACCTACCTCGCCGTCCGGGCCGACGGCGACCAGGCCGCCGCCGCGGTGCTCGCCGGCCCGTACCAGGAGCGGCCCGGGCCGCCCGTGCCGGCCCGGGGCGCGGGCGGAGCGGCCGACCCGCTGTCGGCGTCCCGGCCGCTGGTGGCGGCCCCGGCGGCCCCCTCACCGGCGATCGGCGCGCTCTTCTCCCCGGGTGACGACGATGCTCCGGCGCACTACTGCACCGCGAGCGTGGTGCACTCCCCGGACCGGGACCTCGTCGTCACCGCGGCGCACTGCGTGCACGACGACGGGTTCCGCACCCGGCTCGTCTTCGCACCCGGACTGCACGACGGGATCGCACCGTACGGGTTGTGGGTGCCCACCCGCATCCATGTCGATCCCCGCTGGATCAGCGACCGGGACCCGGACCGCGATGTGGCGTTCCTGCGGGTCCGCAGGTACGGGCGGGCCGACAGCCGGATAGAGGACCTCACCGGAGCCGAACGGATCCGGTTCGACGCACCGGCCGGGCGCCCGGCCCTGTTGACCGGCTACCCCGCCGACCAGGACCGGCCGATCAGCTGCCGGCACACGGCGGAGGCCCAGGGACCGACCCAACTGCGCTTCCGCTGCCCGGGGTTCCCCAACGGCACGAGCGGCGGGCCGATGCTCACCGACCTGGAACGGGACAGCGGGACCGGCTCGCTGATCGGGGTGATCGGTGGTCTCGACGAGGGCGGTGACGACCTCACCTCGTACAGCAGCCGGTTCGGCGGGGCCGTGGCGGCGCTCTACCGCCGCGCCACCGCGGACCCGCCTCCCACGCCGGGCGTCAGGCCCCGCGTGGCACCACGGTCTTGAGGACGGACGGCAGTGGATACCAGTCGGCGGTGGCGAAACTGGCGTGCGCGGCGGCGAGTTGACCGACCCGGGCCAGCGCCTCGGCCTCGGTGGGACGGGTGCCGTCGATCACCGGGGGGACGTTGTGCGCGTCGGTCATGATGAGCAGGTAGTGCCGGGTGTCGTACCAGGCGGTGTCGATGGAGCCGTTCAGATACGTCGCGGCGTCGCCGTCGAACACCACGAACCACGGGCGCAGCGCCGGGTCCGCATAGCGGTCCCGCGGGTCGCCGGGTGCCGCGCCGTGCACCGCGGGGAAGGCCGTCGACTGCGCCAGCTTCCCCTGTGCGGCGAGGTCCTTCAGATGCGTCGCGTACTCGACGTCCGTCCACAGCTTGTCGAACGGATTGCTCTCCTCAAGCGTGCCCGGTATCAGCTCGAACAGGAACTTCCCGGCCAGATCGGCGCGCGAGGGCCAACCACCGGCGCGCACCGCCTCGTCGGGCGTGCGGTGTCCGGCCGTGAGATCGCCGGGCCCGTACACCGCGTCGCCCAGCTTCTGCCGCACCAGCGCGTCGAACTCCGCCGGGCCGCGTCCGCCCTTGGCGTTGAACCCGTCCTTCATCTCGACCTTGACCAGAATCGGACGGTGACCGGGGTGCGCGTCGTGCCAGGCCTTCATGTCGGCGAGGCAGCCGGCGAAGTCCTGGTTGCGGTCCTTGGTGCGCAGCTCCGAGGCGTTCCCGGCGCCCTCGCAGTTGTTGTTGTTCCCCAGCGGGTTGCTGTGCGAGACCCGCCAGGACCGGCCCAACCCGTTGGACCACAGGTCGAGTTCGAGCAGCGCGGCGCCGGAGTCCAGCGCGTCCGCGAAGTAGGGGTACTTCTCCTTGTCGTAGGCGTTGTGGACGCCCACGGACGTGCTGGTGCCGTATGTCAGGGCGGCCGGCTGGGCGACCGCCGACCCGGACACCGCCATGACCGCCGCCGCCGCGGCGGCGACCGTCCCCATGCACCGCTTACCGTTCATGTGCCCCGCTTTCCTCGGTCCTCGGTCGTCGGCCGCCCGGCCGCTCGACCCGAACGCCTCCTCGACCGGTCGGTCACCCGGTCGATCGGGGAGCAGCGTACGGGAGTTGAGGATGGTAGGACCCACGGGGTGGCTCGAACGCAGACACACGGCGGATGACGTCGATCGACCAGGAAGGGCCTGCACATGGCCGACACCAACAGCAACGCGAACACCCCCCACTCGGCAGCGCCGGGGACGGAGGCCGGTACCAGAACCACCGGTGGCGGCCTGCCCTCGCCGGCCCGCGAGGCCGGCGACCGTACCGGGCTGTCGCTCGCGGGAGCCGTGCTCACCGGAACGGTGGCGCTCTACATCACCCTCGTCGCCTTCGGCAACATCACCGACTTCGGCACCAACCAGCAGTTCGTCCGCCACGTCCTGGCCATGGACACCACGTTCCAGGACCCGGATCTGATGTGGCGGGCCATCACCTCGCACGCGCTCCAGGACGCGACGTACGTGGCGATCATCGCCTGGGAGACGGTGTCCGCCCTGGTGCTGATCGCGGGCACGGTGCTCTGGGCCGTCGGCATACGGCGTGGCGGGCTCACCCGCGCCCGGTGGGTGAGCACCCTCGGCCTGCTGATGGTGCTGGCGCTGTTCGGCGCGGGGTTCCTCGCGATCGGCGGCGAGTGGTTCGCGATGTGGCAGTCCAAGGCCTGGAACGGGCTGGAGGCGGCGACCCGCAATGTCACGGTCGCCGGGATCGCCCTGCTCGTCGTCCACCTGGGGGCGCCTGCCCGGCTCCGCGCGGGCACGGAGGAACGGGCCGGCGCCACGGTGTCCTGAGCCGGGACACCTCCTAGGGGGTGTCGTCCTCCGTGAAGCCCTGGAAGACCTGCTCCCAGAACGGCGATTCGTCGACCGTCGCGTCATGGGCCCGCATCCTCGTGCGGAGCTCTGTCGCGGCGGTGCGGCGCACCTGGGCGTCGTCCGCGTCGAGTTCGTCGCGGCGCTCGGCTATCAGCCCCGGGACCACCGCCAGATCGGGCAGTGACCAGGCCGCGGCGCCCTTGTAACCGGCGCCGTGGTCCCAACCGTTGGGGTCGTAGTGGTCGATCCCGCCGTGCTCGCTGCACACAGCAGACCACAGGGGTCCGACAACGCGGCTCGCCGAGCGGCGCGCCGGCCCCGCCTCACCACTCGATGCGGTAGCCCGTCAGCCAGTCGTCCGCGCCGGGACCGCCCCGCTCGGCGCCGTCCGGGCCGGCGGGGCGGCTGCCGGGCCCGCCCGACGCGGTGCGCCGGGCCAGGCCCGCGCTGGCCGCGACGACCCGCTCCACGCGCTCGCGGCGCAGCTTCTCGTACGCGACGAAGGCGCTCTGCGGCTCCGGATGGTCGCGTAGGCACTTGGCCAGGACGATGCCGTCCTCGATGGCCATGGAGGCGCCCTGGGCGGCGTTGGGCGCGGCGGCGTGCGCGGCGTCGCCGAGGACGACCGCGGTGTCGGTGTGCCACCTCGGGGTGCTGGCGATGTCGTAGGCGTTGGAGACGATGATGCGGTCGTCGGTGGCGCGCACGACGTCCGCGGCCGGGGTGTCGTCGTCCGCGAAGAGCGCGGCGACCCGTTCGCGCCAGGCCTCGGGAGTCGTGGCCGGCGGACGGGTGCGGTCCAGTTCCGTACCGGGGACGTTGGCGAACCACCAGATCTCGCCGTCGGGGGCGCGGGTGCAGCCGAAGAAGGCCCGCTGGCCGAAGATCATGGTGTAGGTGTCCGGCGGGAGCGCGACATCGGTGTCGCGGGCGTAGCCGCAGACGGTGTTCTGGCCGGTGTAACGGGGCTGCGGGGCGGCCGGATCGATCAGGGTGCGGGTGACGGAGTGCAGCCCGTCCGCACCGATGAGGAGGTCGCCCTCGGCGCGGCTGCCGTCGGCGAAGGTGGCGACCACCCGCTTGCCCTCGGGCGTGCGCACGGTCTCGGCGCCGACCAGCCGCTTTCCGTGCCGTACGGCGATGCCGCGGCGCGCCGCCTCGTTGTGCAGCACCTGGTAGAGGGTGGCCCGGCGCAGGGTGCGCGGGCCGAGTCCGGCGCCCTGTTCCGTGCCCGCGATGGGGCGTTCCCCCAGGCGGGCACCGTCGCTGCCGAGGAGTTGCACCCGCCGCGCCGGGAAGGAGTGGTCGACGACCGGGCCGTGGGCGTCGATCACCCTCAGTGCTTCGAGTCCGTTGGCGAAGACGACGAGGAAGGCGCCGACGTCGTCCGCGCCGGTCGGGTAGGCCTCGAAGACCTCGGCCGTGATGCCGGCCTTCTTCAGGGCCATGGCGGTCACCGCCCCCGCGATGCCGCCTCCGATGATCAGGGCTTTGGTCATGCCGATGTCCCCCCACGGTCGGGCCGCCGGGCTGGTCGTGGCCGGCGGACGGTGCGGCCCGGGTTGGCCGCACCTGTCCACCTTGGCCCGGCCGGGCCGGAAGATCCAGCCTGCCGCTTCCCCTCCCCCGTAGGAGGAGGGGAAGCGGGGAACCACCGCGGGGCCGGGACCGGGTCCCGAGCGCCCCGCGGACCGGGCCTCAGCCCGCGGCGTACACGTCCTCGATGTAGCGGCTGGAAGCGGTCAGTTCGCGCAGCCAGGCCTCGGACTCCTGCGGGGAGGCGCCGGTGTGGGCCGCGTGCAGCTCGCGGAAGGCGGCCCGTACGCCGGGCGCCATCCGACTGCCGTCGCCGCAGACGTACACCCGCGCGCCGGCCCGCAGCAACTCCCACACCTCGGCGGCCTCCGCGGCGATGCGGTGCTGGACGAAGCGGTGGCCGTTCTCCGGGCGCTCGCTGAAGACCGGGCGTACGGAGATCGCGCCGGCGGCCTCGGCGGCGGCGAACTCCGCGGCATGCAGGAAGTCCGCGGCCGGGTCGTCGCAGCCGAAGTACAGCCGGGCCGGTGCGGTCCGACCCGCGGCGACGCGGTCGGCGACGGCGCCGCGGAAGGGTGCCAGGCCGGTGCCGGCGGCGACCAGGATGACGGGAGTGTCGTCGGCCGGGTCGAGCCGGAAGGCCTCCCGACAGGGCTGGACGCGGGCCAGGACGGTGTCGCCGGGCCGTAGCGCGTGCAGATGGGTCGAGCCGGTGCCGCCGGGCAGCAGCGAGACCATCAGATCGGCGTGCCGGGCGTCGGAGGCGGGCGAGGACGACACCGAGTAGTGCCGGGTGCGCAGCGGCGGCAGCAGCTCCAGCACCGTCGGCCAGGGCAGCGCCCCGCGCAGCGCCGGGTGGTCCTCGATCAGCTCGATCACGGTGCGCGGGTCGTCCTCGGCGAGGGACTCCAGGGCGTGGCGCTCGGGCGGGCAGGGGTTGTGGGCGGCCAGCACGGCGACCTGGTCGGCCGTCGGCCGCATCCCCAACTCCAGGTGATAGGTCAGGAGTTGACGTACCGACAGCGGCCGGTCGACGGGCAGGGCGTCGCGGCCGGCGCGGCGGCCGGGGTGCACCGCGAGGACGGTGTCGAGGTCGGCGCCGAGGGCGCGGGCCGCCCGGTCCACGGTGGCCGGGGCGTTGGCCGGGAGCACGGCGAGGTGGTCGGCGGTGCGGTACTCGACGCCGTCCGGCAGCGCGAGCCGCAGGAAGCGCTTGGGCCGCGGCCAGTCCTGCGCCGTCAGGTCGTAGGCCTCGGTGACGGTCATCGGGGTGAGGTCGTGCCGGGCGGCGAGGGCGTCCAGCGGCCCGCCGGTGAGCTCGGTGACCGTGTAGCCGGTGTCCTCGGCCGCCGGCGCGTCCGCACCGATGCTGGCCGGGTCGCCGTACCGGGTGAGCAGCCGGGTGCGCAGCGCGGCGGCGAACTCCTTGACGGTGCCGTTGAGATCGCCCGAGGCGTCGGCCTCGGCGCGGGGCAGCAGCCGCCGGCCGCCGAGCGCTTCCAGGCGGTCGTCGATGAGGGTCGGTACGTGCTGGTAGGTGGCGGCCCAGTTGCGGTCGCCGACGCCGAGCACCGCGAAGGGGAGGTCCGTGGCGGCGCCGTCCGACGCGGTGGTCAGCCAGCGGACGAACGCGGCCGCGTCGTCGGTGGGCTGGCCGTTGTAGGAGGCCGCGACGATGACGACGGGCCGGTCCGCGGGGAGGTTCTCGGCGCAGGAGTCCAGCGGCGCCACCTCGGCGGCGAAGCCCAGGGTGGTGGCCTCGTCGGCGAGCCGCTCGGCGAACTCGCGGCAGGTGCCGTAGTTGCTGCCGTGCAGGAGCAGCAGGCCGGTGCCCTGGGGGACCCGGGTCGGCAGCCCGTCGTCGGCCGACGTGTCGGCCGCGGAGCGGAGCGGGCCGCCGGAGCGGCCGGGGAGGGTGTCCAGCGCGGCGCGGACCGCGGCCCGGTCGGCGGGCGTACGGGCGGCCAGGGTGAACGTGAACCCTTCCGGCTTGAGGGTGAGCGTCTCCTTGACGTCCAGCTGGTAGTCGCGGTGGTCGATCAGCCGGTAGCGGTGCGCGAGCAGGGCGAGCAGCATGGTCGCCTCGTGCAGGGCGAACTGCCGCCCGATGCAGGCGCGTTCACCGGTGCCGAACGGCTTGTAGGCGTGCGGGGAGCGGGCCGCCTCGGCGTCCGGGCTGAAGCGGGACGGGTCGAACAGTTCGGGGTTGTCGCCCCAGGCCGGGTCGCGGTGCAGCATCGGGGTGAGCACGGTGACCAGCTCGCCGGCCCTGAGCGGGTAGCGGCCGCCGATCACGGTGTCCTCGCGGGCCTGGCGGGTGAAGGCCGCGGCGGTCGGCCAGAGCCGTAGCGCCTCGTTGAGGACCTGCCGGGTGAACGGCAGCCGGCTGATGTCCTCGAAGGTCGGGTCGGGGTCGGCCTGGTCCCCCCACAGCTCGTCGGCCTCGCGCTGGACCATGCGCAGCGCGAGCGGGTCCTTGAGCAGGTGGTAGAGGGCGAAGGAGAGCGCGCCGGAGGTGGTCTCGTGGCCGGCGATGAGGAAGGTGATGACCTGGTTGCGTATGTTGGCGAGGTCCAGGGAGGGGCCGGTGGGCGCCGCGCCGTCGCCCTGGTCCCGGGCGCCGAGCATGAGGCCCAGCAGGTCGTCCTCACCGGTCTCACCGGTCGTCGTGCGGGCGGCGATGACCTCGTCGACGACGGTGGCGAGGTAGTCCGCGTCGGCGCGGAACGCCGCGTCCGCCGCCGAGTGGTCGCCGTCCGGGTCGCGGGCGAACTTCTTCATGCTCCATTCCAGGCAGCGCACCATGGCCTCGACGAACGGGTGCGCGGCGTCGCCGCGGGAGAACGACTCGAAGTCGAAGCCGAACCCGGCGAGCCCGATGGTGTCCAGCGTCATCCGGGTCATGTCCTCGGCGACCTGCACCGGCGAGCCGTCGGCCACCTTCCGGTCCCAACTGGCCATGACCCGGCGGGCGACCCGGAGCATGGCCGGGTGGTACGTGCGCATCGAGCCGAGCGCGAAGGCCGGCATCAGGACCTCGTGCGCCTTGGCCCAGTTGGGCTCGTCGTTGTAGGCGGTGAACAGACCGTCACCGGCGAACTCCCGGACGTTCTCCAGCACGACGGAGACGCCCTTGGCGAAGCGGGTCTCGTCGGCGACCTCGGTGACCAGATCGAGCGAGGTGAGGAAGAGCGTCTCGCGTTCGCCGAGCCTGCGCTTGAAGGCCGGACCGTGGATCCGGGCGAGGTCCATGGCCTGCTGCATGGGCTTCTTGGTGAGGCCGGTCGCCGTGATGTCGACCACCGGAATGCCGTCGTCGGCGGCGCGTTCGTCACTGTGGAGTGCGATGGTGTCGGTCATGTCTCCAGCGTGCGGGGCCCGGAGCGCGGCTCACGCCCGGACAACTGCATGATTGTGCAGTGTTTTTTCGCTGCGGGCCCTTGCCTGCGGACCGGAGAAGGGGCAATGGACAACGGGACTGCCGACGGCGCACCAGGGGCGGGGACGCACTCCGCCCACACACCGCCCCGTGCGTCGTCCGGACACGTCGACGCCGGGCACGTCAACTCCGGACACGTCGACTCCGGACACGTCGACCACGCCGGGCCGTACGCCGACGGCCCGTGGCGCAACTACTTCCTGATCCTGCTGGACCGCATCCCCACTCCGATCGCGGTGTGCCGCAGCGACGGTGAGGTGCTGATCGCCAATCCGGCGATGTCCGTGCTGTGGGGTCTGGCTCCGGGGCAGCTGCGGGGCCGCAATCTGCTGGACCTCTTCAAGCCCCGGGCGAAGGCGCAACTGCTCCGGATCGAGGAGGCGGTGCGGCTGGGCCACCGGTCACGCTACCCGGTCGAGGTGCACTGGCGGGCCGGGGCTGACGGGTCCGAGCGGGAGGGGGAGCTGACGGTGGATCCGGTCGGGGACCCGTCCGTACAGCCGCCCCCGCTGCTGGCGGTGCTGCGGGTGCGGGAGACCGTCCCGCCGCCGGCGGCCCCGCCCAGCACGGCGAGCCCGGTGGAGGCCCGGATCCTGGCGCTCGCCGCCGGTGGTGCCACCACCGCGTCGATCGGTACCGCGCTGGGTCTGACGGTCGACGGGGTGAACTACCACCTCACCCGACTGGCCCGCCGCTGGCGCGTACAGGGCCGTACCGCGCTGGTCGCCAAGGCGTACGTGCTGGGCGTGCTGTCGCCGGACAGCTGGCCACCGGCGCCGGCCTGACCCGGCCGGGCCCACCGCGGCGCACGGCGGCCCACGGCGGGGCGGCCCGGGGGTCCGGCGGCACCCCCGTGCGGATAACCTCCAGGTGTGGACGAGAACGCAGCCGCGCAGTTCGAGCGCGGAACGGACGGCCCGAAGGTCATCGTCGTCGGCATCGACGGCTCCGACTCGTCGTGGCGCGCCGCGGCCTATGCGGCCGGGCTGGCCAGGCGGCAGGCGTCGAAGCTGGTGCTGGTCTACGTCCAGCCGGTGCTGCCGGCCGGCGCGGCGATGGGCGCCCCGGTGGCGGACGCGACGAACGAGGTCGCCGAGGAGCTGATGGCCGAGATCCGCGAGGCGACCGAGCGGCTCCAGGGGATTTACCAGGTGCGCTGGGAGTTCCACACGCTGCGCGGCGATCCGTACAACGGCATGGTGCAGATGGCCGACGACCTCAAGGCGGACGCCGTGGTGGTGGGCGCCTCGGAGTCGGCCGGGCACCGCATCATGGGCTCCGTCGCGGTCCGCCTGGTCAAGGCCGGTCGCTGGCCGGTCACGGTCGTCCCGTAGGGCCGGCTCCGCTGGTGGGGCCGGCCGGGCTGAGGCACGGTGGGGGTGGACGGGCGGAGCGCCGCCCCGGCGAGGGAGAGCACCGTGACCGACCGCACGTATCGCGTGACCGAGATCGTCGGTACGTCCCAGCAGAGCGTGGACGCCGCGATCAGCAACGGCATCAGGCGTGCCTCGCAGACCCTGCGCAACCTCGACTGGTTCGAGATCACCCAGGTGCGCGGGCATCTCGTCGACGGCGAGATCGACCACTACCAGGTCGGACTGAAGGTCGGCTTCCGGCTGGAGGACGCCGACTGACGCTCCCCGACACGTCCCGGGCACCCGTTCGCCGCCCCTCGGACGTCCGCCTTCCGGTATGCGTTACCGGGCGAGTCCCACCCTTAACTTGTGGAGTCGTCTTCCTCCAGCGCCCCAAAGGGACCATGATGATCCGCCGTTGGAGCACGACGGAGTGAGCCTACGGAGGGTTGACCCATGGGGTTGCGCGCGGGAAAGGGCGTATTGCGCCGCAAACCGATCGAGCACATCGAGGAGGCGGAGGGCCCCGCGAGCCAACAGCTCACCCGGGCACTGGGCCTGTGGCAGCTGACCGCCATCGGTGTCGGCGGCATCATCGGCGCCGGCATCTTCACGCTGGCCGGCACCGTTGCGAACGGAAAGGCCGGGCCCGCGGTCCTGGTTTCCTTTCTCATTGCGGGAATTGCGAGCGCCGCGGCGGCTTTTTCGTACGCGGAATTCGCCGGGCTGATCCCCAAGGCCGGCTCGGCGTACACCTACGGCTATGCGGTGCTCGGTGAGGTGGCCGGCTGGTTCATCGGCTGGGACCTCCTGCTCGAATACACCGCGATCGTCGCGGTGGTCGCCATCGGCATCTCCGGCTACTTCGGCTTCCTGCTCGGCGAGGTGGGCCTCGATCTGCCCGCCTGGATGCTGGGCGCGCCCGGGACCGGCCCGGGGCACCGGGTCGACCTGTTCGCGGCGGTGCTCTGCCTGCTGATCGCCTATCTGCTCACGCTCGGCATCAAGAACGCCGCACGCTTCGAGACCATCGTGGTGGGTCTGAAGGTCCTGGTGGTCGTGGTCGTCATCGCCGTCGGCTTCTTCCACATCAACACGGACAACTACCACCCGTTCTTCCCGTTCGGGGTGAGCGGGGCGTTCACCGGCGCGGCCACCGTGTTCTTCGCGGTCTTCGGGTACGACGCGATGAGCACCGCGGCCGAGGAGTCCAAGGACGCCCAGCGCCACATGCCGAAGGCGATCATGTATTCGCTGGCGATCTCCATGGTGCTGTACGTCCTGGCCTGCCTGGTGCTGACGGGTATGCAGGACTACAAGTCCATCGACCCGGAGAGCGGCTTCTCGTCGGCGTTCAAGTCGGTGGGCCTGACCGGGCTCGCCGACGTCATCGCGGTCGGCGCGATCATCGGCATCCTGACCGTCATGTTCACGTTCATGCTGGGCGTGACCCGGGTCTGGTTCTCGATGAGCCGGGACGGTCTGCTGCCGAAGTGGTTCGCCAAGACCAGTCCCACCCACCACGTGCCGACCCGGGTGACCTGGATCGTCGGCGTCGCCTCCGCGGTGATCGCGGGCTTCCTGCCGATCGGCGAGGCGGCCGAGCTGACGAACATCGGCATCCTGCTGGCCTTCGTGGTGGTCTGCGTCGCGGTGATCGTCCTCCGCTACAAGCGCCCGGACCTGCCGCGCTCGTTCCGTTGCCCGGGGATGCCGGTGGTGCCGGCGATCGGGGTGTGCTTCTCGCTCTGGCTGATCACGTTCCTGGAGTGGCAGACCTGGGTGCGCTTCGTGGTCTGGTTCCTGATCGGCATGGTCGTCTACTTCATGTACTCCTACCGGCACTCGAACCTGGCGCGGGAGGAGAGCGAGAGCTCCGGGTGAGCCGCGGGCCGCGGTGAGCCGGATCGGGGACCGGCGGGCGGATGCCCGCCGGTCCCCTTTCCGTGAGCGGTCGGGGTCAGAACACGAACGGTCCGGGTGACTGTGCCGAGGTGGCGTTGCAGGTGGCCGTGATCCCCAGCACGGTGACCGTGAGGGACTTGGCCTCCAGACTGTCGCCCGCCGCGACCGTGCCGCTGAGCGGCCCCGTGGACACCGCGCTGCCGGCCGGGATCTCCGGGTTGGCGTTGCCGCTGAACTGGGTGCTGTCCGAGCCGTTCTTGGTGAGCGTCAGCGTGGACTTCACCGAGTTCGCACCGATGTTTATCGGCGACGTGATCGCCGAGGTGGACAGGCTGATCGTGGCGGCCGTGCCGTCCTGGGTCGCGGTGAGCGTCGCCGTACCCGAGCCGTACGAACCGCAGTCGAAGGAGAGGGTGGCGGTGTCGGGTGTCACCGCGGTCGCGGCCGGTGCCATCGCCAGGGTGCCGACGACGGCGACGGCCACGGCGAGCGCCGTCCCGATGCCGTGCGTGCCGGGTCTGAGGTGCCTCATGGGGGTACCGCCTTCGTGAGGGGGGTGACAGGTCCGTGACACCGGCCGTCGAGGGGTACGTGAGGGAACGACAGGCAGCCACGCGGGGCCCGCGGTCGGGCTCCGTGCCGACCACGTCCTGATCCGGTGGGATCTGACGTTGAGTCAGCGACCTGAATCGCGGATCCATTGAGGCACGCGCTCCGAAAGAGAGCAAGGCAGCCACCTCATGATTTTTGCCATGCCCACGCCGACCCGGCCAAGCGGCCACGCCCGGCGCTCAGCCGGCGATCCAGCCGCGCCCGCCGCACAGCCGGCGGTCCGGACCGTCACCCTGGTCCTGCCTCCTGGGCTGTCAGGTCGACGGGCGGCGGGCCGCGACGCCACGGCGCGCCGCCCCCGCCATCCGCTCCCCGGCAGCCGCTCCCCGGCAGCCACCGCCCGGACCGCCGCGCCAACCACCGCACGAACGTGCCGGGTTGATACCGCACCACCTGCCACAGCCACGGGCCGAACTGATGCCGCCACAGCCACCACGGCAACCGACGGCGGGCCACGTACCCCCAGAGGTCGTCGTCGGCCTCGTTGCGGCGCGGACAGCGGCGCAGCAGATCCAGGCAGCGCCGGTCGACGGTGCAGTGCAGGCGGGCGGTGTGGCCGAGGGCGACCAGGCCCTGGTGACGGAGGGCGGCGTCCGACGACTCCAGGGCGCGCTCCAGGGCCCGGGCGACCCTGGGCAGGATCGCCGCGGCGTCGGGGTGGGTCAGGGCGAGGCCGATCACCGCGACGCCGACCAGCTCCTCCCCGCGTTCGAACGCGGCGTCCACCTCCTCGGGCCGGTCGGTGCCGAGCAGCGCGGAGCTCTCCTGCCAGTTCATGCCCTGGCCGGACGCGGCGCGGTCGAGGAGGAACTCCCGCCGCCCGTCGGCGAGTCGGCGTCCGCCGTCGACGGCTGCGCCCTCCTCGTCACAGGCGCGCCGACTCCGTTCGAGGTAGTCCCAGACCCGCCGGGCGTCCGGCCCGTCCGGTGCGCGCGGCCCGTCCGGTGCGAGCGGCCCGTCCGGTACGTACTGTCCGTCCGGTGCGTGCTGCCCGTCCCGCGCGGCGGCCCGACCGGTCCTCGCCTCGTCCGTCGATGCATCGGCGATCTCCCGGCACACGGCGGCGAGTTCCGCCGGGTCGTGGCCCGCCCGGTGGATCCGGGCGAACGCCTCGCCGGGGCCCGCGCCGAGGTCGCAGCGCCGGAGGAAGGCCAGTTGGACGGTGTCCTCGGCGGTCAGACGGCCGTTCAGATGCCCCCAGGCGAGTTCGGGGGCCTGAAGGGCCACCGCGTAGCGGACGAATTCGGCGGGAAGAACGGGGTGCGGGACATCGGTCCCATCGGGCGGCAGCACCGGGTGAGCCTACCGAGAACCGGCCGACGCACCGGAGTTGGCCCCGCGCCACCCCTTGGCGCGCACCTGCCCGGCACCAAGAACGAGCGCGCTCCGACAACGCACCTGGGAGAGCGTCGCGGGCCCGGCCATGACCCATCGGACAGACCCTAGAGCCCGAAGGAGTCGGCCAGGGTGTCGATCTGCGCGGTGAGCAAGGTCGATGCGTGGTGCCCCATCCCGGTGTAGTGGCCGGACACCTCCAGGCCGACCGTGCCGTGCAGCTGCGACCAGGCCAGCACCGTACCGGCGAGGGCGATGCCCGCCGCCTTGCCGTGCGGCGGCAGCCCGGTGTGCTGCGCCACCCAGTCGGCGACGCCGTCGTCCTTGTGTACCCATGCGTCCATCTCGGCGACGGCCGGCCGTAGCGCCTTTGCGGGCGCACCGGTGGCGAACGCCTTCAGGAACGGCCCCAGGACGGCCCGCGCGCGCTGGAGCGTGTCGGACGGAGCCGCGTAACCGGGGAGCGGCGTTCCCTGGATCAGGAGATAGCGGTGCGGCTGCGCGACGGCCCAGCTCCGGTAGGCGCCGGCGAGGGCGTGCAGGGTGGACCGCGGGTCCTCGGCGGAGCCACTGTCGGCCTGTGCGATGGCCTGCGCCACATCGTCGTAGGCGTCCCGGATCAGCTCGCCCAGTAGATCGTCCCGGCCCGCGAAGTAGCGGTAG